>JADHXR010000002.1 GCA_016782865.1 Phycisphaerae bacterium
ATGAAATAACTTCCCGTTTTGGCTGGGCAATTGCACCGCATCTTCGGCTGCTCCTCAATCGTGGAATCCTCACTGTAGAATAGCTACAATTCCGGCTCCACTCAATCGATCGCACCCAAATCTACGGCACACTTGGACCGGCAAATTCGAGAATCTATTTCATGCACAATCCTAAGTCTTGTGCGACTATGAATTGCGCAGTTGGATTTTCGCCCGCACGACCATGATTGCCCCGATGGCTGCGAGAATCACTCCGGCGCCCAGATTGGTCATTTTGCCGACAAAGGTTTCGGTAAAGAATATCGAAACCAGCACCACCGAGGCAAAGAAACTGATAAACACCCCCAGAGCCAGGTTAATCTGGCTCATTCTGGCCTGCTCTAAGTCTCTTGCAGTTTGATCATCTTGTTCGTCCATCATCGCATCCATCAAAAGAATAGAATATGTCACTAAGACCGTGGCCGGGAATGCCGACCGATCAGAGTTTAAGACAGTTTCATGTCACCGGCTGAAATCTCCGGCTGTTTCAACCGATACACCAGACCGTACAGCCGGGTCGCCGGATGGGGTTGTGTGAAAAGGCTTACCGCCACCGTAATAATCACGCCCGCGACAAACGACCACCACGACACATACAAAAACGGATCCTGGATCGTAAACAGAGAATCCTTGAACAAATACATCAGACCCGAAGTCGCCATTCCGCCGAGCAGGCCGGCCAGGCCGCCCCATTGAGTTGTTCGGCGCCAGAATATGCCCAGCAGCAGGATCGAAAATATCGGCCCTTGAAAAATTGACAGAAACGTCTGCACCGCGACGTATATACCCTCGAAACTCGTACTGACCGGCGAGGTAATTACTCCGAAAGCCAACAATACAATCGTCGCGATTCGTCCGACCTTGAGATAATGCAAATCCGAAGCGCCCTTGCGGATGAATTTTTCGTAAAGATCCTTGGTCCACATCGTCGCCGTCGAGTTCAGCATCGAGTCGATGCTTGACATGAGTCCGGCCAGAAACGCTGCGAACATGAGTCCCCCCAGCCCCGGCGGAAGCAGTGTCCGCATCAGCGTGGGTAATGCCTTGTCCCCGTCCTCGAGATTGGGATGGAGAACGATTGCGACCAGGCCGGGAAATAAGACCAGAACCGGGATAAGCATTTTCAGAAACGCAGCGAAGATCATGCTCGCCTTCGCGTGCCATTCGTTCTTGGCCGAGAAACAACGCTGAACAATCGACTGGTTGCCGATCATATAGGCATTTGCCATTACGAATGTGAGCCCGAACAGAATCCCCGTCCAGGGAAAAGGCGTCTGCGTATCGACCGGCATGATCAAATCGAAATGCTCCTTATAGGCAGGCCCCATTTGGGATATCTTCTCGACAAGACCGCTCCATCCGCCAACGCGGAAGAATCCCAGAAATACTACGGCGCCGCCTCCTACGAACATGATAATCATCTGCACGACGTCGGTCATAACCACCGCCGTCAGACCGCCGCAGAACGTATAGAGCCCGACGACCGACGCCGTGGCAATTATCGAAACCCAGTTGGGCCAGCCCATCAGCGTGTTGAGCAGAACGGCGCTTGCCCAGAAAATGATCCCAAGATTGAATGCAAAAAAGATAATCCATGTTAGCGATGCAATCGTCCGCACGCCGTCGTTATATCGCCTGCCGAGGTACTCGGGGATCGTATAGATCCGGCTCTTCCAGAAGCACGGAATAAAGATGAACGCCGCCAGAAGCATCGCCGGCACCGAGCCGATCCAGTCAAAATTACCCACCGAAATCCCGTATCGATAAGCCGACCCGGCGATGCCGACGAAATCGAGCGCCCCTATGTCGGAGACGACGATCGACATGCCTATGGCCCAGAAGGGAAGCATCCTGCCGCCGAGAAAGAAATCTGTGGACGAGTGCACAAACTTCCTGAAATAGAACCCCAGAAGGAGTATTCCGACCAAATATGCTATGACCACGAAATAATCGATTCCAGTGAGCATGAAATTCTTGCTCCCAATCACTTCAGCGTTTCACCAAGTCTTTTGTCACCGTGACAACCGCCCAAACATGCGGTGCCAACATTCTTGTTGTCCTGCGCGATTGTTTTCTATAGTGTATGCAATAGGTCTCACAATACAACGTATTTATTTGGGAACAGATTTCATGAACAAATTAGGTCGAATCGATCGCAACTTTGACCTGGAAATCGTAGTGTTTATGACTTTTAGAGATTCGTGGAGGAACAAATGAAGCTTCTAAATTGCTCGATGTTATCCGTGATATCATTGGTGACAGCCTATCCGGCTTGTATATCTTCCGTCCGCGCAGAGCAGACCAGGCCGCGGCAGCCTGCCGAGAACGTCAGCTATCTCGACAACGGCATCATTCGCCTGGGAGTGGACCTGAATCTCGGCGGCTCGGTCACATACCTTGCCGCCAGCAGCGACAAGGTGAATATGATCAACAGCCACGACTGGGGAAGGCAGATTCAAATGTCGTTCTATTCGGGGCCTCAGCCGTTTACACCCAACGGCAAACAGCCTTCGAAAACGTGGGCTTTTCTCGGCTGGAACCCTATTCAGTCCGGCGACTATGCGTCAAACCGCTCGGTCGTCACCGAGCATCGCAATGACGGCACGTCGCTCTATGTCAAATGTGTCCCCATGCAGTGGCCCCTGGATAACGAGCCCGGCGAATGCACATTCGAAAGCTGGATCCGGCTGCGTGACAACACCGTGTCGATTCGCAGTCGCATCAACAACCGCCGTTCGGACAAAACGCAATATCGCGGCCGAGGCCAGGAACTGCCCGCCGTCTACACGAACGCTCCGTGGTATCGTTTGTTCAGCTACGCCAGCGACCGCCCCTTCACAGGCGGTGAGCTGACTCAGTTCACCAAGACGTGGACCGGCTTTGAGAATCTCGACGGTTCGCCGTGGGAGAACTGGTCGGCCACCGAGAATTGGGCCGCTCTTGTCAACGATAATGATCGAGGCCTCGGCGTCTTCAAACCCGACACATATTCGTTCAAGGGAGGCTTCTTCGGCAAACCGGGCAAGGGCGGCAGTAAGGACGGACCCACCGGCTACATCTCACCCATTAGAGCCGAAATTCTCGATCACAATATTCAGTACGAATACGAATACACGCTTATCGTGGGAACGCTGGATGAGATTCGCCAATTTGTTTATAAGGAACACGGCCGGCAATCATTGCCGGATTATCGTTTTGAAAAAGATCGCCAACACTGGGTGTATCGCAACGCCGTCGATACGGGCTGGCCAATCGAGGGGCACCTGCACGTCAAGCTCGAAGAGAATAATCCTCAAATTATCGGCCCGCAGACTTTTTGGAAAGCATCCGACGTGCCGACAATGTATATCCACGCCGCCTGCAAGACAAGCCAAACCGATGCGCGCTTATTGTGGAAGACTTTCGCGCAACCGAACTTCTCAAGTCAAAGAAGCGTTGCTTTCACACTCAAACCCGACGAGATCTATCACACTTATAAAATTGATCTGAGCAATCGCCCGGACTATAAAGGTAACATCACCGGAATACGGCTCGACCCTGTCTCAGCAGGCGCAGAAGGCGAATACATCAAGATAAAGTCCATTTCATGGAAGAAGCCGGGGCGGTAGGTTCGCCCTTGGGTGCTAAACCTGAAAGTCCAGGAATTACCAATGTTGACCGCGGCAAAAGACCTCGGAATACTCGGTGACAAACATACCCACGTTTGATAACATACGCCTTGTGGATGGTTTCAGATGAAACAGCCGTAGCATGGGCAACTTGTTTGCCCATGCGGATGGATTGTATCTTCGCCGTGGTGACATATGTGGCAAAGGCGTTTCTGGAAATATGCTACCCAACAAAATCATTCCCGTGGAATGGGAGAAAGGAGTTGCAAACTTATGGTCAACAGTCTCGGACAAGAATGGCTCTGCGTTGCTCTTGTGATAGTGACAACATGCCCGGTAGTCTCGTTGGCGCGAGACGAAGCAGTTGTTGTCAAGGATGCCCGGCATCTGAAGGTGTTCTACGAGGAGGGCCGGTTCGCGGGCTGGCCGGCCAACAACGGCATCTGGCAGTGGGGCAACGAAATCCTCGTGGGCTTTAGCCTCGGCTACCTCGCGCCGCCGGAGAAACAAGGTTTGCACCAGATCGATCCCGCCCGCCCGCGGAGCACTATGCTTGCGCGAAGCTCCGACGGCGGCGAAACCTGGTCGGCATCCGAAGCCGGCTATCCCGACGGCCAATTGCAGCGGTTCGGCACGGACATTGCATTCGATGCGCCGGGTTTTGCCCTGAACGCCCGCGATGATAAGGCCTTCATTTCGCTCGACAAAGGCCGAACCTGGAACGGACCATTTCGCCTGCCATTTGCCGACCTGCATCTGCGTGCGCGCACCGATTATCAAGTGCTCGGGCCAAGAGACCTGGCGCTCTTTCTCACTGCCGAGAAAACCAATGATCGAGAGGGCCGGCCATTTTGCGTGCGAACGCGAACTTCCGGCAGCTACTGGAACCAGTTTGCCTGGATCGGGCCGGAACCGCCCAGCGGCTACTCGATTATGCCGTCTTCGATTCGTATGCCAAATGGTGATTTGCTTGTGGCCCTGCGCCGCCGCGACAACGACCCGGCGCAGCACAATTTCATCGAGCTGTTCCGCTCCCGCGATGGCGGCCTGAGCTGGCAATGCATGGCAAATCCCGTCAAAGAAAACGGCCTGCACAGCGGCAACCCGCCCTCCATGGTCCGCCTTACCGATGGACGCCTCTGCATTACCTATGCCAATCGCAACGAACCACACACCATCCGTGCGGCATTGAGCAGTGACGACGGCGCGACGTGGGGACCGCAATACGTTCTGCGCAGCGGTGCGGGCGAGCCTGACATCGGCTACACGCGGACCGTGCAACGGCCCGACGGCAAACTGGTTACGATCTACTACTGGCTGGACAAGCCCCGCGCCGAGCGCTACATCGCCGCAACGATCTGGTCGGCGCCCAAAGTCGATTAGCAGGGGAAGATGACCGTGGGATTTCGTGGGCCACCAAACACATTTCTCTCTTGAGCACTCGTAGGATGGGCAACTTACTTGCCCATGCGGCTGGGTTATTTCTTCACGGTGGTGACATATATGGCAGAGGCGGTTCCGGGAAACATCAGATAGGCGATCAAGAGGATCTGCACAAGCACCGCGTATTGAATGATTATGACGGGAATTTCGGAGAGGACTTTGCCGGCCAATAGAATGATCCGCATGGGCAACAAGTTGCCCATCCTACGGCTTTATTCTTTACTCCTATTTGTGTGGTGACAAAGGCGGGGGCGATGCTACATTCCCTGGTCGGCGGGCATCACAAGAATGCGCGGGATCGCCACATGGTCGGGCTGCTCGAGCATAAAGCGGATCGCCCGGCCGATGTCTGCCGGCTGAACAAGGGCCGTAAGGTTGAGCATGTCCCTGGGGTGAACCGGGAAGTGGTCCTGGAGGTGTGTCTCGACAAGGCCCGGCTCGAGGGCGCAGACGCGCACACCAGTGCCGGCCGCCTGCATACGCAAATCTTCGGTCAGCGCCTCGACGGCGTACTTCGTGCCGGCGTAAGCGCCGGTTGTCTGGCGCACCTTCGTACCGAGGATGCTCGATGTGTTGATCAGATAGCCGCCGCCCGCACTTACCATATGCCGCATCGCGACAATCGCCAGGCGATACACCGCCTCTACATTGATGCGCACCATCCGGCACACCGCTTCGAGGTCAATATCCTCGGCGCTGCCGACAATCATCACGCCGGCGTTGTTGAATACGACGTCACACGAGCCGAACGTTTGGGCCGCCATGTCAATCAGCTTCTGCGGCAACGACTCATCGGTGATGTCACCGGCTACGATAGCCGTTTGCGTATCGAGCTGCGCGGCGAGCTTGTCGAGCAGTTCTTTGCGCCGGGAGGTGAGCACCAGCTTCATGCCGGCGTTAGCCAATTCGCGCGCGACACCTTCACCAATTCCACTCGACGCGCCCGTGATGACTGCGACCTTGCCTTCAAGTTCCATGTAATGTATCTCCAATTAATGAATGGACGTATCACTTTGTCGGTTCACTCGCCTGGATGCCCAACCCTTCGAGTCTGCCGCCGTTCGGTTTTCGAATGGCGAAACAAAACTGCCACGTTCCCGTATCCTGTGTAACCTTCAGCAAGAGAGCATTCCAGCCTTTTTGCAGGATCACGGGCACCTTATGCTCACCCGGCGTCGCCGGGCCGCCGGCGTTGTTTGCGTGAACGAGTTTGCCGTTGAGCCATACCTTATTACCGTCGTCGGTGCCGAACTCGAGCCTTGCCGCCTGTTCGGCGTCGCAGTGCACCCACGTACGGGCATAGCCTGCCTTGCCCTGGCCACCGATAGCCGCTTGCAGATCGAACATCCAGGGCCGGTTGCCGGTCTTGCTAATTGGCAGTGTCTTCCACGACACATCGTCGGCGTCGGCTTCTTCGGGCCCGAATGCGGTATCGAACGTGTCGGCGAAGGGCTTCGAGTACGGGCCGGAAACCTGCCACGCCATGATATAATCCTCGAATTTATCGATGAGTCTAATAACCGCCGCCACCTCTTTCTTTATTGTCTCATTCCTGGATCTATTGCGTAGAGTCTGTGCCGCCGTTTTAGCCTCGTCCGGCATCGGTCCGGTCATGTTGCGTATGATGCCAAGCATCGCAAGTTCCGCCTCGGCTCTTACGTCGTTGTCGGCCAGCAAGGGCTCGATAATTTCTATCGCTCCGGGCTCTCCCGACTTTGCCAGTGCCGCCAGAACCATCTTCTTCTCTTGAGGCCCATCGGAACCTTTCATCAGCTCTCCGCATATACCGAGCGTGTCCGCCGATGCGAGTGTACCCAGAGACAGTTGCCGAACACAGCCGCGAAGCGCTACGATCCTATGCGTTGGATTCGAGGTTTTCTGAAAGACTTCCAGCAGTGAAAGCGCCGCCGAGGCATCCGGCCAGTCCGCAAGCGTCCGCACAGCGGTATCGCGAACCTCGGGATTACGGTCTTCAAGCCCCTGGCGTACTACCGCAAATCCCATTGCATTACCGATCCCGCCGAGCACGCGCAGTAAAGAACACTTTGTTGCCGTTGTCGAATCCATCGCTGCCAGTATCGGCTCGGCGCCGGCCGCTTCGTCGAGATTGCGGCAAACCGATATGACCGCCCGTTCCGCTTCGGCGCGCCCTGCGTCTGCCTTGAGGTTCACCAGCAGTCTGATAAGGGCTTTCTGATCTTCGGGCCCGGCTAAATCCGCCAGCGCCTTGAAAGCGGCCCTGCGAATGTCGGCATCTTTATCCGAGGCTGCAATCAAAAGCTCATCCACCGCTTCTGTGGCATCGCGATCCTGCAAAATCTCAATCAACTTGACCCTGCCTTCGGCGCTGCTTGTCTTCATGGACTTGACGATTTGACCGTTAATGCTCTTTCCCGGCAGCCGTCTCAGACTCGACGTCGACAGACCTTTGTCCTCATCGCTCTTGCCGCTTTCTATTACGTCGACCAGCACCTGCACCGAACTCGCATCTCCGATATCGCCCAGTGACTTGATCGCCAGCTCACGCATCTGGCCATTCGAACTGGACACAGCTTCGGTAATCACCGGTCTCAGTGCATCCTTTTCGTCTCTCGCGACCAACGCGCCGAGCATCAGCACCTGCGTCTCGGCATCCAGTTTGTCAAGGTTCGCCGAGAACCGTTCGGTAACGCCTTCGCCCTCGAGGGCGACAATCATGTCGATTGCCATGCCCCTGATCTTCCAGTCATCGCTCGCTGCTGCTTCGATGAGCATGCTCTGGGCCTTGTCGGGCTGGGCCTCGATTGTCCCTGCGAATGCGCCCATGCGAATGTGTTCCGGAGCATCTGCTGTCTGGAGCTGCTTGTAGATCGCGAGCGCTTCGGGCAAACTGCCTTTGACGACCAGCCGAGCGGCGGCATTGAGCAATCCGTCTGCAATAGCGGCCTTTCTCTTCTCAGGGGCACTCCCATAGCTGCCCGAAAGCGCGCTCACCGCCCGTCCCGATCCGATTCGGCCCAGGGCCCATGCGGCGGCGTCTGCTATCTCGGAATCGGTATCGTTGAGCAATGCCAGTAAGGCACTGACATTCTGCGTGCCACCCCGCATGGCGAGAGAATTGATGATGCCGACTTTCACCTGGCCGCTGCTCTTGCCCAGTGCATCGCGCAAGGCCTTGTCTGCCTCGGGATAGCGCATGGACTCCAGTGCGTAGCGGGCGATGTGCGAAAGCTCTTCATCTGCCAGCAAGTCTCCCAGTGCATCGATGGAATCTTTCGTCCCTATGACTCGCAATATTCGGCACGCATGATCCTTTTCCATTCTCGGCGCACCGCTCTTTATCGTCTCTATCGCGCTGCGCTCGAGTTCTTTTAGTCCTGCCGGACCCGCCTTGGCCGCAGCGGCTATCTCGGTATCGACCGTCCCGGTATCCGCCCACGATGCGCTTGTCGCTATAATACAACCCAATATCAATAAACCGAAAATCAACCGGTTATGATTCATTTCATTACTCCTTATCCTGGTGGCGCTCTGCCGACTCTTTAACAAAAGATCCACTACAGCCTCCACGGCTGACGATAAGCCCTCGAGGCCATGCGATTGGCCTGTTCATCGCCGATGAATTCTTCGGCCGCCGGATCCCACTTCACCGTCCTGCCCAGCCGCCGACAAATATTAGCGGCATGGCAGGCGGTTATCGAGCGGTGCGCCCCCTCCGCAGGGGCCGCCGGCTGCCTTCGCGACTTGAAGCTGTTGAGAAAATCCCTCACGTGGTCGTCCACAGGATAGCCCTTGCCCAGCTTGCGTTTGGACTGCAGCGATTGAGGCTCGACCTCGATATGCCCCGAATCGTCCACCTCTATCCAGCCCTCGGTCCCCTCGAAACGTACGGCGCATGAGCCGCGTCCTATGTTGCCCCTCAGGATAAGCTTGAGCCCGTCCTCGTAGTAGGCCTCCACGTCCTGATCTACGAGATGATATATCACCGGCGAGGTATCGTCCTTCTTCGCCGCCCACTGACAGAGATCGACCGTGTGGCTGCCCCACTCGGTATACGACCCGCCGGCAAAATCCAGATGGCCGCCCCAGAATTGCCGTGACGCATACTTGGAATTGTAAGGCCTCCACGCCGCCGGCCCGAGCCACAAATCCCAGTCCAGGACCTCTCGATGCGGCTCCGGTTCCGCAGGCAGAAGTGTCTCATATGTGTCGTGCCATTTCGGCGCCTTCTCGGCGTGAACAACCTTCAATTCGCCGAGCAGGCCCTTATGCACGAGGTTCGCCGCAAACATGAACTGGCTCACGTTTCGCCGCTGTGTTCCGCACTGGAAGATTCTGCGATACCGTTTCATCGTCTCGGCCACCGCGCGGCCTTCGGTGATTGTCACACTCATCGGCTTTTCGCAGTACATGTCCTTGCCGGCCCGAGCCGTCAGACAAGCCGCCGCCGAATGCCAGTAATCGCCGGTGGCGATCAGCACTGCGTCGATATCGTCTCGCGCCAGCAGCTCCCGCAGGTCGATATAGGCATCGCAGTCGGTATTTCCGTAATGCCGGTTGACCGTCTCCTGGGCGAGTTTGCGGCGATTGCCTTTGACGTCGCAAATCGCGACCATCTGCACATCGTCCTCGCGCATAAACGCCGGCATGACCCCGCTGGCGCGCCCGCCGAATCCGATGGTACCCATGACAATCCGCTCACTGGCCGCAGGCCTGCCGTCGCTCCCCAGTGCAGTAGCCGATATAATTGTTGGTAGCGCGATCATCCCGCCGGCGCCGCGCAGAAAACTGCGCCGACTTAATCCTTCACCTTTTGTTTGTCCCATAGAATCGCCTCTTCTTTGAATGACAAGACACTAAATCACTCTGACCAAAAACCACCCCAGGATTATACCCCGCCCCAAAGAGAATAACAAGCCGCCCAAATAATAGCATAGAATCAAAGCCCTGCACCACACCCCAACCCCGATCGGAGAGCAGGAATCCAGCCGGAATGGGATCAGGTGATGCCGAATAGATGTTTGAAATTCCCGTGAACAAATCCCGCGAATGTCGTAACAACGGCTTGCTCACAGACGTTCCCGGATTTCGCGCCACCCGGATTTCCTGCAATGAAACAATATGAGTAAATGATGGCAACGAAAAGCCGTGCAGATTCGAGCGCTGCTCGCTCGACGTTTGTGGTCGGAATAACGGTGATTTCTTTGCTTAAAAGCAGGATAGGAGTGCAATGAGCATTGTAGGCTTTGAGAAATGGCTTCAAAAGTAACAGAGGGAGAGCCAGAAAGCAAATAGCCGAGCATAGCTGCTTCGCTTGAAAACAAGGAATACCTGCCTGTCAAAAGGTTATCCCTAATCTCGTTAACATACTTGGAAACCGCTCGTTCGGTTGGAATCACTTTTGCTTCTATGGTGAAATGCGAGCGAATACTGCCACCTCGTAGGCGAAACCCAAGATCAGAGCTTGGTGCTTGCCCTGATGGTTTCTTACGTTCGCGTTCAGGTTGCTGGTGAACTACCTGATAGGGCGATGAAGGTGGCATTGTATCGTGAATTCGGCAGTAGGCCGCATACGTTATATCGTCCTCCAGGTTCTCATCGGTTTTGCTCACATCGAACGCTTCGGCCACGAGTTTGTCAAAACCTTCCCATACATAACCGAGGAGAATGTCTATAGCATCTGGACGCCAACGTTTTGCCAGTCTGACAAAATCCTCTGGGACGGGATAATTAGTTTGTATGGGAGTGAGACGACTACGCATGAGCTAGTGGCTCCTTCTCTGGGGAGCCTAACTGTGACCAGCGAAGAAGGTCGGATGCGACTTCATCAGCATCCCGCAATGCAACTGACCGCGTCCAGTAGCGAAGTTGGTTTGGCTTGATCAGAAAAACCGTTGGAATGTTCCGCTCTACCCCATGATCCATGACTTGGACATTCCAGTACACTCTACATACCCTCCTATAATAGATTGTGCCGTTGTCCTGCTTTTGGAACTCAAGTTCTAAGTTTGCGAGTTTAAGCAGCAAATCTTCTTTATGATGATACTCAAAGGAGATTGGCTTCTGTTTCAACCAGTCCAGATGAATTGCGACAATACAATAGGGAAGGTCTGTATCCGAGTCAGTGGTGAATATAGTGGCACAGATAGACTTGTCCTCTCCAAAGCCTGATTTTAGGACCCGAAGAAACCATTCGCAATACTGAGACATTTCTTTTGAACGCTTGTTTGATGAAGTCTCGATAGGCTGGCGTCCAGGAGGTATTTCATGCAATTTGCCTTTGAAGTCAGGAATACTTATGTTCAGAACGTGATCGACAAGAACTCTGTCTACTTCAGTTAAACCATAGAGATCAAATGCTGCGCTGTCGATCTCATACATACTCATAGTCAACAATTGGGAGAACGTTATTTCTGAGGTATTTGGCAGCGGAAGTGTCTCGAAATCCTCTTTTCTCAAAGAGGGAATAAAACTCGCTAATCGGCCTGACGTTAGATAGTAGTAATAGACAGCAAATGAGCTATTTGCAGCGATGGCAAATGCGGTTAGTGTGTGCTCAGATCTTCCTTGTACACCCATGAATGACTGCGAATAGAGCAACAGTCTCGCCCTGCCTCGCGTTACTATGACTGCTTTAAATCGACCATCAGCTACCTGCCATGAATCTCGCATAAGCAATAGAGGTAATTCGAAAATCTCTTTCTCTCTTTTTCTCTCAAACTTCTCATTTTCGTTGGGGGGGAAACACGTTGAACTGCTAACCAACTTTAGACGTTCGAATAATTCATGATCCTCTAAGGCAGGCAAATTCAAACGATCTGGAACCGGCTTTGCTTCTTTCTTTCCGCGAATGAAGCCCTCATATGCACTGCATCTGACAAACTTTTGACTTGATTGAATTGTCTTAATAAAATCCAAGTCTCTTCGAGTACCCAAAGTCAAGGCTGGCCAGACTATTGGCTCTGTTGCAGCTTCTTCGGGCCAAATCCAGTTCAGGTCTTGTGAGTCAATAACAACGCGATGTTGCTCTTCTTGTGTATACGGTTGCTTTGGGGACCAATAAGCAATTGGCTCGTCATTTGGTTGACTTGGTCGCATTTTGATAATACATGCTGGTCCGACAGCAGTTGGGAAGATACTCAAGAACCGAAGAGCCGAAAGATTGACGACCTCGTCCACTTTATAATCTGTGAATAATTTTTTCCGAAACTCCAAGGCTGTTGAGTTAACATTAAATAACAATGAACCAGCCGGCTGGATCATACAAATTTGTCCAGTCGGCTTGCACAGTTTCGCTGCTTTTGCCAGAAAGAGCGTTCCAGATTGTTGGTCAACCGGTCTCCAGCCATTTGCGTCAGCCCACTGCTGAGCCTTGTTTGTCAGACTTGCAGGCCCCCAAGGGGCATTCCCAATAATAAGGTTGTACTGGTTTCGTTCAGTCCGGGCACTTTCTGTGCAAATCTCTTGGATATCATCCCGAAAGAAATCGGCAGTGCGTAGTCTGACTTCTCGGAGGGAGGGGAAACGAACTTGGCTCCAATACTGTTTTGGATCAATCTCGTCGCACATGGCGAGGTAGAGGCTGAAGGAAGAAACACGTATTGCATTGGCCTCAATATCAACGCCAAAAATGTTCTCTTCAAGTAGTTTCCGTAGAAGGGCTGCCGGAGGTTCTCTTCCGGGATTTGCGTTCCGCCATCGATGTACGAGGCGTTGGAATGCTTTTACAAGAAAAACAGACGAGCCACAACAGGGATCCAAGATTTTCAAATCATAGTCTGTGCCGCTCCAGGAGAGGACTTTGTCAAGCATGAAATCAACGAGGAATGGACGCGTATAATGTTCGCCGATTCCGGAGTCAGCATCCTTCCGCTTAGTGACGAATTCCTCATAAATACTGCTGATGAATTCAAGCGGAATCGTATCAAAGGAATAGTGGGGCCAGAGCAACTCTTGGCCCTTATTCATCTCCAATTCTCCACTTATGAATTTCGCCAGGAGCGTCATATGTGATTTCTTCACATGCTCGAGTTCCCTGGTATAGCTGCTGGGAAAGAGATCGCCGTTGAATCGTCGGTTCAGCCACATGAACAGACCAAAAGTGTCGGACTTATGCCGAAGAATGGAGGGCAAATCCTCATAGTGCTTGGACAGGACACCTTCTTGGTGCAGCGCGAGCAACTTTCCTGCATTGATCGCGGCGTTTCCTTGACTATCCTTTCGGTGGAAAAGAAACTGGACGAAAATTATCCGGGCAAGCAAATCGTGAGCGATATCCTCAGGAAGTTCCGAAGTCAACTGCTCGCGCAAATATTGAAGATTCTTAAGGAGTGTTGTATCCGCCCTTTGGTTTCGGTCAAAACGATCACGATGGCGTACAAGAAACTGCCCCGAGGCGAGATACATCCAATGGAGTGTGTCGACAAGAGAGTCGAGATCGAGCGACACACGGTCACCTCCGGTAACGATGGGTTCTGTGGGGAACTTGCCAGATTTCGCATCCGGCGTCTCATAACAACTCCAGACACGGATAAGGTGCGGTTCCATCGTGATGAGTATTGGAGAACGGCAGAAGTTCCAGGCTAACCTTCGCGTCTCATTCAGATCTTCTGGCGTCAGCGCTTTGGTGAATTCACAGAATAACGCGATGGGAGCATCGGTGCTATCATCAAGCGGATTCCCAACAAGAACATTCACACGCACTTGGTCGTTGCCAAGTTTGCGAGCAAGTGGTTTTTCTATTTTAAGATGGGCCAGACGGGAATAGACAGCGGGACCTGCGCCAGGTGGCCGAACAACATGGTCTGGCTTGGGCCACTGTAGCCGCTTATGAAGTTCACTCAGTCGCGATAAATCCATCGCTTAACCATCCTGTACACTAGTTCATCGTGGACCATCCTTCGCTAGTACACCAGCAGGATTGATTCACGCATGCCGATCATACAGTAACCAGAGCGTTTATGCAAGTGTACTCGTCCAAATCGCTTCTCATAAACACAATGACGGCGAGAATCGGCCGTTTCTCTGCGTTCTCGGTGCCCTCTGCGGCCCATGCAATTGATGATTGATTATTGAGCTCTCTTGAAGAATCAGTGGGTACCGAATGCACAAGAAGAGCTATTCCTAAAGCTTCGCTTGGGAAGATCAAGGCCTATGCGATTCTATGGCGTTTTAGGGATCTTTGTCAAAGAGATATTTCTTTCCCGTGCCCTTCATCAGCTATGGGCAAGGAAAAGGATTATACCCCGCCGGCGAAAGAATAACAAGCCGCCTGAAAATAGCACGCTATGACCGACCGCAACAAGTACAAGCCTGTGCCCCGTTCGACAAGCTCAGGGCAGGCTCTGAGCAAAGCCGAATGGGGAAACCACGACATCCCCCAGATGAGAGCGGAGGTAGATTTCTAACGCGCGGTAAGACATTCCGTGCCTGCCGGGCTAAAGAATGTCATTCCTGCGCAAGCAGGAATCCAGGCGTAAGACCATGGGCGTTAGCCCATGCTGATGCTATGGAGCCATGGCACCACTGCTCGAAAGCCGAAGAACAAGCAGAGATTAGTAAGGTGGCCCCAGATACCCCGAGGGTACAGGCTACACGCGCCTTATCTTCGCAGTGCCAGCAATAAACGCAGCGCAAACGCCAGTGATTATGAAGCACGAACCCAAGTTGATGACTGCTGTTGTGACCGATATCCCTTTAAATAGCGCATGGATCAGGGATGCAACATTGCCGAACGTGCATGCGGATATGATCACCCATGAGGGTAGAGCGGGATACAGCCACACTACCATTGCGACCGCTCCGAGCCCCATCGTCATCCCGGCAAACAGGAATGTGACGTTGATAACATCTCCAATAATGAGAGCTAGAGTGATCCCTATAACGCTAGAAATGATCAGACCCACTCTGATTCTGTACACGCGTCTATCTTTCATTCTACCCAGAAATCGCTCTGCGACGTCAACGACAACTGAAGCACTTGTAGTAAAGACAAAAGTGTCTGCCGACGAAGCAATTGCAGACAGGAGGGCGATCACCCATATACCTGCGAGACCTGAGCCAAGCCGATCTCCTACCACCCTAAACACTGCGATTTCCTTGTCGATATCTTGATCTGGTGTTCCTAGTTGCGCCAGCTTTAAGAAAATGACCGAGAGCGCACCAGCCAAGATCACAAAAGAGGCGGACGCAAAGACAATTGCACGGCGCAGAGACTTGGGATCGCGAGTGGCATATACTCGCTGCCATAGTTCTGCGGAACCCATCGGAAAGAACAACCCTAGCACAAACAGACCGATGATCTGACCAACAGGCATTGCCTCGAATGTGACGTCAGACTCACTGACTTCTGTAAAGGTCGCGACACAGGCCAAGATCAACAATACGACGATAAGTGATACATACTGAATCACATCTGTCCGAACGACAGCATTGAATCCGGCAACCAGCAGATAGGCAAGAATTACGGCAGCCATGAAGCACATTGTAACGGCCAGAGGGAGTCCTGTTGCAAGAGCGAGAAGCTTGCCACCCGCGATGAAATTTGTCAGCACCCATCCGAAGAGCGATACAGTCGTGAGGAGGCCAACGATTATTGCTGCCCCATTTCCCGAATGAACACGAAAATAATCTGCAATGGTATAATACTCGGCTTTACGTGACTCCCTATGCAAACGTGTTGCAAAGAAGTAAAACACAACGTACCCCAAGATATACCCTATATACATCCATAGTGCTTGAGCTCCATATGTGAAGATTAGAGCCGCATACGTGACAATTGCACCAGCGCCAATTTTGCTGGCGGCAATTGTCAATCCGCTTGTTGCTCCCCCGAGCTGACGATCTGAGATGAGAAAAGAACCTGCTCGGTTGAGTCGAGTAGGCCATATGCCAACAATCAGGACGATTACGGCATAGATGACAATTATTAAAATGTCAAATCCATTGAGTAACACTTCTTATCATCCTTGACTTTCAGATGTATTCTCCTCGGCATAATTGATCGCTTCTTTGAACTTCGTCAAAGCAAACTTCGATAGCGCCGACCACCGATTACGACATTTCTCAAGATTAAGATATACAGGATTCATACGTTCAGGACTATTTGTCAGTGCAGCTCTTCTCGGTTTCCACTCGGGGTTGAATGCCTCTTCATAGTGAACCAAGAGATCATTATGCATGAGACGTAAGATAGACGTGGGCTGGGATCGCAAGCATGAAAATGCGAGCGTGTTTAAGACATTGTGGCAAAGGAGAGACTTCGAATACGTTCCAGTCTGTATATGAACGGGCTTTGGACTCAGAATGGCGAAAGCATATTCAGGGAAGAAGAGGCGGTCCATCGCGTCAATCGCGTTCACAAGACACGTTCTTTTCGCTTTCCACTGACCAAGCCCTTTAACGTGCAATATCGGCGATGGTCCACCAGAGGTGACCGAACAGTTCTCAAATACAACATCTTCGGGCTGCTCGACAGCGTCCGTCAACGCTTCACGGATCACAGGGTCATATCTGGTGCATTCCACAACCTTAAAGTTGAGTTTCTCCGGGAGGTCTCTATAGTATTTCATAAGTAGCGAATAATATGAGTTCAGGAGATACCACCGTAATATGTCAAGCATGTACCACCAATTATCCGATGTTGGTTTACTTAATAACTGTGTGGATAGAACAGGACCAACTACAATTTTTTTTTGTTTATTGTCCTCATAAATGGCATTAAGGAATGAACACCATTTTTTGCCTGGGGAAGATTTTAATTTTCCATTCTTGTCTAAAGCATTAAGCATCAACGCATGTAATCTGGAGATAATCAAAAAGTCAAGCACTATTGGAGATGGCCCAACTAATTCCACTGTGACCGGTACATTGGCCTTCCTCAACGCATAGGTCAGGACATTGATTTTATCTTCTTTTTTCGCCAGTGGATCGAGCCAGAAGCCAAAGAGCAATGATGTTGAGTGGTAGCACCTAAGTACTGAAATGTACCCATTTTGTATTTCTATCGGCAGATTCTTTTTGAGTTCTTCGAGAGTTGTCTTTTCGACATGACCACGTACTATAGTACGAACTTCCTGATAAAGACTTGTGCCACCATGAGCTCCCAAGAAAGCAATAGCAACCATCCAGAAGAATCCCGCCACTGTTAATGACACTCCGTGGTTTCCTAAGTCTCCTAAATTGTAGGATTTCCCTTCTGCAAGGACATAAATCATCGCTTCGACTGCCCAAGCAACGATTGTAGATAGAACGATGTAATCATAATACGAAGGTAATCTTTCGCGTTTTTCCGATCGATTGAATATTGTATGCAATATAAAGAGCAGGAACGGAGCAATCAAAAGACTAAACATGAGACCTTTGATTTTATAAAAGCCACCAAAGCCGAGGACTGTAAAAAGAAGACTACCAATAATAACTGATTTCACGATAGCATCGGCAATTATCCTCATGGGTAGGTCTAGTTTATCCCCCCAAGAAATAATGATGCCGTAAAGGATATATCCTAACACTATCCAAGCAATAGCAAAATATGAGCCTATATTTAAATGCCCACCGCCAAAGCTAAATCCCGCAACAGCTGCCAAGGGAAAGAGAATGCACCGTATGACAAGTACAACGGTTCTCTCAAGTTTATCTTTTGAGGACTTTTCGTCTCGCTTTTTCTCCATATATGTCCTTATGCAGAACTGAGTATTTGACTCAGCGAACTCTCGAGAAGGTTTACCGATACTTCTGCACCCAGATAGGGGGCAATGAATGACGTGACTATGAGGTCAACTTTTGACTTCTGCGGATGATCAGAGATCGCGTACCCAAAATCCGGTAGATAGAACGAGCGCGGGTGGGCAATTCTCACGAGATCCAGGACATCTTCAATACTCGCACGATACAGGTTATTTGGAATGCGCGGATGAACGACAATCAGTTCGCATGGAAGTGCAGCATATTCACTAGGAGGAAACGATGGTAGTTGTTCACGGCTTTGATTGATCCGCACTCCATATCGGCGGCCCTTGCGCAGAAATCGTTCAAAGTGGCCTACTGGATTGGCCAGGTAACCGTATAGAATGATCTGTTTTACCCCGGACCAGTTGTAACCGCGCCTATTCAATTCGATCAGCGGTAACATTGCCGTACAGTGTGCCAGAATGGTAATAGGACTGCCTCGTGTATCGGAGATGACTCTATCCAAAAACGCACGGGTATCAGCCGTCATGGAACTGAGGCTCAAGCTGCCTTCACTTCGTCCCTGTCCCGAGAAATTAAGTGCAACGGGACAAGCTCCAATGGTGGCTAGGCTGAGGCAAACCGTATGTGCGTAGCGCAGCATACCATAACCATTTGGGAGCACTGCCACCGGCGATCCTTCATCACAAGTAGTCCAGTGGAATACTTCAAGACATCCATTTGGTCCAGCCATGGTCGTTTGTCGCTGTACGGTGCTGTTTTCTTTCACCATCGTGTGGAGCATAATGTTGCCTCTCAAGAATTTAGACGTGTCAGGCACCTTTTCTATCCATCTCAGGCCTCAAACGATTTAGCCAACGCTTCATCGCAGAGTATCATAGTGGACCTTGCCCGCCAGAAACAAGAGAAAAGTGGCATTTTTTGCGCTCACGCGTGGAAGCGTATGGCTGTCCCTTCGGAATTCAGTGGACA
Organism: Phycisphaerae bacterium; assembly: GCA_016782865.1. Taxonomy (GTDB): domain Bacteria; phylum Planctomycetota; class Phycisphaerae; order Sedimentisphaerales; family Anaerobacaceae; genus SG8-4. The sequence goes on from JADHXR010000002.1 coordinate 18,732, forward strand.
TTATTATTAGGGACAGTCACCGGTTTCTGTGACCATAAATTGGTGGCGGTCCCCAGTTTTTCTCGTAATGCCGGTTGACCGTATCCTGGGCAAGTTTGCGCCGATTGCCTTTAACGTCGCCGACTTAAGCCTCTACCTGTTGTTTGTCCCATAGAATCGCCTCTTTTCCAAAACAAAAAGACAGTAAACCACTCTGACCAAAAACCACCCCGAGATTATACCCCGCCGGCGAAAGAATAACAAGCCGTCTAAAAATAGCATTGAAGCAAACGAGTACGGTATCCGCGAAAATCAAGAATTTGGTCGTTTTTCTGTCCGTGGGATGTTAAACTTGATTGTCTGACAGGCTAGCATCTTGTGGAGATCGTCCAGGGAATGGCGACATGGTGATGAAATGGCTTGTAACAATGCAATGCAAGCCAGAGTAAAGCCGAACATTCGGATAGGAGATTAGCATGAGTAAGCTAACAAGACCTAAAACGCGGGAGATAATTGATGATTTCGCGAAGGAAATAGCAAAAACGAAAAGGCAAGGACGGCCTCCTACTAAGGCTGTAATAGACTTCAGGGACGAACGGGGACACGGCATAGAGAGGGACATACATTATGTTCCCATTGGACTGTTACGTTATAGAAAAGACAATGGCCGGATCTCATCTGACGTTTTGAACTATGAAAGGGGTCGCGGTATACTGGATGAAACGAGCGAAGAGACCCAACAGAAAATAAGAGGTTTTCTCGAAGAGAAAGACAAGGAAAAAACTGAGGAACTAAAACGCTCTATTAAGCATGAGGGACAAAGGGAGCCGGCAATCATCACCTGCGATGGTTTTCTCATTAACGGAAACCGTAGGAAGATGGTGACGGAAATGCTAGCCCAAGAGAATCCTGGCGATGAGCGATTCAAGAGCATGAAAGTTGTCATCCTTCCCGGCAGAAATGACGAGGGAGGACCCCCTACTCTTCGGGAGATTGAGGAGATTGAGAACCGTTATCAACTCCAGAGTGAAGGTAAGGCCGAATATTATGCATTTGACAGGGCGCTGTCAATGAGACGCAAAATGGAGTTGGGTATGAGTTTGGAGGAACAGCTGCGCGATGATCCTATCTATGCTGGACTTGCCGACAAGGAGTTCAACAAAGCAGTACAGAAGTTCAAGAACGAGTTCCTGTATCCTTTGGATTGTGTTGACAGATATTTGAGCAATCTTGAAAGAGAAGGGCTTTATGGAACCATTTCAAGGGGTTTAGGTGATCCCGAGGGGCGGTGGCAAGCATTTCTCGATTACTATAAAAGTATATACAGTCAACTTGCTGATCAGAGAAAGCGGATAAAGCTCGGGATCGAGGAAAACGACGTTGGCAAAATCGAGGACGTTGCTTTTAAGATTATAAGGCTGAGACGCATTCAGGGATTGCCGGGGATAACAAAGGTACATGAAGTTATGAGACAGATGCCAAAATGGCTCAAGAAGCAGGATTCTAAGAAAGAGCTGCTGAAACTTGGAACGATCGAACTCGGATCACCAAGAGAGGATACGTTCGATGAAAAAGGGACGCCCTACAGCTTGCGAACGATAGACACCATGTGGGGACAAAAACATGCTGCGACAATTAATCGACAACTGAAGAAAGCCGTTGACCAGTTTGAGTATAAGAAAGAGCAAGAAACACCTATGAATTTATTGGAAGCGGCTCTGAAGAAACTAAATCACGAGGACATGAGAGCAGATTCTGTCAGAATTTCCGAGTTGCCGAAGGTAATGAAACTAGCGGAACAGATTAAGACAAGGGCTAAGGAGATAGGAAGGGAATTTTACCGATATAAGAAAGACCATGACAAATTCAAACAGAAACATAGAAAATAGTGGCACAGATGTTGATTGATACTTCCAATGATACCATAACCATAGATCTCGACGGCGTAAAGCTGAGAGCTGACCAGATCAACCAGATTAAGTACTGGGGTTTTGCAAGGAGACACGATGGCAAGTTGCTTGCTCTTGACGTTGATGACCCTGGAGTCCCATTGTTGAAACTCCTCAAGTACTTAGATGCTGAGAAGATCCAGTATTCAGTATCACCATCATGCAAAAGATGCGTGTCGGAAATGTATGAAAGATTTGACAGTTTTAGACAAGTAAAGGCGGCGGGCAAGAAATTCAAGGATGGGGATTTCGATAGAGGAGAATTCAAGGATTTCTGCTCATTTGTCGATAGAAATGTCCCGAGGAAACTCAAACAACACCAATTGAAGGCAGCCTTTCATCTCTATATAATGAAGAGTGGGGCTAATTTCTCTGTTCCAGGGAGCGGCAAAACTGCGGCTATTCTGACTGTGTATGAAAAGCTCCGGCTCGAAGGTCAAGTCAACTTACTGTTCGTAGTGGGTCCAGCGTCATGTTTTGGGCCTTGGAGAACTGAGTTTGAACTTACACTCGGCAGGAAACCAAGTTTCAGAATTCTCGCAGGGGGAAATCAGGTTCAAAGAAAATCAGAGTATTTTGGTCCGCTCTCTGAAAATGCGGAGCTGTACCTCACTAGCTTTCAAACGCTTCTGCGGGACCAAGATGAAGCGATGACTTTTTTGGGGCGACGTGGGGCAAAAGCGTTTCTAGTCATAGATGAAGCCCACTATGTGAAACGTATTGATGGCAACTGGGCAAATGCAGTTCTTGCCATTGCTGAACACGCTAAATACAGGTGTGTACTCACAGGCACACCGATGCCGAGAAGTTATACGGACGTGTTTAACCTGTTTGACTTCTTATGGCCTGCTGGGGAAGTAATTGATTCAGACACCAAGATAAGACTTCATATCAGCGAGGAGCATGATGATTCGACCTCAGCAAAAGAGATATTGGATAACGCGATTGGACCTTTATTCTACCGTGTCAGGAAACGTGATCTTGGATTGCTAGCTCCAGTATTTCATCCTCCATTTGTCCTACCGATGAATGAGTATGAGAAGAGAATCTATGACGCTATTGAGAATAGGATTAGAAACTACTCCAAGCAAGACTATTTGAAAAACATCGATATTGTTCGGAAACTAAGACGCGGGAGAATCATCAGACTGAGACAATGTGTCTCTTACGTCGGACTACTAGTCAAGGCAGTGGAAGGTTACAGGGAGGAGCTAGTTGAGGATAAGTCAGACCTGAGCCAAATAATTTGCGACTATGACAACCTGGAGATACCGGCGAAGCTTGACTTCCTGAAAAGTTTCATTGACAAAATGCAACAACAGAACCTGAAAGTTGTTGTCTGGGCAAATTTCATAGATACACTTGAGCTTATAAGGCAATCTTTGACCCAAGTCGGGTTCTATTGCAAGTTGATCTATGGGCAAACGCCAATTGAACAGACCTCTATCCAGGAGGAAGAAACCAGAGAAGAAATTCGGGACGAATTTGTCGATGCTCAAAGCGGACTTGATATTCTTGTCGCTAATCCCGCTGCGTGTGCCGAGTCGATCTCGCTCCACAAAACATGTTATCATTCAATATACTACGACCTCTCCTACAACTGTGCTCAGTATCTCCAATCGCTGGACAGGATCCATAGAGTGGGAGGATCAGAAGAGAAACAGGCAAACTACTACTTTCTACAATACGAGAACAGCATTGACCAGGATGTTAAGATCAATCTTGACAGGAAGGCCCACAAGATGTACGAATCGATAGAAGATGACTACGGCATATATTCACTTGATATGTTTGAAGAAGAGGGGGACCTTCAAGCGTTTGAAAGGCTTTTCAGCGATAAATAATGTCAGCGTTCGACAAAATCTCTGTACGGCAAATATCAACTCTTTCGGAAGTGCTAAGCGAATCGACTCTCCTTAAGAGGGAACTCATAGAAAGCAAGTATCTCAGGAACGCCACACATTTTCAGGAAACATTCGAATTCTTGCAGGACCTGAATCTGGTCGAAGAACGTGCAGGCCAAATTATACTCAGGGGCAACTATAGAGAATTCTTAGGTAATTTCCGAAATACACAAAGGCCTGCACAACTTGTCCGAGAGTTTATTCTAAGCTCCTTCCTCAACAGAGCTACACCTTACACTGGATATCTGGTTGATTTCTTGTCCAATTTTTGTTGGACAGGCGACCGGCAGGAGTTTACGCCAACCGTTCACGAGAGGCTCAAGTACAGCGGACTTAGAAATTTCCTCATCGACCTTGAATTCTTGCATGTAGATCCAGAGGAAAACCGATATACTGTCGTGGCCGAATATCCGCTTATTTGTAGTGAATTGCAGCAAAAACGTGAGTTATCTTCAGAAGATTTTGCCCAGATTCTTGAAAGGAAGGAGCAAATAGGTAAGACCGCAGAAAAAGCGATTCTTGAATACGAAAGGAGAAGGCTATCGGAATTACCGGGTATAGTTGACAGAATTGAACATACTTCTGTTTCCGATGTAACCGCTGGTTATGACATTAGGAGTTTTGAGGATAAACTTGACGAGAACGGAAATGTCGTACCTAGGCTTATAGAAGTCAAAGCAGTCTCTTTCTGGTGTTACAGATTTCACTGGACAAGGAACGAAATAGAGAAATCTAAACTTCATGGTCAGAGGTATCATTTGTATTTGTTACCAGTTGTTGGAATTGATAAATTCAACATTGAACGGCTTAAAGTAGTGAAAGATCCCTACAAGGCTGTCTTTAGAAACAGAAATGAGTGGACTTGTTCTTATGAAACACTCTCTTTTTCGCAATCAGAAGCTCCTAAATGAAACGCAACCTGTAAAGACTTGTTGGATCAATCAAATTTGAAAGGTAACACTTGCTGTTTTAATAACTGTTGAAAGCTATGCGACGGAACGTAATATTCAAGGGGAACTGCGTCAGGCGATTGGCGAATGAGTCACTATTTCCAAACAACAGCATCGATTTGATTGTCACGTCGCCCCCGTATTCGGACAGAAGAAAAAGCTCTTATGGAGGCGTTCGACCTGACAAATACGTGGACTGGTTTCTACCCATCTCTGATCATCTTTACAGAATACTCAAGCCGAAAGGTTCTTTCATCCTTAATATCAAGGAAAACGCACACAAAGGTGAACGCCAAACATACGTCATACAGCTGATTTTGGCCCTTAAAGAACGCGGTTGGTTATGGACGGAGGAGTACTGTTGGTACAAAAAGAATTCATATCCAGGCAAGTGGCCGAACCGATTCCGTGACAATTGGGAGAGGTGTCTTCATTTTACTAAACAGAGAAGTTTCCAGATGTATCAGGATGCAGTTAAAGTACCAATTGGGGAATGGTCCAAAAAGCGATTTCGATCCATGACCGAGAAAGACTTCATCAGGACTGTTTCAAGAACAAACAGCCGATTTGGCAGGAACGTTGCTAACTGGCTAACCAAAACAAAGGTCTACCCGCATAATGTCCTGGATTTTGAGAAAGAACACTATATCGAGCCAACTACAGTAATAAATTTCGCCACCGAGTGCTCCAATCGTAACCACAGTGCCCCTTTTCCCCTTGAACTCCCATCCTGGTTCATAAAGCTATTCACTAGACAAGGTAATGTGGTTCTAGATCCATTTATGGGTATTGGGACAACTGCGATTGCCGCCACGCTGTTGGCCAGGGACTATATAGGTATAGAACTGTCGGCTGAGTATATTCAGGAGGCGAGGAAGCATATCAGACAATTGCGACGAGTTCGATAGTACAAACATAGAGCGTCAAGTACTTCTTTGTGCCTCTGTGCCTTTGTGGCCCAAGAAATTGATTATTGATTAATGATTATTTCTCTGGCTCTCTGTGGCCCTTGTCATTGACTATTTGCGATTTACTATTGACTATTGTCTCTGCTTTCGCAGAGATGACAATATTATTTCTCTGCCTCTCTGGCTTTCCTTCGACTTCGCTCAGGACGGCGTCTGTGGCCCATGCAATTGATTATTGATTATTGAGCTCTCCTGAAGAATGAGTGGGTACCGAATGCACAAGAAATGCTATTCTTAAGGCTTCGCGTCATGGGAGCAGCGTTGTATTTCCCGGGCCGGAGGGCTTGACAACTGATCTTTGGGTGCTATATTCTGCGAAAGACCATGGATGATGGCCAGGAGAGAGTCCCCGAGCTTGGGGCGCCGAAGGTGAAACCTGTAGCCTGAAAGGGCGGCAGGGAAACTCTCAGGCAAAAGGATCCTGGCCGGACGGCTCTCTGGAGAAACTGCAGAGACTGCAGGTACCGAAGGGATAATTCTCTCAGGTAAATGGACAGAGGGACATAGTTATGGTTGCGAAACCAGCGTATGTTCGTCGAAGTCTAACAAAGAGGGCCGGTTAGTGTTGCAGAACGATGCCGACAAGTCGCAGTCGAGTAGAGCCGAGAAGGCTCCCGAGCAAACTGCTCTTTACGATCAGCATATCGGGCTGACCGACAAATCCCATATCGTCTCGTTCGCCGGATATCTCATGCCGCTGTGGTATTCGTCTATTGCCGCCGAGCACAACGCGGTACGAGAAGCGGCCGGGGTCTTTGATTGTACCCACATGGGCATATTGGAGATCTCCGGAGCTGGTGCTGGCGAGTTCATAGACTTGCTAACCACCAATAGCATCACGAATCTCAAACCCGGGCGCGCACAGTATTCTTTCATTTTGGATACATCCGGAGGTGTCCTTGATGACGTCATAGTCTATCGCAAGGATCGGGACGAGTTTTTCGTTGTAGTCAATGCGGCGAATAATGCCAGGATCAAGAATTGGATCAATGCTCTGCTCAAAGACGAGATCTGCATCGATCCGGAAGACGCCGGCAGGAAAGTATCCACCACGCCCCGAGTGCGGGATTTACGCGGTACCGATTGCAGGGACGATTGCAGGGTAGACATCGCCCTGCAAGGCCCCAAATCGCCGGACGTGCTTTCTGTCTTGATCCGGGACAAAGAGGCCCGGTTGCAGGTTGCCAATTTGCGACCGTTTGAGTTCATGGAGACGGATATCGAGGGCATTGGATGCCTGGTGTCACACACCGGCTACACAGGGGCCAAAAGGGGATTTGAATTGTTTGTGCACCCCGATAAGGCGTCGCGACTGTGGGAAGCGATTCTCCAGGCGGGAAGGCCGCTGGGGCTGCTGCCGTGCGGCCTGGGTTCGCGCGACAGCCTGAGAATAGAGGCGGGCCTTCCGCTTTACGGACATGAACTTGCAGGCGAGTTTGGCATTTCGCCATTCGAGGCCGGCTGCGGCTGGGCCGTCAAGCTGGAAAAAGAGTTCTTTATCGGCAAGACGGCTATGGAACAGATATCCAGAGAATATGATATGAAGGTTGCCAGGATCGAACTGCCGGCAGCAAAGGGTATCCGACCTGTTCGACAAAACGATGGCGTGCTGGACAAAAACCGCCGGAGTATCGGTTGGGTGTTGAGCTGTGCAAGAATAGGGGAAAGACAAATTGCCCTGGTTTATGCCGACAGAGAATCCATGGAAGAGAACGACGCGGTCGGGCTGTACTATTCGGCAAGAAGCCGCAGTCAGATCCAGCAAGGCAGGAAACAGAGTATTGAAAAGGGAGAGCTTCTGGAGCCGGACCTCACAGGCAAGGTCGTGGGTCGATTTGCCAAATTCTAATCGGAGATAACATTATGGTCATCGAGGGATTACTCTACACAAAAGACCACGAGTGGGCACGGATTGACGCGGACGTCGCAACAATTGGGATCACGGATTATGCCCAGCAGATGTTGGGCGAACTCGTATTCGTGGAGCTGCCCGATGTTGGCAAACAATGCGCCGGAGACGATGAGCTGGCTGTCGTGGAAAGCACCAAAGCAGCAAACGATATCTACGCCCCGGTGGCCGGCAAGGTGATCGAAGCGAACGACGAGCTTGAGGCGCAGCCGGAACTGATCAATCAGGATTGCTACAACGCGGGCTGGATCTGCAGATTGCAGATCACTGACGTCAAATCCGTCGAGAGCCTGATGGATTCAAAGCAATACGAAGAGTATTTAGCCGGGCTTTAGAGCCGCACCCCGAGTTTATCTGGGTACGGCTTCAAGATCAATTGACAAGTTTTGTCAGGAGTGCGATAGATGCCTTTCATATCAAACACACCTGCGCAGCGAGAGCAGATGCTCGCAGAGATCGGGCTTTCGATGGATGAGCTTTTCGACGACATTCCCAGTCAGCTCAAGACCGAGGCGTTTGACTTGCCGCGAGGTTTGAGCGAACAGGAAACTCAGGGAAGACTAATGGAGCTGGCTCAGAAGAACGCCACACATCTGACCTGTTTTCTGGGCGGCGGCTTCTACGATCATTTCATCCCCGCCGCGGTTGACGCTATTGTTTCACGCAGCGAATTCTATACTGCGTACACACCTTATCAGCCTGAACTGTCGCAGGGGGTCTTGCAGGCAATTTATGAATACCAGTCGATGATCTGTCGGCTGACGGAAATGGAGGTGGCGAACGCCTCGCTATACGACGGCGGGACTGCTCTCTATGAAGCAATGATGATGGCTCTGCGCATTACGGGTAGAAACAAAGTGATTGTCGATGACAGTGTCAACCCGATCTACCGCGTAATGATCCAGTCGTATACGCAGAATCTCAAGATTGAGCTTGATCAGACGCACTGTCAAGACGGCCTGACCAACCGCAACCAGATATTGCAGATGATCGATGACAAGACTGCCGCGGTTATTGTGCAGAACCCTAATTTTTTCGGGTGCATCGACGAGTTCAGCGACATTGCCGATGCTGCACACGACAAGGGGAGCCTGCTGATTGTCTCGTCCTATCCCGTTTCGCTGGGGATACTGAAGACGCCGGCGGCGATGGGGGCCGATATAGTAACAGGCGAAGGGCAAAGCCTGGGCATACCGATGTCGTTTGGCGGACCTTATCTGGGTTTTATGGCGTCGGCAAAACAATACGTTCGAAAGATGCCGGGGCGTATCGCGGGTGAAACTCTCGACGCCTCCGGTCGCAAGGCGTACGTCCTTACGCTCCAGGCGCGCGAACAGCACATACGCAGAGACAAAGCGACTTCGAACATCTGCTCGAACGAAGCTCTGTGTGCGCTGACTGCACTTGTCTATCTCTCGCTGCTCGGCAAAGAGGGCCTCAAGGAAACGGCACAACTCTGCGCCGACAAGGCAAACTATGCATACAGGCGACTGACGGCAATACCGGGCGTAGAACCGCATTTCAGGGGAAAATGGTTCTTCAACGAATTTGTGCTGGACCTGCCGTGCGAGGCGGCAGATGTGATTGCCAAGTTGATCGAGAAGCGTTTTGCCGCAGGTTTCCCTTTAGGCAGATATTACGAAGGTATGGAGAATTCTATTTTGATCTGCGTTACCGAGAAGAGAACCAAACAAGAAATTGGCATGTTGGCCGAAGCCCTGGAGAGTGTTCTATGAAACTCATATTTGAAAAGAGCGCTGCGGGCCGCAGAGGGGTTCGAACAGCTCCAACTGATGTGCCGAGAATAAGCATAAGAACTGACCTGCTGCGACAAGAGCCTGCGAATCTGCCGGAACTCAGTGAGCTTGACGTGGTACGGCATTTCACTGAGCTGTCTCGTCGAAATTTCGGCGTTGACAATAATTTCTACCCGCTCGGCTCATGCACAATGAAATACAATCCCAAAGTTGCCGAGCATATTGCGTCCTATCCCGGCTTTGCCGACTTGCATCCCTTGCTGCCTCAGTTGAGGATGGGCGGAATGCTCACCCAGGGCGCACTGCGCGTCCTCCACGAGATCGATCTGCTGCTTCGCGAGATAACCGGCATGGCGAGATTTACCACCCAGCCTCTGGCCGGAGCGCACGGAGAGCTGACCGGCATGATGATTATGGCGGCTTACCATCGGGAGCAAGGCAATAAGAAAACGACTGTTCTTATTCCCGACAGCGCTCACGGGACGAATCCCGCCAGCGCTGCAATCGCCGGCTACAGAGTTGTCTCGATACCCAGCAACGAAAATGGTGTCATGGATATCGAAACGATCAAGCAACATCTAAACGATGAGGTGGCCGGGCTAATGCTGACCTGCCCGAACACACTGGGCCTGTTCAATCCGCATGTTAAGGATATCTGCGATCTGATCCACAGCGTAGATGGATTAGCTTACTACGACGGGGCCAATCTAAATGCGATAGTCGGCAAGGCTCGGCCCGGTGACTTCGGTTTCGACATCTTACATCTGAACCTGCACAAGACCTTCGCCACACCGCACGGCGGAGGCGGACCGGGAGCAGGCCCGGTGGGTGTTAAGAAGAAGCTGGTGCCGTTTTTGCCCGTGTCCGTCGTGACAAAACGTGACGACGGCACATACGCGCTGCAATACGACCGCCCCAAATCCATTGGCTATATTGCGCCGTTCTATGGCAACTTCGGCGTCGTCCTGAAAGCTTATGTCTACATCCTGATGCTCGGCAAGGAAGGTCTCCGCCGAGTGGCGGAAAATGCCGTTCTAAATGCTAATTACGTGAAAGAGAAGCTCAAGGGCCATTACAGACCTGCCTTTGACAGGCTTTGCAAGCACGAATGTGTTTTCACCATATCGCAGCGCATGGCACAAAATGGAATTCGCGCGGTAGATATTGCAAAGGCCCTCATAGACAAAGGCTTCCATCCCCCGACCGTTTATTTCCCGACGATTATCGCCGAGGCAATGATGATCGAGCCCACCGAGACCGAAAGCAAAGAGACACTCGACAGCTTTATCGATGCGATGATAGAAATTGCCGAGCAGGCCGAGAACGAGCCGGAAAAGCTAAAGGCCGCTCCGACAACTGCCGTGGTTTGTCGTCCGAATGAGACCGCCGCAGCAAAGAACCTGAACATAGCTTGCTCATGAAGGGCACGCAGCAGACGAAGTCGACCCGCTTGCTCCCACTTCTCCTCGGTCAGTAACACCCAAACTGCCTGGGTGCCATTGCGAAGCGGGCCTCGCAATGACACCCATCATTTCCTGTCTAAGTCTGGCTCAATCATTAAATCGCCCACAGCGTAAGTGTCTCCTGGTCCTTGATGAAGATGCGGCTACCCGCGATTACCGGATGGGCATAGATCTCCGTCTCGGCCACCTTGTAACTTTTGATCTCGCTGTACGCCTTGCCGTCGGGCTTGAAGACGGTCAATTGAGAATCGTTGGTCAGGGCGATCAGACAAGAGCCGGCGCCAACTATGGCCCCGAAACCACTTTTGCCGCGTGCAGTTGCATCGGTCCAGGCTGTCTCGCCCGTCTGGGCGTTGATGCAAAAGAGCTTGTTGCCGTCGGAGAGCCCGAAGAGCAGGCCGCCCTTGAGCACCGGTGTGTTGAACTGCGTGGCGAGATCAGGGTTGCTCCACAGCTCTTTCACAGCGAAACTGTTTCCCTGCTTTTCGATCTTGATGGCCTTTGTGCCGCGACCCTTCGCAGCGTAGATCACCGTTTGACCATCGACTATCGGCGTGGCGGCATTGTACGCCATCCTCCCGAGCGGCGAAGGAAATTGCCACAGGAGTTTGCCGTCGGCTACGCTAATCCCTACAATGCTCTTCTCGGTGGGAGTTGCGATCTGCTTGGTCCCCTCGACCGTAAGCAAAACGGGCGAGCCGTAGTCCGGACCTTCACCGGCCCATCGCCACTTCTCATCGCCGGTGGCCAGGTCGTAGGCGATGATTGCACCATTGCCCTGTCCGCCAAGATGAGCGATGGCCATTCGGTCAACGATGATCGGCGAAAAGGATGCGAAGAACCTGGGCACAACCTTTGGGAATGGGTCTTTTTGCCAAATAAGCTTGCCGGTGGCGGCGTCCAGACAGGAAACGACTCCGCCCACGCCCAATGTAACGACCTTTCCATCCGCCACGGCGGGTGAACTTCTGGGCCCCGGGTGCCGGGATGCCGCTCCGGACACGGCCTGCGCCGTGTATTTGTCCTTCCAAAGCTCTTTTCCATTCGCCGCATTCAGGCAAAGAGTAACTTCCTCATCACCTTGTCGGGCGGAAACATACAGCTTGTCGCCGACCAGGGCAGGCGTCGAATCGCCAAAACCCACCGTGACTCTCCACTTCTGCGTCAACTCGGCCGGCCATTGCCCCGGTGCGTCAAATCCGTTCGCTGTCCCATCGCGATTGGCCCCGCGCCACTGTGGCCAATCCTGCGCGAACACGCTACCCGCACCGATCAGAATCACACAACCCACAATCACAGCCTTCGATAACTCCGTTCTTGTCATGGCAATCTCCTAAAAAAAATGATTGTTGTACGTCCAGCACACTTGGCTTCAAACATAGAGACGATTCCAACATCGGATTTATTGCAGCATTTGCAGAAAACCGCAGCGATCGACCATAGTTTTGCCCGTTTTGTCTTTGTAACCTTATCGGGCAAAATAGCCGGACCAAGAGAACCGGAGCCGGGAACCTGATGAAATTGGCTCCCTTATCGTGGATCAGTCTCCTGATTATTTGATAGCAAGGACGACGACAGATTTGGCGGGGATCGTGACAGTGATGAGGTCCCCGTCCACTGTCGAGCCGTTCAATCGTGTCGGCATGACCACATCGGGATTCTTAAAGGTGTTATGAGCCGTCATCTTCTCGGCCGTCAGGACCCGACCGGAGACCCTCTGTGGAGAAAGTCCCTCAAGCAAACACTCCAACTGCGAATCGCTGTTGGGATTGAGGTTGCAGATCGAGATGTGCACCGTCCCTCCGGCGTCCCTGGAAGCCGATGCGACCAATTCGGGAATCTGTTGATTCCGGGCCCCGTACCCATGGCACACCAGCTCACTCGGCAATAGCGTGGCGCCTTGATGTACCTTGAACATCTCAAACACGTGATAGGTCGGTGTGACAATCATCTCTTTGCCCCGGGTCAGAATCATGGCCTGGAGCACATTGTTGGTCTGGGCGATATTGGCCATCTTGACGCGGTGACAATACTTATTGAACACATTTAGAAAAATTCCGGCCGAGACCGCATCCCGCAGGGTATTCTGTTGGTACAGAAATCCCGGATCCGTACCGGGTTCGGCATCCCACCAGGTGCCCCACTCATCCACAAACAGATCAATCCTCTTGCGCCGGTCAAATCGGTCCATGATCTCAATGTTCTTGGCGATTGTTTCGTCGGCGCCCAGCGTATTCTTCATCAGGGCAAACCATTCCTTCTCATCGAATTCTGTAGCACTTCCCTTGTCGGTCCAGTTGCCGCTGCCGCGCACATAGTAGTGCAGCGTGACGGCGTTCATGTATCGCGCTGCCTTTTCCATAACCACCTCGGTCCAACGCAGATCCGTCCCGCCGGGGCCGCATGCCACCTTTACAATTCGGTTGCCCGAGTAGTTGCGCACATAGGTCTGGAAGCGGCGGTACAAGTCCGCGTAATACTCGGCAGTCATGTTGCCGCCACAGCCCCAGTTCTCATTTCCCACGCCGAAATAGCGCAGGCGCCATGGTTTCTCGCGCCCGTTTTGACGGCGCAGCCGGGCCATGTCACCGTCGCTGTCACTGGTCATGTACTCGACCCAGTCCTGCATCTCCTCAACCGTACCAGAGCCTACGTTACCCGCGATGTAGGCCTCGCAGTCGAGCATTTCACAGAGGTCCAGAAACTCATGCGTACCGAATGAATTATCGTCGATCACACGGCCCCAGTGGGTATTGATCATCCTGCCGCGCTTGCTACGGGGACCAATGCCTTCCTTCCAATGGTATTCGTCGGCAAAGCACCCGCCGGGCCAGCGGAGTACGGGGACCTGGATTTTCTTGAGCGCCTCGACCACGTCCTTGCGAATGCCGCGGACGTTGGGAATGTCCGAATCTTCGCCCACCCAGAAACCCTCGTATACGCAGCGGCCCAGGTGTTCGGCAAAATGTCCGTAGATCTCCGGGGCGATCCGGTCCCTCCCCTGCTCGACGTGAACGAGCAGTTTGCTGGTTTCGTTGCCGTCGGAGGTAATGCTGGTGGCGGCCCAGACAGAGCCGGTCAACCACAAGACGATTATGGCGAGTGTCAGTTTCTTTCGATTCACAAGAAGTCTCCTATTATCATCACGTATTAAATATATCGCGATTCAAGCACCAAGCCGAGGCCTTGAAACCCATATAACCTACTCCATCGTCGCCAGTCCATCAAGGGGCAGTTGCCAACCGCGTCATCGGCGAACGGGAATTGGCGGCAATCGGATGGAACGGCAAGCCCCTCGACAGCGGAAGTTGTGAAATCAGATGCAAGTATTCCCTTGAATTTCCCAGCCGATTCGACGATAATCCGGTATAGATAAGTCTCAAGAACGGACAAGGAGAACACAGGTGCTAAATCTTCATGATTCAAAGGCTTTTTTTGTGATGATCGTTTTGGCGGCGTTAATCAACTTTTCCCCTGTGTTGAGAGGTCAGGACGGCACTATCTCGTCCCCTGAGATCAAAGCAACTATCGAGGCAGATTGGGATGCTCAGGAAAAGCGGCTGAGTCGAACGGCGGCGTCGCCCCAGGTGATCAGTGCGAGACTGTCCGCAGCCGGGCGATTGCTCGGTGATCTTTCGCTAAAGGCTGATGCCCACGAACTTGACACCGAGAGGACGGCGTTGAAGAAGTTGCGATCGCGCTGCGAGAATATCGACCGAATGACCGGCAAGGCGCGTCTCCAACTTTATCGTGACATCCGGTGGGTGACGCGCAGCATTGTCCTCAAGAATCCCTTGATCGCAGGCAAGCGCATCCTCTTTATGAAACGCAGGCGTTTCATCTGCCAGATGCTGCACGAGTATCTTGGTTACTACTATGACTACGAAGACATCGCTGGCGGCGGGATCTATTTGCTGGAAAATCCAGGCTACTCGTTTGTGCATCGGGATCTGACAGACAATCGACTGGGCCGGGGTAATTACACCACACTGGCTCTGTCTTATGATGCAAGGACAATCTATTTTGCTTTTGCCGAGCGGGCCGCACAGAAACCGGATTACTATTCCGAGCAGCGCAAGTGTTTCCACATTTATGCCATGAATGCCGACGGCAGCAACGTTAGACAAATCACCAGGGGACCTGACGACGACTTCGATCCATGTCCCCTGCCGGACGGTGGCCTGGCGTTCATGTCGTCGGCCCGCGGAGGTTTTACGCGATGCAATAATCCGTGGGAACCATTGCCCGCTCATACCCTCCACCGGCTCGACCCGACCCTGAGTCACCGTAAGACCCTGTCGTTCCATGAGACCAGCGAGTGGCATCCCTCAGTGCTGCACGACGGGCGCATCGTGTACATCCGTTGGGACTATGTGGACCGCTCGGCTGCCAACTTTCACGGGCTCTGGATCGCCAATCCGGACGGCTCGGCTCCGATGGCTCTTTTCGGCAATTACACGATGCGCATCAACGCCTGCTATCAACCCAAGGCGATCCCGAATTCACATAAGCTCGTTTTTCTGGCCGGCGCCCACCACGCCGACGTGGGCGGCTCGCTCGTTGTGCTCGACCCGCATCGCATCGCCCTGGACGGCAACACGGGTCAGGACAGCTTGGACGCAATCGAAGTACT
Organism: Phycisphaerae bacterium; assembly: GCA_016782865.1. Lineage (GTDB taxonomy): Bacteria > Planctomycetota > Phycisphaerae > Sedimentisphaerales > Anaerobacaceae > SG8-4. The sequence goes on from JADHXR010000002.1 coordinate 34,244, forward strand.
GACCCCGGAGGTGTGTTTTCCCGAAGCGCCCGGCTGGCCCGGCAGCTATTTCCACAGCCCCTGGCCTTTATCGGAGAATTACTTCCTGGTCTCATTCAGCTTCGATCCTTTGCCCGGTATGGGACCCAAAGTCAAGAAGGATACCGAGACGGGACTCTACTATTTCGACCGGTTTGGGAATTTGGAGCTACTTTACCGCCAAGATGGTATTTCGTCCATGTATCCTATCGTGCTCGAACGTCGAGAGACACCGCCAATCGTACCGGGCACATTGGATGAACAGTTGGGCGATGAAGGCGAGCTCATGGTGACAGATGTGCGTGAGAGTCATTTTGCGATGCCTGAGAATCGTCGCATAGTCGAGCTGCGCGTTTTTCAGGTCTTGCCCAAGATCAGTACACACATCGCCAATGAGCCGCGCATAGGCCATGCCAATGCCGAGAGTGCGCGCATGCTGCTGGGCACGGTGCCGGTCGAGCCGGACGGCTCGGCGTATTTCCGAGTTCCCGCGAAAAAGCCTTTGTACTTTCAGGCCGTGGATGAAAACGGCAGAGCGGTCCAATCCATGCGATCGGTGACATATCTGCAGCCGGGCGAGCGGGTGACCTGTATAGGCTGTCATGAGCCTCGCAACCGGGCCGTGACGACTCGGAAAACTCGTCCCCTTGCCGCACTGCGCCCGCCCTCGCGAATAATGGCCGGCCCGGAAGGGACGAGGCCTTTTGGTTTTCCGCGTCTGGTTCAACCGGTTCTGGACAAACACTGTGTTCGTTGTCACGACGGCAATCCGGGCCCCGACAAGGGCAAGATCGCGCTAACGGGCGAGCCGGCGGGCCACTTCACCAAGTCATATGAAAATCTCAAGCCTTTTGTGAGATGGTATGAATGGGGCGGGGCCAGCATCGAACCGATCGTGACCAGGCCCGGCAGGATAGGAGCCGATGAAAGCCCGTTGACCAAGGTCCTGGCCGACGCCGTGCACAGCCAGTGCGCTAAACTTGACGACGATGAGCTGCGGCGATTATATATCTGGCTCGATGGCAATGTGCCGTTCTACGGCGCCTACGATTCCGACAGACGGTTAGCCCAGAAAAGCGGTCGGTTAGTCCCGCCGCCGACAGTTCAGTAACCTATACATCAAGTTCCGCAAACAACTCATAGAATATTCTTGCGTGTGACCGGTCTGCCGCTGCCTTCGGTATTGAGCAGGGCTCAAGCCGTATACTTATCATATACCACGCGGGTTTTATCGCCTGCGATTGAGACTTCCAGGATCCTGTGAACATCTATGCCCGTCTCTTCTTGAATTCTGCGAATTCCTCCGTATTCTCTCTTGGCCACTGCCGAAACCGCTCCTTCGATATAGACATCATTATTCCGAAGCAAATTGATCAAACCTGTCAAGGTTCCTCCGCTGCTTACCGTGTCCTCAATGATATAAACGGTGTCGCCTCGCTGAATCCCGTATGGGTATAGATTACCTTTATAGTACTCCATGGAAAAGGCAGTCCCCTGCGATTCCGGTCCCGGAAACCACTTCGCCCCGGCAATGGGCATATTTGTGTACAGCGAGACCGCACCGAGAATGTGTGAGCACCTGTCAAATTCCGAGACTATTTTGTCTATCTGCGCTCTTGGGATGGACTGACCAATCTTAAAGGCTGCTTCTCTGAGCAGGTCCGCCTGGGTACAGGGACAGTGTTCGCTCAAAGGGACAATCATGAACATCACTTCTCTTCCTTCAGGACTCGTTATCGGAATTAACTCTTTTCCTTCATACGAAGAACGCAGCAAATTCTCTGAGATATCGATCTGAGGATTGTCGCAATACTTGGCAAAACGACAGTTGGCTGTTTCAACTCTGCTCCTTCTGCCGCCAACTTCAACGCTGAGCAATGATTTAATGTCTCGGTCCGGCAAGTTCGCCCTTCCAAAGCTTTTTCCATCGTATGTTTTTTCGGCCAGCACGTATATTTCATCAATCGTCGCCCCCCTTGACTCTATGAGATTGATTAACGTTCCAAGCGTTTCACCTCTGTCCATAACATCGTCGACGATAGTGACTCTGTCGCCGGATTGCACACCCTGGAGGACGAGACGGCCGCCCCTGTAATGTGCATTGTCGCCGAAATAGGAAATAAGCTTATCTGCCAGCTCATCCGAAGTCCAGCGGGCAATGGCAATATCATTGCCGTTGAGAAAGGAAAGCGCCCCGGCAATGTGGCCCGCACCGTGTTCTTCGGTAACAATTTTCCTGCCGGGTTCTATGGAGCTTGCAAGGATCGATGCGCAAACTCTCAGAGTCTCAGGGTCTAACCTCGGAGTCAACTCCGATATTGTGCTGATTATTCTTTTTCTGCCTTTGTATGCCGCAATAGTGGGCTGATCGTCGTATGCTCGAATGAATTTATGCATTACTTCACCACATTTCTGATCTGATACTATAATTGAACGCAATTGTATACTTAGCAAACCCAAACGAGTTTTATTTTTTGCGGGGCTTTTTCTTAGATTTGCGATTCTTAGGGGCAGGAGGGGAAAGCATCACCGTGAGAATATCATCGAGTTTGACTTGCTCACTTTTTGTTTTTTGGGGTTTGCTCATCCAAGTCACCAAAATCCATTTGGTACTCAATATCCGGTTTGCGAATGCGCAACTTTGGACTGCCAAATTTATTGTCAAGTTTCAGCAACAGATCATCAAACGTATGCATTACTGCAACTTTGTTCAGAATTGCCGTAGCAACATGAATAGAATCTTTAGGCCACAATCCTGATCGCCTCCACATCAATCGCCTTGCATACTCGGCAACAAATCTATCGACATTCCGAATGCTAATATAACTGTGTTTAAAATAGTCTGCGATTTTGTCTTCTTCCGCTTTGAGCAAGCGAGGCCGTCCCTTGAGTTTTATTACTTCTGTTAAAGTTATCGCTGAAGTGACAATCATTACTTTGCCATTTTCAGCAGCAGCAACCGTCCCCTTGCATAGAGCAACCTTATCGGGTTCATCCATGAATACTCCGAGGAAGCAATTTGCATCCCAATAGACTCTCTTTTTAGCCATATTAGTCTTTCAAAATGCCTATCATGTCGGAGAATGTGGGCAACTTATCTTCGGCTGGGAAAATATTGATGTGCTCGATTTCCACACTTACTGGTTCGCCGGTTTTACGATATCGAACTAAGCCATAGACAGCTATACGGCTTCTCACAGCAGCAATAACATCATCAAACATGTCATCTGAAAAAAAGCATTTCACTTCCTTACCCGTTAGCTGTTCCCAAACCGAGAAGTTGAGCCGCCCCTTGACTTTGAGTGCTAATAGTTGTCCCTCTATAGTGCCATAAGAGCTTGTTTCAGTGCCTAATATTTCATCTACATACGCTACGCTAGCGGGCGATAATTCGCATCGCTTCTTGCCAATATCCAAGCTCATACGCTCTATGCCTTCGTCACCCAAGCCCGTAATGCTGCCAAGCTCAGAGAGCTTTTTCAGTGCCGTATCAGAAAAGTGGGCTGGCCTTCGCGTCCTTTTTCCTATTGCTTCTATGCCATTCTTAACTGCTCGCACGGTCTTTGAAGCAAGTTGCCTCGAACCATTCACGGACCTCGCCGTTGCGCATAAACCAATGCTCCCCGTCTTCACAGATACGACCCACTCTATCGCCTTGGATTTCCCGGTTACATCGGCTGCAACGTCATTTATTAAGTCAAAAAAAAGCCTAACGCTGCGCGTAAACTTGTCAGCCGTGATATCTTCCCCGGATATTTCAAGCGTGATCGTATTGGGTTTGGACTTTATATCACTCATACTGCCCTCACTTGCCAACATGAGTCCCGGTATAGCAACCTTTTACCTTCAACTCCACTGAGCACAACAGAGGCTGACACTCCATCATCTTGCTTCCTCATATTATACCTGAAATCAAACTCAAGCCCTGCTATCTTTGTAAATTTCGTTCCCTATAGACATAAGTATACTCCTCATAACTCCAACTGTTTCATACAAAATTGTACCCTGTCATTTGGCTTTGTCAAATATACAATTGCGTAATTGAAAATCGAACTTATTAACAAGCGATTACTTGCCTTGTTGTCAGCGGGATTCGGTTTTGTCAGAGATACAACTTCTTCAGTTGCCCGGTAACATGTTCGAAGGCCTCATCGACATCGTCCAAAACCTTAAAGAGTTCTAACTCAGCCGGCGCGATGACGCCACATGTCCGTCCTGCTTCTACTATAATAACGCCAGAGATGTACGTAAGCAAGTGGCTTCTTCATCTGCGTTATTATAGCGCCTACCCTTGCAATATCACGCCCTTATGGTAATATCCTGCCACGGCGTACAATCATCGCCGGAACCGGACGAATGGGCGGTCGCGTGTGCCGCCGGCAGCTTAATGCAAAGAGGTCGGGGGATGAAGGCACGTTCATGTGCAACTGGTTTGGAGCATCATATGAAAAACAAGCGCAAAGTAACTATGCGATCGACCGGCATTCTCTTTGTTTCATTGATAGGTATTGCCTGTCGCGGGGCCGCCGCCGAAGGGCCGCCGCCTAACATCGTGTTGATCCTTACCGACGACCAGGGCTGGAGCCAGATGTCGCAGGTGATGGACCCGCGGATTGCCGAATCGCGATCGACGTACCTCGAAACCCCGAGTATGAGCCGCCTGGCCCGCGAGGGGATACGCTTCACCAGCGGTTATTCCCCTGCGCCGCTGTGCACGCCCACACGGCGCAGCATTCTGTGCGGCACGAGTGCCGCCCGAAGCGGCACGGAGTTCAAGAGCGAATGTATCCCGGCCGAGCACATGACCATCCCCAGGGCTTTGAAGAAAGCAAATCGCAACTACGCTTGTGCCCACTTCGGCAAATGGGGCGAGGACATGATCTCGACGCCCCGGCAATGTGGCTACGACACCAGCGACGGGATGACGGGCAATGGCACCGGCGGCATGCCGAGAACGCTGGGCATCGAGCCGGCAAGCCACACCGAAGGCCCACCGCATTTTATCGACAACGAAGATCCGAAGCGAACCCGCACGATTACGGACAGAGCCATCGGCTTCATGCGCGAGCAAACCAATGCAAAGCGACCGTTCTATGTTCAGGTCAGCTACTATGCCGTCCACCTGTCGGTAGTCTGTAAGGAGCAAACGCTGAGCAAGTACGAGCGGAAGGGCGAGCCGGACCGTGGATACACCCGCGCCTGGGCGGCGATGATGGAGGAGCTGGATACCGGCGTGGGACGTCTGCTGGAAGCTATTGACAAACTTGGTATCGACGAAAACACGTACGTGTTCTTCACCGCCGACAACGGGGGTCGCGGCACCGTACCGGGCGGCTCGAACCTGCCCACTAACGTTCCGCTGTACGGCGCCAAGCACAGTCTCTACGAAGGCGGCATTCGCGTCCCCTTCATAGTGCGCGGCCCAGGCATTACACCCGGCTCTCTCTGCCACACACCTTCGGTGGGCTACGACTTTCTGCCGACCTTTTATGACCTTGCCGGCGGGCGAGGAGAACTAACGGACGAAATCGACGGCGCTAGCATCCGACCTTTGTTGGGCAATCCGCGAGCTTCGATCCGCCGGCCACAGAACTCGCTGTTCTTCCACCGGCCCGGGCGGAGGTTCTCGGCCGTCCGTCAGGGCGACTACAAGCTCATGCTTTTCTGGACGCCGGACGGCACGATTCGTTCACGCGAGCTTTACTGCGTCAATCCTGATCCCCGCGAACAAGATAGGAACATTGCCGACAAAGAAACAGACAAAGCGAATGATCTGCAGGCCACCCTGCTTGCGCACCTGAAATCGGTGGGCGCAGAGAAAGCGGTGAGTGTCCCTCAGAAACGCAAAAAGAAGGAGAAGCAAAAGTGATCCAGAGATATGTCACCACATTCTTTATCGTTCTCGCACATGCATTGCTCACAACTGCTACAGCAGGCGAACGTCCCAACATCATCCTTATCATGGCGGACGATCTCGGCTTTGCCGATCTGGGATGCTACGGTTCCGAGATTGCGACGCCGAATCTGGATACCCTCGCCGGCAACGGGCTGCGATTCACGCAGTTCTACAATACGGCTAAGTGCCACTCTTCACGGGCTTCGAGATTATCCCAGTCTCAATGGGAAGATTGCGCCATAAGGCGCTTGGTGAGCCGGTTTCCAGTGGACACATACGCTTGGATGCCATTCTGGATGGCGGATACCGACGAGCTTCCTGCATCCTGATCACGGGGGCGGCCGGGACAGGCAAATCCACGATGTCAGCTACATTCACCCGGGCGGCTTGCCAGCGGGGAGAAAAAGTGCTTTACGCTAACTTCGAGGAATCGCCCGAGGCAATGCTCTCTGCTATGCTAAGCCCAGGGATTGACCTGCAGGTATATGTGGACAACGGCACGCTAAACATATTGACGGCAATGCCCGAATCCATGGGGGCCGAAGAACACCTGCTGCGGACATTCGAGGCGATTAAGGCTCATCAAGCGGACCATGTGATCGTAGATTCCCTCTCTTCCTGCCAGCGTTTTGGTTCCGAGCGAATCGCTTTTGAGTTTATCGTGCGGCTCGTGAACCGCTGTAAGGAATGCGGCGCGACAATTATCCTTATCAATCAGGCGGAAGGTTTTACGAATACCCAGGAGATTAGCGGCATCGGCATCTCGTCGATAGTCGATTCGGTGCTGGCCTTGCGCCACATCGACGTTGGAGGAGAGGTAAACCGCATGATCCTGGTGATGAAAGCGAGGGGATCGAAACACTCGAACCAGTACCGGGAGTTCCTAATCACAGATGACGGCATCGATATCGCCGATGTATACGTAGGTATAGGCGGCGCCTTGACAGGGGCGGCACGGCAGGAGCAGGAGGCAAAGGAAAACGCCGAGTGGCTGCTGAAACGGCAGCAGATCGAACGCAAGGAGCAAGAGCTTGTCAAGAAGCAAACTACAATTGAGGCCGAAGCTACTATAGCGAGGGAGGAGCTTGCCGCCGCTGACTTGGAAGTGGAGCAACTGAAACTAACCGAGAGTGTCTTGGTCAATGGCAGTACCCGTCGCGGTGAGATGCGGCATGAGGACTCGGACAGCGAGCGGCACAGGTCCGGCGACAAAGGAGGTCAAGAATGAGCAAGCCCGTTGAGAGCACGAACGCACCGGTCGCCACGACCGCAGGTAAAAAATACGTCCTGCGTCTGTTCGTAGCCGGGGACGAGCCAAACTCCAAGAAGGCCAGAGAGAATCTCACGCAGCTTTGCGAAACACACCTCCAGGGGGAATATGAGGTCGAAATCGTGGATGTATTGGAGGATTTCGAAGCTGCTCTCAAGAGCAATGTGCTGCTGACGCCGGCTCTGATTGTGGTCGCTCCCAAGCCAACTACGATTTTCGGCAACCTGAACGATACCGATAAGGTCCTCGGCGCACTGAGGCTAAGTGGGGGCAAATCATGACCCAACGCAAGCCGACATACGAGCAGTTGGAAGCGCGTCTGGCCGAGTTTGAAGAGATAACCACCGTCTTACGCAACGGAGAAGCGGACGCCGTTATTGGAAAAAGCGACGTACTTTTGCTTCGTCTGAGAAAAGTGGAGCAGAAGCTGCGAGAGAGCGAAAAAAAATTCAGATTTGCTATGGAAGCGACGAATGATGCTTTATGGGACTGGAATATTGAAACAAATCAAACGTATAGAAATCCACGACATGCTACTATGTTAGGGTATGAACCACACGAACTCAATGCATCGCAAGATGAATGGGACAAGCGGATTCATCCGGATGATAAGCGGTTGTTGCTTGAGCTTGTAGATGAACACCTAACTGGGAAAAGGGACTTCTTTACGCACGAGTACCGCCTTAGGACCAAGTCGGGTGATTACATATGGGTTTTAGGCCGTGGGAAAATTGTAGAATATAGTGACGATGGCGCGCCGGTGAGGATGATTGGTACAAATATTGACATCACCGAACGCAAGAAGACGGAGAATAGCCGGGAATTGGTGACTAGAATACTGCAATATTCAAGTGAGCTTGGAGAATGGATTAGTATCATACGCAAGGTATTAAAGTCAATCCAGGAATATTCAGAACTAGAGGTAGCGGCTCTTCGCCTGCGAGAAGGGGACGACTACCCCTACTTCGTGCAATATGGATTTTCTGATGAATTTGTACAGGCAGAGAATTACCTATGCGAGCGTAATAAAGCAGGTGATATTGTGCGTGATTATGCGGGAAACCCAGTTTTAGATTGCATGTGCGGAAATATTATCCGCGGGAGAACCGACCCTAAATTACCTTTCTTTACCCAAGGCGGTAGTTTCTGGAGCAATTGCACTACGGAATTACTTGCTAATACCACGGAAAAGGAACGTCAGTCGCGCACCAGAAACAGATGCAATGGAGAAGGTTACGAGTCCGTTGCGCTTATTCCTATACGCGCCGGCGTTGAGATTATCGGGCTTCTGCAGTTGAATGACCGGCGTAAGAATTGTTTTAGTTTGGAACTTATACGTTTATTTGAAGGAATCGCCATGTCTATTGGGTCAGCGCTTGAGCGCAGGAAGGCGCTGGAAGAAGTATTGGCCCTTTCAAAATTTCCATCAGAAAACCCAAGCCCTATTTTGCGCATAGCCGAAGATGGCGAAATTTTATACAGCAATAAAGCAGGGTTAGAACTGCTTGCACATTGGAATGCTAAGATCGGGGAAAAAGCACCGGAGAAATGGAGGTGCTTGATTAAGAAGATGTTAGAATCTGCAAAGCCAGGATTACAAGAAGAAGAAGAAGAAGAAGTTAAAGACAAGATATTTTCGGTTGTAATCCTGCCGGTAGTAGAATCCGGATATGTTAATTTATATGCCCGCGACATCACCGAGCGTAGGAAGGCGGAGGCAGAAGCACGCGATGCCCAACAGGAACTGATTGAACAGCAGCGCCATGAGAAGGAGAATGTGGAGGCGGAACTGGCGAAATTGCGTGATGAACTTGTCAAGACTACTCGACTGGCGGCAATTGGACAGGTATCCGCGAGCATTGCTCACGATTTGCGCAACCCGCTCGGGTCGGTACGCAACGCATCCTACTTCCTTAGACGCCGACTTTCAAAGGATGAACCAAAGGCCTCTGAGCATCTCAAGATCATTGACCAGGAGGTTGCCAGGGCAGATCAGATCATCACCAATCTCTTGGAGATGGCCCGACCGAAGGCATCACACAAGCAGGTGGTGGATTTAGCTGAGATAGTCGAGCAGGTGTTCGGCCAAGCTAAGGGAATCGAAGGAGTACGTTGTCGAACCTCGCTTGTCCCCGATCCGTTTATGGTAAAGACCGATCCCAACCAGTTGCGTCAGGCAATCAGCAACATCATGAGCAACGCTGTTCATGCTATGAAGGGGCATGGTGAGTTCCTTGTTGAAGCGACTCGCGATTCTGATTATGATACTCTTGTTTTTCAGGACACCGGGCCGGGCTTTGATCCGGAGGTCAGAGATAGGCTCTTTGAGCCGCTTATTACCACCAAAGCCAGCGGTACCGGCCTGGGGCTGACGATATGTCGTCAGATCGTGGAAAAGCACGACGGGACTATTCACGCAGAGGATTGCAAAGGGGGCGGAGCGGTTATAAGGATTCGGCTGCCGCGGCAGTGATATAAGATTTTCGGAGATTTGGAGTACAGGATCATGTCTAAAAAGGACGACAGTAAAAAGTCAGAAAAGATCCTCATCGTCGATGATGAGGAAAATATGAGAAGGACGCTCGCCGACATACTTATAGACGAGGGCTACAGTGTTTCTACGGCGGCGACGGGGGAGGAGGCGGTCGAATTATGCTCGAAAGTTCCACATGATACCATACTTATGGATGTGCGAATGCCCGGCATTGACGGCGTGGAGGCCTTCAGGCAAATCCGGCGCCACAAGGAAGGAGTCCGCGTTATCCTGATGAGCGCATATAGCATCGATGCCTTGAGGGAAGCCGCCCTTGACGAAGGCGCAATAGCCTTTCTCTCAAAGCCGCTCGACCTGGAGAAAGTGATCAGCCTCATTGGCGAGGTCAAAGATACGACCATCCTGGTGGTCGAAGACGACGAGCATACGGCTGATCTGCTCGGCGCAAATCTGAAGGAGCAGGGATACAGGGTAACGATAGCCAAGTCTTCGCATGATGCGCTGGAGCTGGTAGAGCAAATCCGGTTCGATCTGATATTTCTTGATGCGAATCTGCCGTCAATGAACGGGCTGGAGCTCTATTTGGCGATAAAGAAAGTTACGCCGACCGCAGTTGCGATTATGATATCGGGCATGGAGAAGGAATTCGAAGAAATTGCCAAAGAGGCTGTCCGACGCAACGCCTATACAATAGTGAGAAAGCCGCTGGACATCGACCATATTCTGGGCATGCTGCAGCGGATTACCAGCAAACGGATCTCGGGGGACAATCGCAAACCGCCACCATAAGATTAAAGGCGTGCGCGATTCAGGAGAGTTTGTTCATGGAAGAGAAAGTGAGATCTAAGCGGAACGAAAGCCTGCTCATCGTTGAGGACGATGAATCACAACTGCGGACACTCACCGCTATTATGGAAGAAGAGGGTTTTGAGGTTATCGGCTGCTCCACGGCGACCGAAGCTATCGAGCACATCAAACATCTGGATATCGGCGTAGTCATACTGGACCTGCGCCTGCCCGATCTGAGCGGCACACAACTGCTGGATAGGCTTGCCGGCGCTACTGACAAGATTCGTGTCATAATCAACACCGCATACAGCTCGTACGAGTCGGCGAAAGAAGCGTTGAACTTCGGCGCGTTCGCTTACGTTGAGAAGGCAGGCGATCCGGATGAGCTCCTCCGTTACGTACACAGGGCATTCCAGGCAAGTCTTCGCTCTTATGCTGACGAACTGGAGACTGCGGTGGCGGAGCGAACCCATGACCTGCTCCAGGCGAATGAATTGCTCAACAAAAAGATCAAGGAGCAAGAGAAGACAGAGAATCTGCGGCGGCAAGAAAGAGACAAGGCTCAAAAATATCTTGATACTGCCGCCGTCATGCTTGTGGCTATCGACTCCGAAGAAAGGATCGGACTGATAAACAGGAAAGGTTGTGAGATTTTGGGCTACAAGGAAGAGGAAATTATAGGCAAAAACTGGTTTGACAATTTCCTGCCGGAAAGGATTAGGGGTCAAGTAAAAACAGTTTTTGAAAAGGTAATGCGGGAAGAGGTTGATTCATCTGAATACTATGAAAATCTGATATTGACTAAAAGCGGTGATGAACGGCTGATTGCCTGGCACAATACGGTACTGAAAGATGAAAAAGGCAGCGTTATTGCTACCCTGAGTTCCGGAGAAGACATCACCGAACGCAAGAAGGCGGAGGAGATGCTGCGGGGGAACGAGGAAAAGCTGAGGAGCATAATAGAGCATAGCGTAGAAGTTTTCTATGTTCACGACACCGAGCACAAATTAACCTACATAAGCCCACAATCCAAGGAAGTTTTCGGTTATGCGCCTGGAGAAATGAAGGTCAAGTGGACAGCTCTCACGACGGATAATTCCATCAATGAAAAGGGATCCGAACCCACTGAAAGAGCGCTTAGGACGGGCAAAAAGCAAGAGCCTTACCTGCTTGAGATAAGGAGAAAAGACGGTGAATCGCGAATAATTGAAGTTGATGAGTCACCTGTCAAAGATGAGAAAGGAAAAGTAGTTGCGGTCTCCGGCGCTTTGAGGGACGTCACTGACCGCGTGCGTGCGCAGGAGGCGTATCGCTCACTGGTGGATCTTTCGCTGCAGGGGCTTGCAATCTTCCAGGGCGATAGCATTGTCTTTACCAACCAGGCCATGTCCCACATCACCGGCTACAGCGAGGAGGAGATGCTGGCTATGACACCCCAAGAAATACAGGCGTTTGTGCATCCGGAGGATCGGGCGATGGTATGGGCCCGGCATCGGGACCGCTTGGATGGCAAGCCCGTACCTGAGCGATATGAGTTCCGCGGAATCCGCAAGGATGGGTCGCGTTGCTGGCTGGACCTCCACGCCAGGCGGCTCGAGTACCAGGGAAAGCCCGCTATCCAGGCGGCCTACGTGGATGTCACCGAGGAAAAACGAGCGAGCGAGGTCTTGCGTGAGAACCACGACTATCTTCAAAAGCTAACCAACTCTATGTGGGATGCGGTCTTCTCAGTAAAAATGCCGGAGAGGGTAATTGAGTGGGCTAACGATTCTTTTCGGCTCATTGGCTATGAACCCCAGGAGTGCATCGGGAAAACTACGGGGTTTCTTTACCCGGACGATATCGAATTCCTTGACTTTGGTAATAAGCTAAAGGGTGCAATTGCAGCGGGAAAGGATGTACTACATGCAGAGCAAATATTAAAAAGGAAAAATGGCGATACCTTCCCGGCTGAAATAACTACCACATTCTTTAAGGAAATAGGTGAGATTGTTCGAATTACGAACATAATTAGGGACGTGAGCGATCGCAAGAACACCGAAAAGGAAATCCAAAACCTGGCCAAATTCCCATCCGAAAATCCCAACGTTGTTCTTAGAATAAGTAAGCAGGGCAGCATTTTATATGCGAATAGAGCGGGTGAAATTCTATTGAGTTGCAAAAAATGTTTTGATAATGATAAAACTGTCTCTAAGGAATGGCTAGAGTTAATTACCGAAGCTTTATCAAGCAAGTCGGAAAAAGAATTTGAGTTCGAGTGTGAAAATAGGGTCTATTCTTTTATTATTGCACCGGTAGCAGAGGGGGGATATGCTAATTTTTATGGGAGCGACATCACCAAGCGCAAAAACGCAGAAGAAAGATTGCTTGAGCATCGAGAGAAGCTCAAGGCTATGGCTTCTGAAATCCTGCGAACCGAAGAACGTGAGAGGCAGCGCATTGCAGTGGGATTACATGACGATATATGTCAGAAACTGGTCTTGATCAAGCTTACACTCGAATCATCACTACTGCTGGTATCGAACTCTAATGTGTTAGCATCATTAAAAGTCGCGTGCGAGGCAATCGCCGAGACGATCGGACAAGCCGAATCGTTGACATTTGCACTCAGTAATCCTGTCCTGCGTGAGCTGGGTCTTGTCACGGCGCTGAAAAAACACCTCGCCGAAGAACTCCAAGAGAGGCGTGGAATTGCATTTGAGCTTGAAGGTGATGAGAAGCTAAGTATCGCGAGTGAAGAGATTAAGAGCTGTCTATTCCGTGTGTCGCGGGAATTGCTTATGAACGTTGTTAAGCATGCGCACGCGCGTAAAGTGAAGGTATCGGCCGGCAAAAGTCCAAGTCGGATATGGATCCGTATTCAGGATGATGGAGTGGGATTCGAGGATGCCGAAGCCAGTTCAGGAGTCTCCAGAACAAGCAGGTTCGGCCTCTTTAGTATTCGGGAACAGTTGGAATACATAGGAGGACACCTTAAGATTGAATCTGAACGCGGGCGGGGCGCTACGGTTACGGTGGTCGTACCGCTCGGGGAGAAACCAACCGTCCAAAGGGGATGTCAATGAAGATACTAATTGCAGATGACCACGGAGTTGTGCGGCAGGGATTGAAAGTCCTGATTGAGAACGAGAGTGATTTGGAAGTGGTAGGTGAGGCTGAGGATGGGCTGATAGCAACGGAACTTGCAAAGCAGCTTTCGCCGGATCTGATACTAATGGATATCTCTATGCCGAATTTGAACGGACTTGAGGCGGCTCGCCTTATCCTTAAGGAGAATCCGGATATCCGAATCATAGCCTTGTCGGTGCGGTCAGACAAGCATTTTGTGATTGAAATGCTTGAAGCAGGTGCTCGCGGGTACGTACTCAAATCGTATCTTTTTGATGAGGTGCTCAGGGCGATACGTACGGTCGGTTCCAACGGGCGTTATTTGAGTCCCATGATAACGGAGGTCGTGCTGAGTGATTACATATCTCGCATAGCAGCCAATGGATTGGACAAAGATCGTCTCACGGAGCGAGAGCGCCAGGTTCTCCAATTGTTGGCCGAAGGTCAATCAACCAAACAGGTCGCTTCATGTCTGCACGTTAGCGCAAAGACTGCCGATTCAAATCGCCGCCAGATTATGATCAAACTGGGCATTCACAGCATCGCAGAACTCACGAAATACGCTATCAGGGAAGGAATTACCTCGACAGAATTCTGACCAACCATGCCCAGAGGTAGTACTGTACGTTATTAGACTGCATTTGGTTGAGTACCTCCGTGCTGAGTGTCCTGGATCGCAGTTTACAGAAAGTATTCTACGGTCTCCAGGATGTTTTCTTCCTCGAAAGGTTTAGTAATATAATCGTTAGCACCCACCTCATAGCCTGCAATTTTGTCCTCTAATGTTCCTTTGGCCGTTACCATGATGATCCTTGTATCCGAGAGCGAAGGGCGCTCTCGCATCCGTCGACACACCTCGTAGCCGTCTATATCGGGCAACATAATATCGAGCAAAATGATGTCAGGCACGAAATCCAGCGTTATGTCCAGAGCCTCCTCACCCGTTGCGGCTGTCCTTAGATCGTAGCGCTCACCAAACAGCTCCTCGATGATTGCGGTATTGTCCGGATTATCATCGACGGCCAGTATTTTCTTCTGTGCTTGCATACGCCTGTTCCTTTCCATATTCCATGTTTCGATTCAGTCTATGCCGGCTCAAGTTATACCCTTCAGGGTAGTAAATTCCCGCGAGCGAAACCATAACTTGTTATGGTAAAGCCACTTACCCGCGCAAGAACGCGAATTTTCAATCGGGAGCAGTATACTGACGTACTCCCAAGTCAGCCCCTGCACCAATTGGTACCGGTCGCACTGTGATCTCGGTCTCCGCATGTGCCGGAATCTCAAATGAGAACACGGCGCCGCCCTCAGGCCGGTTCCAGGCCCAGATGCGACCGCCGTGCAGTTCGACCAATCCCTTGGCTACGGCTAACTCGAAGTCTGTGTTGTTTCTGCCTGAGCTAACATAGTTTTCAATCTGAATCGATCGGTTGAAGAGCTCACTTATTCTGCCGATTTCTATACCTCGTCCGTTTCCTTCAATATCCACACCAATTCTGTCTCGCAGATCTTTCACTCGCATACAGATACTGTCATTTTCATGAGCAACTTTAATTATGTCGCCTATCAGATGTCCAAGTATTTTGACCATCTTTTGGCGATCAGCATAGACTGATAATTCTTCAGTGGGCATATCGATCTTAAAGTCGCTCAACTTCAAAGCCGTCTTCGACTTGAGCAGGTTTACTACTTCTAAAATCGCATATTGCATACTAAAAAGAGTCGGTTGTAATTCCACTTTGCCGGCACATATTTCTGAGATATCAATGAAGTTGCTGATAGTTTTCTCAAGATGGCCCATACAATCATAAGCTGTTTCGAGTTGGTGACGTAGCTTCGAGTCAATTCTTCTGTAGATATTCGTGTCAACACTGGAGAAGATATTCGCGCTAACAATGGAAATCGCGTCCTTGGCAACTGACACCGGAGTTCTCAAATTTTCCATTACTGTAATAGTGACTTCATGTCTCATCTGTTCCACTTCTTCGGCATGTTTTAGGCGCAGATAGACGCGTACCTTCGCCAGGAATTCATCTCCGTCGAATGGTTTAGTTATGTAGTCGTCGGCTCCGGCCTTATAGCCTTCGATGCGTTCTGGCGCCATCGCTCTGGCGGAGATCATGATGATCTTCGCATACTTGAGTGTGCAGTGCTCTCGCAGCCGTCGACATACCTCGTAACCGTTCATACCGGGCATCATAATATCGAGCAAAATGATGTCCGGCCGGAAGTCCTGCGCAATCTCCAGTGCCTGCTCACCTGTATTGGCCGTCTTGAGATCGTAGTCATCATCCAATAGTTCTTCCACAATTGTGATATTGTTAGGATCATCATCGACCGTTAAGATTTTTCCTTGTGCTTGCATAGTAGTGTCTCATCCCATATAGTAGGCTCTGATGCAGTATACTTACACAGCGCTATGGGCCCCTATTAAGTCGCCGCTCGACTCTGCCAAGCCGTTGCCGGCACCAGCCAGTAACGTCTGGTTCTCCGCATCTCTGTCCACCGACAGAGGTATCTCAAATGAGAACACTGCCCCGGACTCCTGTCTATTCTCCGCCCAGATGCGGCCTTCGTGCGCCGCGATGATCTCGTGACAAATCGCGAGCCCCAGGCCGGTGCCGCCTGCTCCTGTCTTGGTCTTGCTCGACTGTACAAACTTATCGAACACCGCCACCAGCTCATCCTGGGGAATTCCAGGGCCCTGGTCACGAACTGAAACTCTGGCCGAGTTCTCGACCTGGCATACAGCAACATCGATGATCCCGCCCTCCGGCGAGAACTTGATTGCGTTATTCAGAAGATTGCGGAGCACCTGCTTGATCTTGTCGGCATCGAGCGTGATTCTCTCATCGAATTCGGACACTTCGTATCGCACGGTTAGTTTCTGTTCCGATAGTAGTGTATCCAATTCACTCGTCACAGATCTGACCAGTATCCCAAGATCGGCCGGCTCGAACGCGAACATCGCTTTCTTTGATTCGAGCTTCGTCAGGTCAAGCAGATTATTGAGCAATTCCAGGAGCGTTTGTCCGCTCTGTTTGATCCTGCTGAAGTAATCGAGGAGCTTCCGGGGTCTGGCGCCGGCGTATTTCTTGATGCCAAACGAGGCGAAGCTGAGGATGCTATGCAGCGGGGTACGCAGCTCATGCGACATATTGGCCAGGAATTCGCTTTTGGTTTGATTGGCTGCTTCGGCTTCTCTCTTTGCCATCAGGAGTTCCTGCTCTGCCCGCATGCGATCATCTATCTCCTTTCGCAACTGTTCGTTTACTTTCTCCAGATTGGCGGTGCGCTCACTCACCATTAGCTGAAGGTGTCCACGATGCTCTCTCAATTCATCCTCCATGCGCTTACGATCGGTGATGTCTTGACCGACTGCAATGACTCCGATCGGCTGGCCCTTAGCATCGAACAGAGGCGAGGCATTCCACAACAGGATACGTTGACTTCCATCGCGCACGCGAATCAAGTTTTCAAAGCTGTTGGCTGTTTTCCCCGACAACACCTTTCTCATGTCGGCGGCGACCTGGTCCCGGGTATCATCCGGCACAAACAGCCCTAAATAGTCTTTGTTCAATACCTCTTGCCGCCGCCAGCCATAGAGGTGCTCTGCCTGCTCATTCCATTCGAGTATTCGATATTCGGGTGACAGGACGAAGATTGCGCTTCCGGCGGTTTGGACTACGGAACGGAACCGGTTCTCAGTCTCTATCAACCGCTGCCTTACACGCTTCCTTTCAAGTGAATATCGGATAGTACGGACTAGTATGTGTTCCAGAGATTCTCCTTTAATAAGATAGTCTTCCGCTCCCCTTCTTATCGCCTCAAGGCCCATTTCTTCGTCATCCAGGCCGGTCAATACTATAACCGAAGCATCGGAATTCATGTCTTGAGCTTTTTGGACAGTGTCGATTCCGCTGCTGTCCGGAAGGTTAAGGTCGAGTAACAGAACGTCGTAGTTACCATTGCTTAGACGTTTGGCTGCTTCCGACAGAGTGCCCGCAGTTTCCACATTATACTGTTCAGACCGGTTGGATCTGGCCAAAGTCACCTCTACTAACCGGCGATCCAGAGGGTCGTCATCCACCAGCAGAATGTTTACCTTTCTATTGTTCATTTTGAGCTTGTTGCCATTTGGTGATTAGCTAACGCCTGGCTGACCAACTTTTTGAAACCTCAGATTATCTTCGACCAACAACACCACAACAGGTTTGACCGCATCTGTTTTTGTTGTCTCCCTTGCCCGCAAGTAATACATTCGCGTTCTCTGCACCAAGAGCTAGTGGATAGTATCCGCTGCCCAGCATGGCTACTTTGGGCTACTTTTGGGAAAGGACCTTTGCCAATTTATCTGGGCAGCGGCACCATCCGTTAGCAATTTAAGAACACCTGATTGATCGGAGCTTTTGGGATATCAAATCACTATACGATTCCTGGTAGTCACACTCCAAAAACCTTGTATCACAGTTGGAGCAATATAGTGCAGCCGGAAATTTGGATTAGTCTATAAGCAGAAGACAGAAGTCGGAAATCAAAAGTCTGTCTTCTGTCCTCCGTCTTCTGTCATCTGTCTTCTGTCATCTGTCATCTGAGGTGGCAACCGGGCATTGCGAATGGCAAACCCAGGAAGAGGCTGGTTAAACAGGCCGATTATGCGGGCGATAACTCCAAAGACACAGTTGAAGTACGATGTTGCCTCACTGGCGGGTTTGATTATGCGAGCTTGTTCTGGGGGACGAAGAAAGTGAGAAGATCATGTTGAAAGGTTGTCGAGTAAGAACTTTTGTACATGTGCTGATGGGCCTCATCGTGTTTTGTTCCAGTCCGCATTTGTTGGCCCAGCAGCAGGACGCAAATGAGCCGGGAGATTTCTTTGAGATGTCTATCGAAGAGCTGATGGAAGTGGAGGTCCAGACTGCAACCAAATACAAACAGAAGATCAGCGAAGCACCTTCTTCGGTGACGATTATTACCGCTGAAGAAATCCATAAGTACGGCTATCGTACTCTGCTTGACATCCTGAACAGCATACCGGGTTTTTACACGACCTATGACAGGAACTACGGTTATGTGGGCGTTCGCGGATTTGGCCGGCCGGGCGATTATAACTCCCGGATACTCGTGATGATCGACGGTTACCGTACCAACGACAATACCAGTGGCTCTCCGAGTATTGTGACGACTTTTCAACTCGACGTTGACCTTATCGAGAGAATCGAAATTGTTCGTGGACCAGGCTCGGCCCTTTACGGCAGCAACGCATTTTTTGCCGTAATCAATGTCATAAGTAAAAGTGCAAAAGATTACAATGGCCTTGAACTATCGGGCGAAATTGCAAGTCAGGATACAGAAAGGGCCAGAATTACCTACGGCAATGTTCTTGATGACGATCTGGATCTGCTTATTTCAGGCACCTATTATGACAGAGACGGAGAAATACTTTATTATCCCGAATTCGATGACCCAGCTACAAATAACGGCTACGTCGAAAACGACGATGATAATTTTAAAAACTATTTTGTAAAGGTATCTATGTCCGATTTCACATTTACAGCGGCGCACGTGCAGAGGGAAAAAGGTATCCCTACTGCGCCCTGGGAGACTGTGTTCAACGATCGCAGGACAAGAACCTGGGATTACAGCGATCTTATCGGCTTGACATATCAGCATGATTTTCCTGATGATCTGTCCGTTTTGAGTAGGGTCGCCTATAATCACTATAATTATTACGGTGGCTATGTATATGATGATGGAGGGACATACGTCAATAAAGGATTTTGTAAAGGCCGGTGGTGGACGGGAGAACTGCAGTTTACCAAGAAGCTGTCCGACCAGCATAAATTCGTATGGGGCGCCGAAAGCCAATATAACGTTCGCCAGGACCAGAAAACCTGGGATTCGGATGTCTATCTTAATGACCGAAGGCATTCAAAAAGCTGGGGCCTCTACGTACAGGATGAATTCCGAATCCTGGATAATCTGATCTTGAATGCCGGAGTGCGTAGAGATTATTATGACACCTTCGGTGATACGACCAATCCTCAGGCAGGGCTGATATATGGTCTGTCTGATGATACGGTTGTCAAGTTTCTCTGTGGAAAGGCATTTCGCGCTCCGAGTGTATACGAGCTTTATTACGATGACGGTGGATATTCATATAAAGCCAATCCTAATCTCGAACCCGAGACTATCAAAACCTACGAGGTGGTATTTGAACAAGCTATAAATAAGAATCTGCGAGGTACAGTGAGCGGATTTCGTAACGAAATTAACGACCTCATCGACCAAACGACAGACCCGAGCGACGGTCTGCTGCAATTCCAAAACCTAACTAAAGTAACGGCAAAAGGTCTCGAAGCAGCCCTTGACGGCAAATGGAATAATGGAATGCGAGGCCGAATAGGTTATTCCTTCGTACAAACCCTGGATAAGACCACCGGAGAGACTTTGGTTAATTCGCCGAAGAATATGGTCAACTTCAACCTGATATACCCGCTGGTGCCGAAGGAACTTTTTGCCGGTTTTGAAAGCAAGTATATCGGCAAACGAAAAACATTAACCGGCAATTACACAGATGGCTCGGTGATCACTAATCTAACTCTTACTTATGAGAATGCTGCGAAAAGGATGGAAATCCAGATGGGCGTTTATAACCTGTTTGACGTTGAATACGGTCATCCGGGATTCGGAGAGCACGTGCAGGATATTATTGACCAGGACGGCAGGACTTTTGGTGTCAGACTCACACAACGTTTTTAAGAAACGCAACGTTGAGGGCTATTATCAACTAAAAATGATTTTAAGTTGAGATATGGTGAGCACAAGAGTTTGGTAAATACAAGAATGGCAAGAATTAAAGTCTACTTAATAATTTCAGCCTTGGTGTTATTTTTGGCAGCAGATACGGTAAAAGCTGATTCCGAAAATAGCCGGGAGTGTCAGGTGAAAGCTGCCTTTTTGTATAACTTCATCAACTTTGTTGACTGGCCCAAAGAGAAGCAGGTAGATAGTAACGAGCCGATCACGGTTGGCATTATCGGCTACGAGGATTTCATCAAAGCCTTTGAGCCTATCAAAAACAAGAAAATTAAGAACAGAAGTATTTCCATAAAGTACTTTGCGGGCTATGAAAAACTCAAAAGATCCAAGGATGCCGACGACCATCAGTGGAACCAAAAAATGGAAGTGCTGAAAACCTGTCACGTACTTGTGTTTTGTACCTGCAATTCTGAACGTATAGAAAATTCAAGCCAGATCATTAAGGCATTAAAAGATTCGCCTGTCCTGACCGTTGGGGAAACGAAAGGTTTTCTCGAATCCGGCGGTGTCATCAATTTCCTGATGGAGGATGAAAAGGTCCGTTTTGAAATAAACAACGCTGCCGCCAAGCAGGCCAAACTCAACATCAGGTCGAAACTCCTGCGTCTGGCCAAAAGAGTGATAGAAGAAGACGGAGCAAAGGGGGCGAAGGACTGATCATGTCTATAATGCGAAACATGACAATAAAACGTAAGCTGACGTTGATTATCATGCTAACGTGCACAATAGCTTTGCTGCTGGCCGGCACTTTAAACCTGTTCGGTCAACGTGCAGAAATCCGGAAAGAGCTCATTGACCGTATATCGTGCTACGCGCAAATCATAGGTGAAAACTGCAGGGCGGCGATCTCTTTCGAAGATGTAAAAAACGCATCGGAGGTGCTCGCATCACTGAAGGTAAAGTCTTCGATAGTTTTCGCCTGTGTATATACGAAAGAAGGCAAGGTGCTGGCCTGCTACCGGCGTCCCGACATTGCGGAGGATATCCCGGCGCCGCCGTGTGCCAAAGAAAGTTGCCGGTTTGACAACCACTACTTCAAGCTGTTCAGGCGGATTGACAGCGACGATGAGGTTATCGGCACAGTATATATCCAGCTTGACACGAGCGAGGTGAAGGCGATGCTCTGGTTCAAAGCCGGCACAATTGCATTGGTTGTGCTGCTGTGTTCCCTTGTAGCATATCTGGTTTCATTAAGACTTCAGCGTGTTATCTCCGGCCCAATCGTCGATCTGGCTGAGGTCGCAAAAGTTATTTCAGAAGATAAGGACTATTCCACCCGGGCCGTGAAGAAAAGCAATGATGAGGTGGGCTTGCTCATAGACGCATTCAACGCGATGCTGGAGCAAATCCAGCAGAGCGACTCAGATATGCGCGAGGTCCAGGACAAGCTGGAAATAAGAGTCAAAGAACGCACCACTGAGTTGACTGTTGCCAATGAGAATTTGACCAAAGAAGTCACCGAGCGTAAGCGGACCAAGACCAAGTTGAAAACAGCTCAGGAAAAACTGATAGAAACGGCACACAGAGTGGGCATGGCGGAAGTGGCCGCCGACGTGCTGCACAACGTCGGAAACATTCTCAACAGTATTAACGTATCGACAACCCTGATAACAGAGAAAGTCACCAATTCAGAGGTGGCAAACCTGGAAAAACTGGCAACTATTGTCAACGATCACATTGAGGACCTTGGAACGTTCCTTACCGAACACTCACAGGGAAAACATATACCTGTATATCTAACTGAGGTCAGTAAATCTCTGAACGATGAGCGGGTTGATATTATCAGCAAGCTGCACGTATTGGCTGAAAACGTCCAGCACATCAAGGACATCGTCAGTATGCAGCAGTCATACGCTAATGTCTCGGGCGTTGAGGTCCAAGTGTCTCTTGCCCAAATAGTAGAAGATGCGATCCAGATCAACAGTGCAGGTTTGCAGCGCCACGGAACTCGGCTCATACGCGAGTTTGATGAGCTTGGCGATGTCGATATTGACAAACAAAAAGTGCTCCAGATACTGGTGAATATAATAAACAACGCCAAGTATGCCTTGAGTGACAGCGGCAAAAAAGAAAAATTACTGACTATTCGAATCCGTAAACATGGTGAGGATCGCCTCCGGATCGAAGTTGACGACAACGGTGTTGGGATACCCAAGGAGAATCTGACGAAGATATTCAGACATGGGTTTACGACCAAGCGAGATGGTCACGGTTTTGGATTGCACAGCAGCGCCTTGACAGCTAAGGAAATAGGAGGGTCCTTGACCGTTCATAGCGACGGTGTGGGTAAGGGAGCCATATTCACGTTGGAATTACCATTTAAGCCTGTGGAGGTTATGCCATGAAAGAAAAATATCAGAAGAATCGGCGTATCCTGATAGTTGATGACAACGAGAGAATCCACGAGGATTTTCGGGCTATCCTTGGTCATACGGACGCGGATACTGCTGTCCTCCATAAAGCCAAAACCGCAATTTTTGGCAAGGTACCCAACGTATCAGAGCACATAGACTTCGAAATAGATTCTGCCTTCCAGGGCCGGGAGGGACTGGAGAAAGTTCGGCAGGCTTTACACGAGGGCCGTCCTTATGCCATGGCATTTGTTGATGTTCGCATGCCGCCGGGTTGGGATGGAGTCGAAACAATCAAGCGAATTTGGCAGGAATGTCCGGAACTTGAGGTTGTAATTTGTACAGCTTATTCCGACTACCAATGGAATGAGATGGTTGACAAGCTGGGCCAGACTGACCAACTGCTGATCCTGAAGAAGCCGTTTGACAATGTGGAAGTCTATCAGCTTGCCAGTGCGCTGACGGAAAAGTGGGACCTCGCCAGACAAGCTGAAGCGGCGATTGAAGCCTCCGAGACCAAGTACCGGGACCTTTATAACAATGCGCCGGATATGTACGCTTCGATCGACACCAAGACAGGGAGAATTTTTCAGTGTAACCGCACGCTGGCAAAAGCCACGGGCTACAGCAAAGAAGAAATCATCGGACGGCCCATTTTTGATATGTACCACCTTGACTGCATGGATGAGGCGAAAAAAGCGTTCGATTCATTCGTGGCCGGAGAAGAGGTGCGCAACGCCGAACTACAATTGAAAAGGAAAAATGGCGGCAAAATCGATGTCAGCCTGAACGTATCCTCTGTTCGAGATGACCAGGGGCATGCCTTGTATGGAAGGTTATCATGGCGCGATATCACCAAACGCAAGCAGGCGGAGCTATGCGTGGAACAGCAACACAGAAACATGGAGTCAATATTTGCTGCAGCGCCCATCGGCATGTTGTTAACCGACAAAAATATGGCTATCAAACAAGTCAATAATGTTTTTCTCAAGCTGGTCCATAGAGACTCGGCGGCAGTTATTGGTGTGCAACCTGGAGACGCATTAAACTGTATCCATAATCATGATACCACTGACGGCTGCGGGCATAGTCCTGCTTGTGGGTCCTGCCTAATTCGCAAGGCTGTCGCGTCGGCTCTCGAATCAGGTCAGTCTCTCCATGATGTGGAAGTCGAAGCAACATTCTTGATTCGTGGCAAGCCGATTAACATCTGGCTGGGCATTAGTGTTGAGCCGGTGGAACTGGATGGAGAAAGGTATGCAGTTGCCGCCGTCGACAACATAACGGACCGCAAGCAGGCAGAGGAGAGACTTCATAACAGTGAGATGCGGTATAGGATCCTTTTTGAAAGTTCGCGGGATGCGGTTATGACCCTGGTGCCTCCTTCCTGGAAGTTTACCTCGGGCAATCCGGCAACTTGGGCAATGTTCGGGGCAAAGGATGAGACGGAGTTTACCTCATTTACCCCTTGGGAAGTATCTCCTGAGAAGCAACCGGACGGGCGGCCTTCGTCGGAGAAAGCCAAAGAGATGATCGAGACAGCTATGCTAAAGGGTTCGCATTTCTTCGAATGGACTCATCAGCGGCTTAGCGGCGAGGAATTCCCGGCCACTGTATTGCTTACCAGGATGGAGATTGAAGGGCAATCGATGCTGCAGGCGACGGTGCGCGACATCACCGAAAGCAAGAAAGTCGAGCAGGAGTTGCACGCCGCGAAAGAGCAAGCCGAAGAGGCGAATAGGCTCAAGAGCCAGTTCTTAGCCAATATGAGCCATGAAATCCGAACGCCGATGAACAGCATTATAGGTTTCAGCGAGATATTGGCCGAGGACGGCCTCAACGACGAACAGAGACAGTATGCTAATCTTATTCGAGAAAGTGGCACAAACCTCCTGAGGATCATAAATGATATCCTGGACTTCTCAAGAATAGAGGCAGGCAAACTTGAAGTCGATATGATTAAATGCACGC
The DNA here is from genome assembly GCA_016782865.1 of Phycisphaerae bacterium. Lineage (GTDB taxonomy): Bacteria > Planctomycetota > Phycisphaerae > Sedimentisphaerales > Anaerobacaceae > SG8-4. Next base: position 58,963 of record JADHXR010000002.1, read on the forward strand.
TCGATCAGATTCTCGCAGACGTGGACTCGATGCTGCATCCACAGGCGGAGAGGAAGTCCCTGGAGTTTAAGATTCTTCGATCCGACGGATTACCCGCCCAGATCCGAACGGATCCGACACGGTTGCGTCAGTGCCTCATCAACCTTGCAGACAACGCCATAAAATTCACAGAAAAAGGCCATGTACACATAAATGTCTCGCTCGAATACGACGGGGACGACAAACCGCTTATCCGCTTTGATAACGAAGATACAGGCATAGGGATCAAGCCGAAAGACCTTGAAAAGGTATTTTCGTCGTTTACTCAGGCCGATGGAAGCACCAGCCGAAAGTATGGCGGCACCGGATTGGGTTTGGCTATCACGAGGCAATTGGCGCTTCTGCTCGGCGGAGAGCTTACGGTCACAAGTGAAAAAGGAAAGGGTTCCACGTTCTCACTTGTCATACCGGCCGGAATCGATGTAACTGGGCGGCAGTTTCTGGATACACAAAACTCTGGCGACCAGATAGACAGCCGCGACGAGAAAACAGGACTGCCCAAATTCTCCGGCCACGTGCTTGTTGCTGAAGACGTCGAGACTAATCAGGTGCTTGCAAAGGCACTGCTGAACCGGATGGGTCTGGAGGTAACAATTGCTGTTGATGGAAACGACACAGTACAGAAGGCTCTTGCCCAGGACTTCGACCTGATATTCATGGACATCCAAATGCCCAATATGAACGGCTACGAGGCCACAAAGACGCTCAGGAATGAGGGAGTCAAAACACCGATTATCGCTCTGACTGCCAGCGCAATGTCCGGTGACGAGGGTAAATGTATTTGCGCCGGATGCGACGATTATTTGACTAAGCCGCTCGACCGCCGGAAACTGTTGGAAACAATGCGCAAATACCTGCCTGTGGAAAACGAAGCTTTGAGTGAAAAAGTCAACTCAGTCACATCCCAAGTAGATGAGCTAACAGATCTCGGTTGTGACCGAATATCTCAAGTATCTAGCTTGGGCAAGACAGTTGGAATCGAGAACAGTAAGGAAATACTTAACTGGGGCCAGCTTATTGGCAGATTGGCCGATGAGGAGTTAATCAAGGAAGTTGTGCCTATATTCTTAAAGGATAGTGAAGAACGGCTCGGTAAACTTACAGAGGCAGTGAAAGCCGGCGATGCCAGTGGAATTAAGTTCTACGCTCATGCATTGAAGGGAGCAGCTACAAATGTCGGAGCAAACCGGCTCTCTGATATAGCTTGCCATCTGGAACATGTTGGCAGAGAGAAGGATGTTGAGGCTGCCATTCCGCTTTTTGATGAGCTGAAGACTGAACTTGAAAAAGTTGTGACGTTCTTGTCCCGAACGGACTGGATTGAAATAGCGAAACGGGAAGAAGTGATTACAGATGAGAAGCTCTAAACCAATATTACTGGCGGAGGATGACAATGGGTCACTTGCGGCAATGGGAGTGCGCGATGCGCACAGATCAACGATGGACCGCCGCCGATGGTGCAGCCTTCTACTGGCTGGGGCACTGTCAACCGGTGGTATCTTCCTGGCGTTAAGTATCTCGTACAGCTCAGTTGATCGGTGGTTTGTGTATTGCCATGATTTGGCTGCCTGAGCGGCTGACTCAGACGCGACTGGCGCGGGTACTGCCCAAAATACTTGCGATGGCAGCCGGATTATTGGGCACGATATCGTTGATGTTTCCTGAGGTGCTGCCTGCGGTTCTGGCCAATATGTCACACGAGCTGCGTACACCACTGCATAGCATCCTCAGCTTCGCCTCGTTTGGCGCCAAGAAATACGCCGGCGCCAAACCCCAGAAGCTACTCGATTACTTCAACAGGATCAAAAGGAGCGGACAAACGCTCCTGGAGTTACTCAACGATCTACTTGACCTGGCGAAGCTGGAATCGGGAAAAGCGATGTTTGCGTTCGAGCCATCCGATCTTGGCATACTGGTCAGAACCGTGACGAATGAATTGGATACATTACTATCGGAACGGAACTTGAGCATACGGCATGAACGGTCCAAATTCGATGGCCAGGTCACGCTCGACGCTGAAAGGATCAAGCAGGTACTCCGCAACCTTCTGAATAACGCAATCAAGTTCTCGCCGGAGGGCGGGACCATCGATGTTGCCGTATGCTGTGTGGCCGGTTCAGTCAGAGTTTCAGTTTGTGACCAAGGCCCTGGGATTCCTCAGGATGAGCTGGAAGCGGTGTTCGATAAGTTTATACAGTCAAGCAAGACGATCTTAAAAAGCGGCTACGACAGGTGAAAAAACGCGTGTCGGAGGAATATGTCCCATAATACAGGGGTTCTCCCTGTCCGATACAAGATTACTTCTGGCCTAAATCACGACATTTGCTATCCTAAATAGAGCATTTCCCGTGCGAGGATTCACAGTTGCCCAGCCGATACTATATGTGCGAACGCAGTGAATTATCAAGATTGGTGATCGGTGGTTATGGAGAACAAGAATAGGTTGATAGGCGTTGATTCCTCTGTTAGCGACTTGCTACCGAGAGCAAGTTGCTGACTTTCTTCTTATTGAAAGTATGAGCTGAGAAAATGCATAACTTCACGCGCAACGATCTGGCAAAGAGTTCAAGTGCTGTTTCAGGGCATATTGGAGTTGACACCTGTCTTGTCCTGCAATACCACAGAGTGGCGTCGTTGTGCTTCGATCCTCTCCAACTGGCAGTGGAGCCCTACCATTTTGAGAAGCAGATAGAATATCTGGCACAGAACTATAATGTCATATCGATTGATGAGATGAAGTATCATCTGGAAACTTCAGAGCCTTTCAGAGAGGGAACTGTAGTGATAACATTTGACGGAGGTTACACTGATGTGCTTTACACGGCCAAAGAGGTGCTCGAAAGATTTGGAGTTTTTGCCACAGTCTTTGCCAGCTCAGCCAACATTATAGAAGGGGAACAGCTCTGGTGGCATGAATTAGAAGATTTTCTTATTGCAAACCAATTTGAAGGGCAACTAAAGCTGGAAATAGACTGTCGGTTGTGTAAATGGCCTCTGGTCACACAGCTCGATAGGTTTCGGGCTCATGATGATTTGTATTCAATCCTATCAGACAAGACACCGTCAGAACAAAGAACGATTATTGAACAAATTACCGGAAGCTTAGACCTGCAGGCCGAGGAGCTCGACCACCATAGAACAATGAAAGTTCAGGAACTCAGGAAACTTTCGGAAGGGGGATCGATTACAATTGGCGGACACACACACAACTATGTGAAGTTATCATCTTTGCCTATATGGCAACAAATTGAGGAAATATCGAAAAACAAGGATATATTAGAGGAAGTATTAGGACACAACATCAAGTATTTTTCTTACCCGTTTGGAAATGACAACAGCTACACGGAGGAGACTATTAGTATTCTACAGGATATTGGATACAGCTTGGCGTGCGGCAATTCTTATGGCACAGTCAGTTTGACAGGCCAGACAAATCTTTATGAATTACCGAGGGTCAAGGTTGGAAATTGGAATTCATTCACTTTCTATAGATTTCTAAAAAGATTCTTTGACTGAGGTAAGGCTGTGAATAAGAGATGGTCACGAAAGCCTCCGAGAGAGACAGGGAGACGCCCATGGAAATAAGAATATTGGTTGCTGACAACCATGGGGTCGTGCGCGAGGCTATTTGTTCCTTGCTGCGCAATGAGTCTGGGATGGATGTTGTTGGAGAGGCTGAAGATGGCCGGGCCGCAGTCCAGCTTGCCCGAGAACTACGCCCAGACGTTATTATTATGGAGACCTCTATGCCCAATCTAAACGGCATCGAGGCCACCCGGCAAATAGTCCACGAATTACCTAATGTCAAGGTAATAGCCTTGTCAGCACATTCGGACAAGCGTTCTGTGTGTGAAATGCTCAAGGCAGGCGCATTGGGCTACCTGCCGAAGCGCTGTGCCTTCCAGGAGCTCGTTTCTGCTATACAGAATGTCGTTGCAAAACGCACTTACCTCAGTTCCCACATAAGCAGGATAGTTGTTGAAGAATACTTACATCGTGCAGCCGAGCAAGGACAGTCCGCCTACTCGGTATTAACGAACAGGGAACGCGAAGTGCTCCAATTAATCGCAGAGGGTAAGTCGGCGAAAGTAATAGCGAAAGAATTGTACGTTAGCCCCAAGACCATTGAATGGCACCGTAGCCAATTAATGAAGAAACTAAGTATAGAAAGCGTGGCTAACCTTGTCAAGTATGCAATAAGTGAAGGGCTGACCAGCATTGCTTATGCATGACTTAATTGAGCGGGATTGAAGCTGCTGGCAATATTCCTATAGATGATCCTGCTGCACAAAACAACCACCTACAGCTGGTGACTCAGTTTCGCCGACTACAAGAACATCAGACATCTGCAACCGGGTTTTTCGAGCCTCGTAACCGGGAATTGTCTGGTTAGACAGGTGAACTATTTAACCGATACAGTATAAAAGTATAACTGAGAATGTTGGTTTGTTGCGAAGAAACTGTGGAAACAAATGATTTGGAAGGGTAAGAACATGTTTTTATCAAATGAGACAAAAGGTTTCTTAGGCACGCGAAATATTTGTTTGGTGATAGCGCTGAGTGTAATGTTGTTGCCACCATCAGGTACTACCAGCTTAGCGATGGAAACAGAAAACGCGCAGCACTACAAAATGATTTCATCTGTAGAATACACGGGTGAGGGTCAATTCAGGAATCAGGCCGAAACCTCATATACCGTCAGGCAGGAGACGTTGCCGAACGGCAGGGTACAGTATTCGTTTTATGGAAACGACGGTGCTCCCGGCTCCGGCCAAGAGTCTTCTTTAAGAACATTCGATTTTATTCTCGACAGAGAAACTCGACAGCTCTCCGGAGTCAATCGAGACATGGCTTTCTGGGCGAGAGTCAATAATGAGTGTGTCAGATCGCTCCAGAAGGTAACAAAGAACAACGTCGGCAAAACATGGAAACAATCTTTTGCCCTCTCGTCCTTTGACACATCCCTTCCCGGCGAATTGGCGTTCACGCTAACGGCAATAGAGCTTGAAACAGACCAGTTTGGCCAGATGATTGCAGTCAGGGCCCTGTCTGAGCCGTTCCTTGCAAAAGTGGAGGATGGTTTTGTGACATGCAAGGTTAACACCATTTATCTGTTTGATCCTGAGATTGAGGAAATCTACCTCAGCATAAGCACATTCGCAGCGACAACGAACGCCAACGGTCATAAGGAGACATTGCGTTATGAGGTTGCGACGTACAGGAGCAATGCTACGGGCGCGTCGGTCAATCTGAGCGGTCTGGGCAAAGACTTTGAGAAATTCGTCCAAAAAGTGGGGCTCAGCACGAAAGTTGTAAAGGTTACCGAAGAGATGCCGTTGCCGCAATGGGCCCAGTCTGAGGGTTTGGTTGCCGCCCAGGTGGCGACTATATGTGGGGCAATGGCGTGCGAAGGTGCTCCGAACCCGGTTGTAACAGTTTGCATACCTGCCGCGCAGACAATCGGAATGCAAAGTACGGGCCTGATTCCTTCAATGGTCGGAATGGGCGGCGCCGGGACGGTTGCAGGCACGCTAGGACAAACTGTTCCCGGCATCGGGACCATGAAGATTGCGATGGCACCTGCATTCTTAGGCTTGGGATTAGGTACTGCCGGCACTGTTGCCTCGGGGACTGCGATTGCTGGCGGATTGGGATTGGTCATTGAGAACAACTCTCACGGTAGCGGCAGATCACATCGCAGTCCAATTGTGCCTTAGGACCATGCACGAAATAACTTCCCGTTTTGCTGGGCAATTGCACCGCATCTTTGATCGTTTCTCAATCGCGAAATCCTGATCCCTCGGCTTCGCTCGGGACAGGCTCCGGCCGGCTACGCCTGTGGTTTCGCTCAATCGAAGCCGACCAAATCTGCAGCACACTTGACCATCAAATTCGGTAATTTATTTCGTACATGGTCCTTAGTCGGACGTCTACAAGCACTTGAATTGGTGATGCGGATCTCTGACTTTGTTGAACGAGTTTGGACGTGAACGTGAAGATACATCGCCTGTGATTAAATGCATGCGTTGTGCCGGAAGACATTGACACACTTGCCGTCGAGACGCATATCAAGGCAAGAGTCTCGCCTCGGAAAGCTACCGGCTCGGCGAATTCTCCACCCACATCAAATCCCGTTCAAAATCCAGGACTATCGCGGTATCTTGAAAGTACTGCATCCCCAGCATGCCTGAGCAGCCGTCTACGATCAGACTGTCGTTCGGGAAAACGGAAATCTTGGCATTTGTGACTGTTCTGCTGCCGACCCCAAGTTCCGGAATGACACCGCGTTTGCACCAAAGCGATCCTATATATGGATACAGGTCTCTGCCTCTTCTGAGTTTGATGGGCGGGACGTTCTGACGCACCTTCTCCCACAATTCCTCGGAGATTGCCAGCCCTTTCCCGCTGCCTGTATCAAGCTGTAGCTCAGTTTCGGCCCCGGCGATCGGAATCTTGACGAAAAGGAAAGCATTACCGCCTAAATCTTCCTCGATCTCAAAGGGATATTGTGTCCACAAATTCGGCTGCTCGGGTTGGAACGCTTCATCGAGCGACAGCTCCACTTCTTCGCTTATGCTGTCGAACGCAACGTATTTGAAGCTTCGCAGGGCCGGCAATCCAGCTATTATCGCCTTGCCTCTTGCCAGCGCCAGTCCAAGCAACTGAATCTCCGTATGCTGCTCTCGATAGAAACAAGGCCAGTTGGCCACGGTGACTTGCCCCAGGTGCAGTTCTGGAAGATGGCATCTTCCCCATCCGACGGAGTCATCATCGCCGCTGTTGATTGGAGAAATTGCCAGCTTGTTTTCCATGACGTGTATGTCGTTGACGAACAGAGCGATTGATGCTCCCGTATCCAGAATCACCGGGTATTTCCTCCCGTTGCCGAGGCTACCCTCAACGGCCATCCACCGATTTGCCGAGTAAGAGGGGTGATATTTGATCCTAAAAGGATCATGCTGCTCTGTGTTTCCATCAATTTGTCTGGTACTGTCACGGTTTCCACTGTATATATCCTTCGCCCAATAGGTCCTGTTAGCCGGGTCGTCGGAACGCATTGAATGTACGCCTGCCATTCCTTCGAGCCTTTTGCCATTTACTATTACCGTCTGGCATCCTGCCTGCAGTAAAACAAACAAAGCAAGCAAACTGCCCAAAATAATTCTTCTCATATCCATCACCCTGGCGAATGACTCTCTGTCCGACAACGGCATCTGTTGTTGTGTATTTAGCGCATCCTAATGCCGGGCTGATTCCTCCGAATCGCGTGAAAGGCCTAAGTCTCCCTCCTGTGGTAAAGCCCCAAAATAAACTTACACTATTCTATCAAATCCAACGCTTTCAGTCAAGCTTTTCTATCGATTGGCACAAAGCGAATACGAGTGAATCCCCAAATCACCAGGGCAGCCACTTTGCGCTTCATTAGATCAGAGTGCCAGGTTTTTCCAATGTCGAAGCCAGGGAACGAATACCCACGACTTTGTCATCAACTATTGTCGCGTACAAGGCATAGACACGTAGAAATCAAGCCTGACATAAACTTGGATTGTGTCTTGTGGTTCCTTCTATCGCAAAACAGGGTTTTTGGAGTGCCAGAACCAGGAATTGTATGGCCAGTTACCGAGCCGATAATAACGATAAATATACTAAGCTGGATAGAACATTTGGCGTGCAGCTATGGAAAAAGTTGTATCGGAGATATCAAGTGAGAAAGGTATCTAACAGTCTCCTATCGTGGATAAATGTGTTCCTATATACTTTAGTGTTCTATTTGCCCTGTATGACGGGTTGCAATAGTCAAGTTTTATCATCTGTCGAGCAAGTGAGAGAATTTGACAAGGCCGGGCCACTCACGTCAGAAGGAGACATAGATAACTCGATCAAAGTACAATCCCATCTCGGCCCGTACCGGGTAGTATCCGGCGACGTATTGGAGCTGCAGATGCCCGTTGTATTACGGGTTGTCTCTTCTGAATTCTCTGATTGGCTCAAGCCGGTATACGGTCGTAAGGATTACGAGCCGTACTTGGTTCGGGTAAGCGATGCTGGGACTATTACCTTGCCGATTGTGGGCAAGTTACCTGCTGCCGGCAAAACACTTTCTGAGATAGAAGCATTGGTTATAGATGCCTACTATCCAAAATATGTTGTAAACCTCCCTATGGTAGTCTGTGAGGTAGTGAAGTATCGCAGAGAAAATGAAAGAGTTTTCACTATTCTTGGCCTTGTTAACCGGGCTAATGCCTTTCCTTACCCGCCGGATGTTCAATATAACTTGATGGAGGCGTTAGCGTTCGCGGGCGGGCTAAATGTAACTGCGGATCCTCGCTATGTAAAGGTCCTTCGACAAAACTCCGATGGGCAAGTTGTATCAGCTACGTTCGGGGTCGACAGCAAATCTTTAGCTGAGGCGTATGGGGTCATGATAAAACCTGGGGACGTGATATACGTCGACCATACACTTCGCACACGTATGAACCAGTTCTTGTCTGATGCACTCCAGATCAGAATCGGAGCAGACGTTACTAGAAATGTGATAGATTAGACCGAGTCGTTGAAGATTCTATTAGAGAGCATATGGATGATAACAAATTAGAAAACGGAGTTTCAAACCTGGCGTTCCCACCAGGTGATGCGCTGACACAAGAATTGTCACTGCAAACAGTCTTGCATATTGCCCTGCGTTACAAGTGGACGATTCTGGTCTCAACCATATTGTCTTTGGCTGTCGCATTTCTTTTTCTTCTTAAGGCTACACCAATTTACACAAGTTCATCAAGAGTTTACGTTGAGCAAAGCGGCCCTAAGATTATAAGTGAGTACGAAGGAGTCATGACCCAGTCCGGTAACTATCTTTACACCCAAGGTGAATTGATAAAATCTACCCCTATCGTTGCTGATGTGGTTAATGATTCAAGAATAAAACAGTTCAGAACATTTGCCGACGTCGACAACTTGGCTGCTTACATCAAAAATAATCTGAATGTTAGTATCGGCCGTAAGGACGATATCATTGCAGTATCGTTCGATTCGCCATATCCTGTGGAAGCTGCTGAGATAGTCAACGCTGTGGTACAGTCCTACATTAACTATCACTCTACCCGCAAACGCAGTACTGTTTCCGAAGTGCTGAGAATCCTTCAGAAAGAAAAGGTTAAACGAGATGAGGAGCTGTCAGACAAATTCGCGGAGCTTCTGGAATTTGCCCGTGAAAACAGCGAGGTTTCTCTTGATAATCAAGGTGGGAATATCTTTTTTACGAGACTGACCAAGCTGTCCACTGCGGTGACAGACGCGCAACTGAGCGCTCTAAATGCAAAAGCTGATTACGAAGCGGTCAAGAGCATGGAGGACGAGCCAGCTAAGATCAAGCAATTCGCTTCGGCTTCGTCCACTGCAGGAGTGCGAATATTTGTCAATGACACAGAAACTCAATTGAAGGCCGAGCTGAGAGCTGTGGAGATTGAGCTGCAAAACGCGAGATACCATTGCAGGGAAGATCACCCGGTCACCCAGGCGATACATGCCAAGATTGACCGTATCAAGCAAGAGCTTGAGAGCCAGGCGAGGGAATTTGCTGACTCCTATGCCGAAGTGATGCAATTGAGGTGGACAACGGCGATGGAAAGGGAAAATGAGTTACAGGCATCTTTTGATGCCCAGTTCCAGGCATCCTGCGACTTGGGTATAAAGGCAACCGAGTATTCGGTGCTCCAGTCAGAATTGAGGCGGACTGAAAGACTCTGTGAGATTCTCGATGACCGTATTAAGGAACTCAATGTTACAGAAGATGTTGGGGCACTTAATATCAACATATTGGAGATAGCGCGCCCTGCAGGCAGTCCCTCAAAGCCGGAAAAGAGAAAGTTCATGGCAATGGCCCTGGCTTTGGGCCTCATGCTTGGCGGCGGTCTTACTATGCTTCGGGAAATGTTCGACGGTCGGCTCCGGTCCGCCGATGAGATGTCAGCCGTCCTCGGCATTCCCATCCTCGGCGTCATACCAACAATGTCAGACCGGAAGGCTGTTGTGCTGTCTGGCCATAAGGTACGGGGCTTACTAAAACTCATCGTTGCCGGAGTTCATCAAAGAACGGGAGCAACCACTTCGTCAGGCACGGCCCAAAGTGAGTTCTTACCTGCCCAGGACGATGGTAAGGCCATAATAGAAGACAAGAGCATTATGGAGCGTGCCCGAGAAGTGCGCTCCGAATTGGGGTATATAAGGTGTATTCACAGTACGAGCAAGAAGACCCATGGGGCTGTATGTACAATCACATCTCCAACCGAGGCCAGGATAAAGACAAAGACTACCGTCGTCGGCCTGCCTATTGCAGGAAAAAGCAAGATTACGTCAGAGACGCCGGACGCTGTAAAGCGCGGACAAAAGGTGCACCTCGAACCCAAGTCCATCGTTGCCGAGGCCTACCGAACGATACGAACTGCTGTGTTTTTCGGCATTTCCCGGGAAGAAGCAAAGACCATTGTTGTTACCTCCCCATCTCCTGGTGATGGCAAGAGCACAGTCGTAAGTAACCTGGCTATTGCAATGGCGCAGGCCGGACAAAGAACACTTGTGGTTGACGCTGACTTGCGAAAACCAATGCAGCATAATATTTTCCAAATCGACAGCAGAGAAGAAGGATTGTCAAATTTACTTGCAGGAACCATAAATATAGAAGAAGCGATACGACCTGGGCCGGTCGATGGCCTCGACATCATCAATTGTGGGATTGAAGTTCCTAACCCTTCGGAGGTATTAAACAGTGATTCGTTTGCCAAAGCGTTAAAGGTCTTTTCTGGACGATATGATCGTGTAATCATAGATTCTCCGCCGGTTGGACCGGTTGCCGATAGCCAAATATTAGCGGCTCTCTGTGACGTAACGCTCTTGGTTCTGAGAGCAGAAAGATCCACTCGCAGGCACAGCCAGCAAGCCCGGGACAGCCTGCTAAGCGTTGGGGGTCACATACTCGGTGCGATAGTGAATGATGTTGCACCAAAGCACAGCCGTTATGGCTATCACTACGCTGGTCGCTATGGCGGTTATGGGTCCTACAGTCACTACGGCTACTACGGTAACAGAGAAAAGAAAAAGGCGTTGGCAGGATAAGGTTATGAAGACCGAGCACATGAAGTCTGAACAAGAGTATTATGTCGATATTCATTGTCACTGTTTGCCTGCTGTTGATGACGGTCCTATCACAATGTCGGAGTCGCTTTCTCTGTGCAGGGCCCTTGCTGACGATTGTATAACCGACGTCATAGCGACACCCCATCAACTGGGACGTTTCAGCGATTGCAATGAAGCGGCACAGATCAGAGACCAAGTTGCTGCCCTCAACGAAGAATTGGAAAGTAACGGTATTAGCCTTAATGTAGTACCCGGTGGAGATGTTCGGTTGGACGAAAGAATGTGCCGGCTTATCGAGGCTGATAAAGTGCTCACGCTCGCAGATGGGGGTAAGTATGTTCTCTTAGAGCTTCCGCACGAGGTCTTCATAGATATCGAGACACTGCTCGTAGAACTTTCCTCTTTAGACATCCGGGCTATTATATCCCATCCTGAACGACACCCTATTATTGCAAGACGACCGCGAGTTTTACTGAAATGGCTTGAGCAATCAGCTTATCTTCAGGTGACATCTGCCAGCCTGCTTGGTGATTTCGGCACCCTGGCCCAAAAGGCTGCATGGCACTTTCTAAACTTGGGCTGGGTCTCGTTTGTGGCGACGGATGCCCACGATTTAGACGGTCGCAGCCCGTGCATGAAAGCTGCTTTTGGGTCTATTTGTGCCAGACTTGGAGGAGCAATGGCCCGCTTGGTTTGTATCGAAAATCCGTTAAGAGTATTAGAAGGTAGGGATGTACTGTCTGCTCGTTCTATGAGTACAAGGAAGTGGATTTATGAAAGAGTGCCGAGCAACTCTTGACAAAACGAGGGTTCACTTGAACAGCTTTGACACAGCGATAGAATGGCTGCTGGTAGCGCTTCTGGCGTTTATGCCCCTTGCCTTTGGAGTGGTGCACGCATGGAGCGAAGAGGTCGTTATTGCTCTATCAGGCGCGGTTGTCGTCTGTTTCCTGCTCAAATTCCTGGTCCATCGCGGTCAGATGCTGATTTGGAGCTGGGCCTATGTGCCCATAGGATTATTTCTGTTTGTCGCGGTACTCCAGCTAATTCCATTGCCTGCGCAGTTGGTGAGCATCATCTCGCCAAACACTGTGGCTTTAAGAACGGAGCTCTTAGGCGATCTGCCTGACGCTGACACACTGCTCAAATCAATGTCGCTTAGCTTCTATCCGAATGCCACAAAGCATGACCTGCGGCTCGTACTGGCGGTCGCAGCCGTCTTCGTAGTCGTCCTTAACGTCTTGCGCCGACCGGACCAGATAAAGCGCCTTCTAATGGCTATAACCGTAATCGGTGGTGTCATTGCTGCTATTACCCTGGCACAGAACATTTTCGGAAACGGCAAAATCTACTGGTTTGTGCCCACCCGCTATGGCGGGGGCCATTCAGGTTCATTTGTCAACCACAGCAACTACGGGCAATTTATGAACTTGTCAATCGGGGCAGCACTCGGCTGGCTTTGCGTGAAACTACATGAAAGCTTTGCCGGCGAGAAGATAACACCGGCCGGCATCGCCGAGTACTTGTGTTCTGGTTCTGCAAAGTCATTGTGGCTGCTCATAGCAGTGATAGGTTTTTGTGCCGCATCGGTTTTTATCTCTCTGACCCGAGGCGGTATGGTCAGCATGCTTATCGCCATGACCTTTACCACACTACTTTTTGTCTCACGACGGTCTCTCAGGAGTCATGTCTGGATAATGGTTGTTATAGCACTTATCGCATTTACCTGCGTTTTGTACATAGGTTTCGATGCCGTCTATGATCGGCTGGCGACCCTCAGAGATATAGATAAGGCCGAATCCGGCCGGATGCAAATACTCAAAGACATTTGGGTTGCGTGGACTAAATTCCCAATATTCGGAACCGGACTTGGAACGCATTTGGTGGTTTATCCGATGTTCGATCGCTCAACGATAACTGCATTAGCTACACACGCAGAAAATGAGTACGCCCAGGCGGCGGAGGAAACCGGCTTGGTCGGTTTGGGCTTGTTGGTAATCCTCGGAATAATCATCTGGTCAAACTATGTGAGCACTATTCGTAACATCAATTTGCCCATTTGTTCGGCAGCATACGGACTCGGCTTTGGCATTTTGGCAATGCTTGTCCACAGCTTGAGCGATTTCGGTCAGCACCTTCCAGCAAATGCCATTCTATCCGCCATATTCTGTGCTCTCGTCTTGGCTTTGGCTCGGCAGGCGGAAAACCGGAACCCTGCCGCGCAAGCCGTCACGCCCTTTGGAAAAATCAGATGTTTACGTATGGTTGCACTTCTTGGCGTATCTGGAATTTGGGTATGGGCCCTTATTGGTGCTAATAACTTCCGTATTGCTGAGGCCCATTGGGGAAAGGGCATTGATATAGAAGAAGGTCTTATAAGCAAAAGCTGGAAGGGGACAGACGCCGAGTATGCGGATTTGATTTCTCGCGCAGCGGCAGCAGTAGATTGTCAGCCGGACGATATTAGATACCGACACTGGCTGGGCGTGTATCGCTGGCGTTCAATCTGTCAAGTTACAAACCCCGATACCGGTGAAATCTTCATCACCGATGATTCAATGCCGACTATTCACGATATAGTTGCCGAGTTTCACAAGGGCCTCATGGTGTGCCCGACACACGGTCCGACCTACAGCATAGTTGGCCAAATCGAAAAGTTTATTCTCAACGACGACTCCGGCGCAGAGAGGATAAGAAAAGGTTTTCGGCTGGCACCATGTGACCCAGTAGCCTGTTTTGTTGCTGGCCGGCTCGATGTTCTGGAGGGAAGAACACAAGATTGTATCGCAAAATTCAAGAAGGCAGTGCAGCTTGACGGCAGCCTGTTCAAGAATGTCATCGACATATATGTCAATCAGCTTAGCCGGCCTCATCTGGCTATTTCGGTAGCCGGAGATGACATTGGCCGGCTAACCCATGTGGCCAACGTTCTTGAGGACACACAGTATGACGACCTTGCAGAACAAACCCGAAAGAAGAGAAAGGATCTGTTTGAGGCAAAGTGTTCTCGGCCCGATGCTCCCGCCTCGGCGTTGATATCTTTAGGCAATATCTACAGAAAACAACAAAATAACCAGGCAGCGATAGAATGTTATCGTCAGGCTTTGGCGCGGGAGTACAGCCAGGTTTACTGGAGATTGGAACTGGTAAAACTCCTTGTCAAAATTGAAGAAATACCAGAAGCAATGACCCAGGCAAAGATATGCCTACAACTTCGTCCACAGCTCAAAGCCGCTGAAACGTTTGTCGCGAACCTTTCAGTCCACCCTGCTGTCTTAGCCGAAGAAATTACATCGCCCTGATGCTTTCTGGAAACTGATGAAGCCTTCAAAAGAAGGGTGAGTATTGAATGCACGTTGTGCAATATGCCCGGTTCGTACACCGACGGGGACGGAGCCCGAACAAAACCGACAATCTGAGACGGCATGCAACGTTTTAGTTTTGGAAAGACTTGTTTGAAATAGCCAAATGGGAGAAGTTCAAATGAAAGACTCATTGCCAATATTACTTGTGGAAGATGACAACATCGATGTAATTATGTTTAATCGTGCGCTTGGGGATTTGAATATCACAAACCGTCTGATTCATTTTGCAGATTGCAGGGAGGCTCTGGAGTATTTAGAAAACGAGGACAACCAGAAACCGTGGTTTGTCCTTGCAGATTTGAATACGCCCCAGATGAATGGCCTTGAATTTCTGAGGGCTATAAAGGCTCATGACGCATTAAAGCAAATCATTGTTGTCATCCTGAGCGGCTCCGATGATGAAGAGGATATAGCTGAGAGTTTTAGACTCGGTGTTGCCGGTTACATAGTCAAGCCCCCTGATTATGAAAAGCTTGTAGAAATGATCAGGACAATTCACACGTACTGGAGTCTTAGCGAATTACCGCGAGAAAGTGTAATATCTCAATCACGTTGATAGGCGCCACAACCTGTCTGGTCAGCGGCCTGTTATTGGAAGGCAGGTCGCTGGGCATCTTTTGGGGAAAAAAGAAAGGCATGTTATGAAGTTCGGGATGAAGTCCTTCGTTTGGTACGTTGTAGGGTTCATAAAGAATGAACTGGATCATCTGAAATATGAATACAAAGATATAAGGTATTATACAAGGCGATTAACGCACCGCCTGAAACACCTCTTTTGGTGAATCGTATAATCAAATACTCAAAAACGCAGTCCCACTGGGAATGGCTGACAAGAATTAGCCATAGCACACAATTATACCTGGGCGTTTACAAGGATTTTGCCTGCTAAGAAACAAGGGATTTTCCCATGTACAGTCTCTCGCTATATGGTCGATTGACAAGGGAAAGTGCTGAAACAGTCTTATCATAGAGTCAAAGTAGATGAGGAAAACTATGGGAATAAAAATATTAATCGCAGACAATCATAAGATCTTTCGGGAAGCTGTTGGTTCTCTGCTGAGCAATGAACCTGACATGGAGGTTGTCGGAGTAGCAGAAGATGGCCGAACTGCAGCACAGCTTGCCCGAGAATTACAGCCGGATGTCATTACGATGGAGATTAGCATGCCCAATTTGAATGGTATTGATGCCACTCGTCTAATAACTCGTGAAATGCCCAAAATCAAGGCAATAGCTAGATAGCTAACCTCTGACAATATGAGGGGGCTAATCTAATTGTGAGGTCGGGAAGAAATGGTGAAGAATACACTTATAAATAAAGCGATCTTGAAGAATCAGAGGGTAAGGAATGCGGAAGAAACGCTATTCTTAAAGCTTCGCGTCATCGTGCGCTTGGTAAGCGTCCATCGGACCACTATAGAGTCATAGAACGCACCACAAAGGCTCTTTGAGTAGTTCATGAATGGGACTGCTATAGTGAATTTGTGGTCTCGATCACAATCGATAGACCTAGCGTCAAGCAATTTCCATCGATTCATTGATCTAGCAAGAGACCTCCTCCGTCTTGGTGGCAGCAGGCGGGTGACACAACATAAAACAGTGTTTACTGTACTGACGTGAGGGTCGAAGACGTGGAGGGACTATCTGAGAGACAAAAGTAGTAGAGGCAGTGCCGGTACGGAACCGCCACAGTGCAGGGGTTTAGTCCGGCATTTTCGCGGAATTGCCTGGGGCAAACCCAGGATAAGCATGGCTCACCTCTCGTACTATCCTGCCGATACCTGGACTATGTCAATTGTAAGCAGACAAAAAGATGAGTCAATTATGATCGGCGACAATATTGAGATTATAAGTCACTTACATCTGAGTGCATGTGCGTAGCATGCACGAGCATGTGCGTGGCACATGCGTCTAATTTTTCTTTACTCTATTTAGTTTCTGCGAAAGCAGAACGAAAGGAGAACTAAAATGGCAGTAGAAAAAGCAATTGGTTCAAGTAGTCTGGTAGAGGTGATCGACCGAATTCTGGACAAGGGCGTTGTAATCGATGCCTGGGTGAGAGTCTCGTTGGTCGGTATCGAGCTGCTCGCCATAGAGGCCAGAGTAGTTGTCGCCTCAGTCGAGACCTATCTGAAGTATGCAGAGGCCATCGGTTTGACGGCGACCGCTGCGTAACGACGACACAGACGATTGAGAGGCTTCTTGCCGAGCCATCCTTATGCACCATGGCCGGTGGCAGAAAGCATGACTCGCCAGGAAAAACCTCTTTTTGGGAGCTTAAGATCAAATGGAAGCGAAACCATCTAAAAAAGACTTGAAGAATGTTGTCGAGAGCATGCTTTCCTCTTACGAGATGAGGATTCAGAGTATCGGCGCCATCTTCGATACCACCCACAACCTTCTCCAGAGTTTTCAGGAGTCGTTCCTCGATACGAGACGGGAACGAGAAAGAATCAACGATCAGCTTAGGGAAAATCTTGCCCGGAACGAGTCTCTGCGCAAGAGCGATTTTGACAATATGATGCATGAGATTCTCGCGGTCCAGGACAGGAGAGAGGAGCAGGTGCGAAATTTGCTGAATGGTTATCTTGACGGCCAGCAAAAGATGGCGAGCAGTCTAAGAAGTAATCTGGCAAAGATCAAAGAGGCTCTTGCCAAGGGGGAGACTCAACGAGTCAAAGAAGTCCAAACCACAATCAAGGAGGTCCTCGCCGAGCAGGAAAAGATTAAACAGGAGGTCGTTCTCAGGTTAAATGAGTTCCAGGAGGGACAGCATGAGATGACAGTGAGACTCAAAGAGCTTTTGGCCAAGGGCAGCGAACTGCGGCTTAGAGACCTCAAGCGAATGCTTGTCGAGTTCACAGCTCAGCGTAAAGAGCGGACGGCCCGGCGGATAGAGAGGAAGAAGGAGGTCCGGGACATGCTCGGCGGATTCAGGGATCAACGGCTGGAGAATGCCGAGGGGTGGGAGGCCATGCAGGAGAAAATGGCTCAAAAACGAGCCGATTCACATATAGAAGTTGGTGTAGGCGTGTAGGAGAACAAATATGAACGGCATCATAGACAAAATGACAACTGTTTGTTGTATGGAGGCACAAGCGCTGGGAATTGCAGTGGATACTGCTCAAAGAGCATTGGAGCAGGCGGAGGGGAAAAGAAAGACTGATAAGCAGACGGCAAGAGCCGAGAATATTCCGGACGATTTTACCGTGGACGCTGACGAGCGCCGTGGACCGGAGCGGCAAACCTTGGAACATGCCGTAATCGGAGACTGCGAACGTAAAGGAGTTGACTGAGGTAAGCATGGGTGTTGTTTAAAAAGAATTGAGAATGTTTTGAAAGGAGAAGTAGAAATGGGAATTGCAACTGATATGAAAAATCTTGGTGAGGAGATTATCGCCTCTTATGACATGCGCATAAGGGCGGTAGGTGGTCTGGTGAAGGATACCCACAAAATGCTCAATGAGTTCCGAAAAGACAATAAGGAGCTATTTGAGGGCGTCCATGACATGCTTTCCGGGTTCCAGACAGAGCATAAGGAGATGTCTGCTGCTCTCAAGGCAGGCCTTGCAAAGGGCGAAAAAGAGCGTCTTAATGAGTTCAAGTCCTGGTGGAGTGGCATTGAGAAGGAAGTTCATGATCTGCTGGAAAAGTTTGCGCAAGAGCATACAGCTATGGCAGACGAACTAAGGAAGGCCCTTGCAAAGGGCGAAACAGAGCGTCTCAATGAGTTCAAGTCCTGGTGGGGTAGCATTGAAAAGGAAGTTCATGACCTCCTGGAAAGGTTTGTAAAAGAGCATGCCGCTATGGCAGCCGAACTGAAGAAAGCCCTTGCAAAAGGTGAAACAGAGCGTCTTAATGAGTTCAAGTCATGGTGGAGTGGGATTGAAAAGGAAGTTCATGACCTCCTGGAAAAATTTGTAAAAGAGCATGCCGCTATGGCAGCCGAACTAAGGATGGCTCTTGCAAAGGGCGAAACAGAGCGTCTTGAAGAGTTCAAGCCCTGGTGGAGTTCTATCCAAAAAGAAGTCCTTGATCGCTTGCAGGAATTCCAGACTGAGCGCGAAAAGATGGCGGCTAATTGGCAGAAGTTCACCAAGACCATGGATGCAAGAAGATCGGGAAAGATGCCGCAAGTTAAGGTTGAAGCCGGCGAGAAAGTGACGACCGTCAAGAAAGCAGTTGCCGGCAAGGCTAAGGCCAAGAAGAAGAGCCCAAAGAAGCGCACGAGCAGCAAGAAAAGAGTTGCTGTCGGCGTCTAAGCGTTTGTCATTAGGAGCCAACCAAAGGCTGGCGCGGCAATCTCATCCGTTAGGTTTTAGATTGCTTCGTCGTCCGCCTCGGCGGACTCCTCGCAATGACAGAAGGGACGCTAAGCCGTCGTCGGCGAAGAGCCCGGAAAGTGTAAATCCAGATTCAGGGAGGTATTAGTTATGAGCCAGACAACATCTGCTATTGCCCGGACAACGTGCGCGTTTTGTAAAGGCAAGGGAAAAGACCCCTTTGACCTGTTGAGCGAGCTTGCCGCCTGTCAGGTCTGCGGCGGGACGGGCAAGGTTGAGGTTAAGGAGCCGGCGATCAAGTGCGCCTTTTGCAAAGGCAGCGGCGTGTACCACAATACGCGGGTCACCTGCACAGTCTGTAACGGCAAGGGCATGGTTACAGCTCCCAAGGGCCAAACTACCCAGTGCCCTGATTGCAAAGGTGCAGGGGCGGCTTTTCATGGTGGAATGCCCTGTCTTAAGTGCAAAGGCAAAGGGATCGTTTCAAAGGCCAAAGAGGTCGCTGCGAAGAAATGAGCGAATTGAATTCGGCCAGAAGAGACTTTGTCGCAAAGAGAAAGGAATCGCTGATTAAACTCGATTCTTTCCGGGAAGACTTTAGAAAGAAAGAAAAGAAGGTGAAGGCGGACTTGGAGAAGGCAGGCAGAATCTGGAAGGGATTGGATGAGCGATTTGAATGGTGGTGGTGGCGATCGCAATCGCTGCCGTAGAGGAAGCAGAATTCTGACGGAAAAGGAGTGAAATAGAAATGATTGACGAAATGACAACGGTATTGGAGCCGAGACCTCTGTCCGACTTTGTGGAGACCAGGTACGTAAGTGATATTACCAGCAGGGCACTTTCCTACATTCAGGCTGGTTTTCCGGTCCATCTCAGGGGGCCTTCGGGCACGGGCAAGACGACGCTGGCAATGCACCTGGCGAGCAAGATCGAAAGACCGGTCGTGATGATTCACGGCGATGAAGAGTTCTCGACCTCGGATCTGGTCGGCGGCGAGCACGGCTATAGAATCCGAAAGGTAGTGGACCGCTTCATTCACAGTGTCCTAAAGACGGAAGAGGACATGGTCAGGCGTTGGGTGGATAACCGTCTGACGGTGGCCTGCAAGTACGGGTTCACCCTGATATACGATGAATTCACGCGTTCTCGCCCCGAGGCAAATAATATCCTTCTTTCGATTCTCCAGGAGAAGATGATGGATTTGCCGGTCGGGCGCGGCGGCGAAGAGCCGTATTTGCAGGTCGATCCTGATTTTACGGCTATCTTCACATCCAATCCCGAGGAGTATGCCGGCGTGCACAGAAGCCAGGATGCCTTGAGGGACAGGATGATAACCATGGATCTGGACCACTTCGACTACGACACCGAGCTGGCTGTGACCCGGGCCAAAGCCAAGCTGTCCAAGCAGGACTCCCAGATAATAGTGAACGTTGTGAGAGGCCTGAGGGAGTCGGGAAAGTGTGAGTTTGCCCCCACCGTTCGCGGCTGCATTATGATCGCAAAGACACTCAAGGTCCAGAACCTGGCCCCCATGAAATCGAGCAGGGCCTTCGCGCAGATGTGCCAGGATATTCTCGGCTCGGAAACAAGCCGGGTCGGCTCGAAGACGAACCAGAACAGAGTGAGAGAAATCGTCAAAGAGCTTGTCGCCAAAGAGCTTGGCGCAGGGAGGTCTATTAGTGTCGGCAAGAAGACTGCTGCCATTGAGACGGTTGGTACGGCGAAAGAGAAGAAAGAAAGTGAAAGTCTGGTTGGAGTCTCAGGCTGACAAACGAAACAATATAAGAGGACAGTCAAATGACACTTATGCGAGCATTTTCAAAGGTGGGTAAAGACGGCAAGATCAAGCTGCCCGGCAATATTCAGCGGGCGGCCCAGCTCAAGGAAGGGCAATTGGTTGAATTAAAGATTACAGGGGCGAGCAAAAAAAAGAACGTTCTGATTTCAGCAAGAAGTTCTACCAGGTAAAACTGTAACCTTTTTATTACAAAGGGATTAGCAATGAAGGATGTCAACAATTTGGCAGGTCTCCACGCGGTAAGGACTATGTGTAGCGCAAATAAGCGTTCCATGCCTAAGGTTCAGAGTTCGGCCTATTTAGACTTGTTTATGCTGAACAAGGAAAAAGAAAGGCTTCTCAAAGAAGTTGAAAGACTGGCTATGAGGGACGCTATCATCAAAAAACGTCTGGAAGAAATAGAGCTGGAGACGGGTAGAATGCAAGAGACTGAGGCTATCGCTAGACCCGTGGCCAACAAGAGCTCTTCAGGACGCGCGTTCGCTCAAACAAACGGAGTTAAGAAAGAGTTTAAAACAATGGCTTTGAGCTATTAAATGAAAGAGATCACTGTTATGGAATGGAAGACATCGGATTTTAAAGGCGGCAGAACCAGGATGGGGCGAAAGGCAGGCGAGATATTGGAAGGTGACAATTTTCCATGCTCGTTATGTTCAGGCAAGGGAATTCTTCCAAGAAGCAAAGATACAAAATGTCCCGTTTGCAGGGGCGACGGTATGGTTTCCTTGACCGGTCCGGTTGTGGTATGTGCATATTGTAAAGGCAGAGGCGAGTATCCTCCCAGAACAAATATTACCTGTAGCGTTTGTAGAGGTAAGGGGCTGGTTAGCATTACAAAACCTATAGAAGCATGTGCTCATTGCCGTGGAACCGGCGCCGAGCCCGGCAACAAACTTCCCTGCTTAAAGTGCAAAGGTAAAGGAGTAGTTACAAAAAAAGAATCCAAGACAGGGAGTGTCAAAAATGGCTGACCAAATAGTACACGCAATTGAAACAACTAATCTTGCTGATATCTTAGAGAGGGTATTGGATAAAGGTATAGTTATTGCCGGTGATATTAAGATTTCGATTGCCGATGTTGACCTCCTCAATATCAAGATAAGACTCCTGATCGCCTCGGTGGATAAGGCTATGGAGATGGGAATAAACTGGTGGCAGCAGGACCCATACCTGTCTTCAGAGGCGAAAGAGGCGCAGTTAGAAGCGGAAAACACGACTTTGAAGAGGAAACTGGGGCGATTAGAGGCCGAGAGTAGCAGAAGGAGAAAGGCATGAGCCCGATAGCGTTATGTAAGACTGAACTTGCGCACGGACCGCGGAAGGGCCGCATGCCGATCAAGACTTCAGATGAAATCAGAACAATGTGTAGTGCTCGCACAACGTGGTCTATTGCCAAAAGTCTCAGCGGTTGCAGCAGGCATAGGGATGACATCAGGCTCAAAAGGAATGACAGAGCACTAAAGAAACGCAGGCTAAGGAAGGAAAACACCGCATTACGCAGGGAAATCCGTCAGTTAGAAAGCCTGTTTGAAACGGAGGTAGATTAGTATGCCAACGCCGGATGAGAACAAGATCCTTAAGATAATCGATACCGAAGGTGGTGAATGCACTTTAGGGAAGATTGCTAAGGAAATGCATTTGCAGACGAGTTATGCCAGAGTGATCGTTCGATCTATGGGTGAAAGCGACATCGTAGATGTTTTCAGAGATGGGAAAATCAGAATCGCAAGCAAAGGATGGTCCCTATTAGGCAAGGAGCCTAAACGGTCAAAAGGCATGCAAAGATACTTGGAAGATCAAGCCAGATGGGCGACTTTTTAAAGAGAATATTTAGAACCAAATAAGGAGAACAAACTATGAGACTTAATTGTTTATCATGTGGTTACACGATTGATATGGACAATGCTTATGGCGACTATGACGGTCAGATCAAATGCGTTATTTGTAAAGCAGTTCTTAATATCAAGACCGAAGAAGGCGAACTCAAGTCGACTACTGTTGCCAAAGCTGGGCAGCTCAATTCGGAAAAGAGCATTTTTAGCAGAGCCTAAACTACCGGGGCACCAGACGACTCGCAAAGATAGCCGGAAGGCCGTGGCAAGTGCAAGATTTTCTAAAGATAGTCCTGGAGTAAGTAATGACCGGAACGGAACAGGAAACCTTGGATATCATTGGGCAGAATGAGGGCAGACTTCATTATCATTTTATAGCCCAGGGACTGAAGATAGGCGATCATTATGCTTACGTGATTTGTGAAGGGCTCCAAAGAAATGGTAATGTCACTTTCGATACCTTTAGAGGAATATGCAGCCTGACGGAAAAGGGCAGAGAGGTCGTAGAGAAAAAGTGGCTTCTTGACCTGGAGAGAGAAAAGGAAGATATTCGCAAAAGCAAAGAAGAGAGTAAGAGAAGAATCCTGGAGAACGCCGAGACCATAAACTATTAGGTTGGCTATGAGCACAACGGCTACTGAATTGGAAATGCTAAGGATCATGAAACAGAAAAACAACCTCATATCGATGAAGGAGCTGAGTAGTAAGGCGGGATTCGAGATAGGTTACACTTATATGCTGTGCAAATCCTTGGAAACACAGGATTGCGTCGGGTTCTTAACGCGTTCGTCATGCAGGATAACTGCAAAGGGAAAGAGTATCGCAGGCTAAGAAAAGAGGAGATATGTCAATGGCTAAGAGCAAGAAGAAAAAAGATGAGAAAAGCGAAGGGCTGAACATTGATTTTGGCACGGGGAAATTGAGTCTGGGGCTGGGAGGGATCCTGGACGGGATAGGAAACCTCGTTGACATGGCCGTCAAGCTGAAAGAAGCCGGCGGCGAAATCAATCAGGAAGGCGAAATCGACCTGGGCAATCTCAAGAAAGGAATGAAGGGTGTGTTTGGCGTTTCGGTGCGCACGGCGGCTGGGGGCAAGCCCGTGGTCGAGTCGTTCGGGAACGTCAGGAAGACTCCCCAGGGTCCTGCGGTGGAAGATGTAAGGGAGCCCATCGTGGACGTCTTCGATGAGGACGAAGAAATTCATATCTATGCCGAGATGCCGGGAGTAAGCCAGGACGACATAAAGCTGGACCTGAAAGAGGATATTCTCGATATCTCCGCGGAGGCGGGAGAGCGGAAGTATCATAAGGAAATCCTGCTGCCCTCGACCGTACAGGCCGAGACGATGACTTCTCGCTACAATAACGGCATCCTGGAGATCAAGGTAAAAAAGTGAATGGGATTGAAAGGACTAAAAGATCCTCGCCTGAAGCTGATCTTCTTCGGCGGCAAAGGCGGTGTGGGCAAGACAACCTGCGCATGTGCTACGGCAGTGCATTTGGCGCGGGATTTCAAGACGTTGCTTTTCTCGACGGATCCGGCCCATTCGCTTGGCGACAGTTTCGGACAGAAACTTGGTGATCAGCCAAAGGAAATAAAAGGTGTAAAGAACCTGGCCGCTCTCGAAGTAAGCGCCGAGAACGCTCTTTCAAAATTCAAAACCGAGCACGAAGCCGAGGTAAGGAAGATCCTCGAGACAAGTACTAATCTGGATTCCGAAGACATCGATTCTATGTTTGCCTTACCCATACCGGGAATTGATGAAGTGATGGGTTTCAAGACGATGGTCGAATTCATAGATGAGGCGCGATTCGACAAATACGTGGTGGACACCGCACCCACGGGCCATGCGATGAGACTCCTGAGCTCACCGAGGCTCCTGGATGACTGGGTCAAAGTGATGGCGAAGATGAGATGGAAGTACAGATACGTGGTCGAAACGTTTGCCGGCAAATACGAGCCCGACCGGGGCGACGACTTTCTGCTGTCTATGAAGAAAACGATCAAGAAAATAGAGGGTCTGCTTCGTGACAGACACACGTGCGAGTTCATAGCGATTACGATTCCCGAGGATATGGCGATTCTGGAGACCGCCAGGCTGATAGGCAATCTGAACGAATACGGCATCAAGGTCGGGCAGTTGGTGATAAACAACGTGCTGCAATCGGATGGTTGCAGGTTTTGCAGGGAGAAAATGAAAGAACAGGACAAGTACATTAACCACATCAGGAAGAAATTCAATGGGTTGCGAACAGTAATTGCCGGCTTGCGTCCTCATGAGATCAAGGGACTGAAGGCATTGACGGATCTTAACAGGCAGTTATTCAATTAGAGACGAGAAAGGCACGCAACATGAAGCAGTTAAAAGTCAGGGAGGCCTTGCCCAAGGATGTTGGAAGGGCTATAGCCAGAATGGATCCCGAAGATATGAAGAGTCTGGGCCTGGAGGTGGGTCAGATCGCTGAGATAAAAGGCGAAAGGATAACTGCCGCCAAGGCGATGCCCTGCTACGCCGAGGACAGAGGAAAAAAAATCATCCAGATAGACGGCATCACAAGAGAGAACGCAAAAGTGGGCCTTGACGAGAAGGTGACGATCCACAAGAACAGCAGCAAGCCTGCCAGAAAAATCACACTTGTCCCTCTGACCGGTGGAGGTGTGCACCAAAAGGACAAAGATGCCAAGTACATAGGCTCTCTCCTGGAAGGCCTGCCCCTGATCAGCGGCGACAAGGTAAGGGCGAGATTGTTTGGCGCCAAGACCTGTGATTTCATGGTGGAAAAAACCATACCGGACGGCGTTGTATGGATCAGCTCGACGACCCAGATAAGGGTGAAGTCCAAGGAAGGTAAAATTGAAAAGGCCAAGGTATCCTATGAAGACATCGGCGGGCTCGGCACGCAAGTCCAACGGATAAGAGAGATGATTGAGCTGCCCCTCAAGTATCCGGAAGTTTTCGACAGGCTCGGCATAGAGGCCCCAAAGGGGGTCTTCATGTACGGCCCGCCCGGAACCGGCAAGACGTTGACTGCTCGAGCCGTGGCCAATGAGACGGATGCATATTTCTTAAGCATAAGCGGCCCCGAGATCATGGGCAAATTCTACGGTGAATCCGAAGCGCGTCTGCGCGGTGTTTTTGAAGACGCCCAGAAGCATGCCCCGGCTATAATCTTTATCGATGAGATAGATGCCATAGCCCCCAAACGGGAGGATATGGGAAGTGAGAAACAGGTCGAAAGACGTGTAGTATCTCAGCTTTTGGCCTTGATGGATGGATTAGAGTCTCGTGGTCACGTTATAGTTATCGGGGCGACAAATATTCCAAATACGATCGACCCGGCATTGAGACGACCCGGCCGGTTCGACAGGGAGATTCTTATTTCCATACCCGACAAGAACGGGCGTCTGGAGATATTGGAGATTCACACAAGAGGCATGCCTTTGGCGGAAGATGTACGCCTGGAGAAACTAGCGGAGATTACTCATGGTTTCGTCGGGGCCGACTTGGAGGCTCTGGCCAGAGAGGCAGCCATGGCGGCCCTGCGAAAGATCCTGCCGAAGATTGATTTCCAATTGTCGGACATTCCTTACGATACCCTGCTCAAATTAGAGATAACGATGGACAACTTCCTGGAGGCCCTGAAGGAAATTGAGCCTTCCGCAATACGAGAAGTCTTCGTTGAGGTGCCGGATGTGAAGTGGTCCGACGTAGGCGGGCTCGACGAGATCAAGGAGGAGCTGAAGGAAGCCATAGAATGGCCCCTCAAATACTCCGATGTCTTCAAGAAGGCGCAGGCAAATCCGCCGAAAGGAATTCTGCTTTACGGCAAACCCGGAACGGGCAAGACGCTTCTGGCCAAGGCGGTAGCCAATGAGAGCGGCGTCAATTTTATCTCGATCAAAGGTCCGCAGCTTATCAGCCGGTATGTCGGTGAGTCCGAGCGTGGGGTGAGAGAGATATTCAGAAAAGCAAGGCACGCCGCGCCAACCATACTGTTTTTCGACGAGGTAGACAGTCTGGTTCCCAGAAGAGGCTCGAGTTCGACGGATGCTCATGTGACCGAAAGAGTGATAAGTCAGTTTCTCACCGAAATGGACGGAATCGAAGAACTGAAGGGAGTTGTGGTTTTGGCCGCCACCAACCGGGTTGATCTGGTCGATCCTGCGTTGCTTCGAAGCGGTAGGTTCGACCTGCTGTTCGAGTTGCCCTCACCGGATGAGAAAACCAGAGAAGATATCTTCAAAATACATACCGCGAACAAGCCGTTGGCCTCGGACGTCGACCTGGCTCGTCTGGCCAGGGAGACCGAGGGCAAGACCGGTTCTGACATTGAATTCGTATGTCGAAAGGCCTCGATGTTTGCGGTAAGAGAGTATATCGAGCACCGTTCGCCGAAAGAGAAGGTAACCAAAGAGATAAAGCTGGAAATCTCAGGACGACATCTTGACCAGGCTCTCAAAATGTTGCAGGCGCAGGCCGGATGCTATGAAAGAGACGATTCTAATTGAGTGATTGAGTCGATCTCTACTTTCAAGGGATTGATAACAGGTCTTAGGGAAGGGACTGACAAGACCCTCGCCCAAGAGTGAAAGGGTTTGCCATGAGCGAAATAGGCAAATACATCTACGGCGTCATAAACTCCGATTCTGAAGAACTATTTGACCCGGGCCGGACCGTTGACCTCGAAGATGTCGGTTCGCCAAGAGACGCCGCTGAAGTTGTAGACAACAGCGGGACCTCCACTCGGGCCTACACCGTTTCCTTTCAGGGTATAGCGGCGGTTGTAAGAGATATGGAGATAGTAGATTACCGCAACATGCCCAAGGAAGCTTTGGCCAGGTTGCTCGTAGGACATCAGCAGTTGGTCGAGAAGGTAATGACCAGGCATACAGTAATCCCCATGAGGTTGGGGACTTTTGCCCGGAGCGACGACGAAGTCACCGAAATCCTGGCTTGCGGCTACATGACCATCAAGGACGTATTCGAAAAGGCTCAAGATACGATCGAGATGGATGTGGTGGCGACGTTAAGCGATTTCGGATCCTTCCTGCAGGAGGTTTCGCAAGAGGAGGAAATAGAGCAGTTCAAACAATCGCTCTTGAGCAAGAAAGGCGGCGTCACCGTGGACGACCAGATGAAGGTTGGCGTCCTGGTAAAAAGGCACATGGACAAGAAGAAGGAAATGCTTGCTGAGCAGATACAAATCGCCCTGGGCCGGGTGGCTCAGAATTTCAAGCTGCATGATCTCATGGACGACAAGATGGTATTTAACAGCGCATTTCTTGTGGATCAGAACATGCAGGACGAGTTCGAACGGGAATTAGATCAAATCAATGACCAATTCGAGGACAAACTGAATTTCAGATGTGTGGGCCCGCTTGCACCGTATAGTTTTTATACCCTGGAGATAAAGAAAGCACAATTTGAAGAAGTGGATTGGGCCAGACAGAAGTTGGGGCTCGAAAAGGATTATATAACCGCTGATGAAATCAAGAAAGCTCACCGTAGATCGGCCTTGGATTGTCATCCCGACAAAAATCCTGATACGCCGGACATAGAAAAGAAGTTTGGCGAGATGACCAGAGCTTACAAGATACTTCTGGACTACTACCGAGCTTCCAACGCGGTTGAGAATGATCAAGGCTGTTATCTCAACGCAGAAGCTCTCGAGAAGAACCAGGTGTTGGTTACTACGATGGCATGATATGGGAAAAGAAGGGAAATACATTTACTGTATTGTCGAGAGCAAACAAGAGCGGAATTTCGGTCCTATTGGTATCGGCGCCAGAGGCGACGAGGCTCTTACTCTCGGCTACGATGATCTGAGTATGGTTGTCAGCAACTGCCCGTTAGGCAAGCTGGCGGCAAGCCGGGAAAACATGTTGGCCCACCAGGCCGTGATCGAAGAGGCGATGAAAGAATTTGACAGCGTGCTTCCCGTTCGATTTGGCACTATCGCCTCGGGCGCCGACGAAGTAAGGAATCTGTTGGACAGGAGACGCAGAGAGTTCCAGACCGGCCTTGCCGACATGGACCACAAAATAGAATTAGGCGTCAGGGGAGCCTGGATGGATATGGACGCCATTTTCAGTGAGATTGTGGAAAGCAACAGAGAAATCAAGAGTCTGAAAGAGAAGATTGCAGGCGATACGGGCGAGAATAATGTTCAGGTCAGAGTCGAAGTCGGCAAGATGGTCGAGCAGGCCCTGCAGGAAAAGAAAGAGCGGGAGGCTGAAAAGATAGTGGATGCATTTAGGAGAACGGCTCTTGACCATAAGCTCAACAAGACCATAGGCGATCAGATGTTCGTAAACGCCGCTTTCCTGGTAAGCAAGGGCAGAGAAAAAGAATTTGACAACATCATGGATGATTTGAGCGACCAATACCAGGACAAGATGGACTTCACGTATGCAGGACCTTTGCCTGTGTTCAATTTTGTTGACATTACCATTTATCCGGAAGAATGGGAAAAATAGACATGGATGTAATGACGAAGGAAGGCACATATATCTATTGCATAGTCGAGTCGGATCAGCCCCGGTCGTTTGGCCCGTTGGGGATCGGGGGACGAGGCGATGAGGTATACACAATCTGCTTCGACGGTATAGCCGCCGTGGTCAGCAATTCTCCGGTCGAGAGGTATTCTGCCCGAAGAGAAAACATGGTCGCACATGAGAAAGCAATTGAGGAAGTGATGAAGGAGCACACGGTGTTGCCCGTCAGGTTCGGAACAATTGCCGAAGACCAGGGAGATCAAGGGCAGGTAAGGCGGATCCTGGAAAAAGACCATGATAGATTCAAAGCCCTATTGAATAAGATGAGAGACAAGAAGGAATTGAACCTAAAAGCAATATTCAATAAAGATGCAGTTTACCAGGACATTTTGGAAAAATACGAAGATATAAGGAAACTGAAAGAAAAACTCGCAGCGATTGAGTCTGAGAGAACTCACTTTCAGCTTATGCAGGTGGGGGAGATGGTGGAGCAGGCCTTGGAGCAAGAGAAAACAGACCATGGAGATGAGATACTCAGTGTCTTGCGGCCTCTGGCAGAAGAGATCAAATCCAACGATACCTATGGCGAGTTGATGATTGTCAATGCAGCTTTCTTGGTCCACAAAGAGAAAGAACCGGAGTTTGACTGGGAAGTCGAAGGACTTGCGGACAAGTACGGCGAAAAAATAAGATTCAAGTACGTAGGGACGCTGCCGCCTTTCAATTTTGTGAATTTGGTGATAGAGACGGAGAAATACTAAAAGATGTTCTTACTGGACAGTATACTGTTGGCGCCGGTAAAAGGTGTCATATGGCTGGGGAAAAAGGTCAACGAGGTAGGCGAAAACAAACTGTATGGCGAGGGCAGCATAAAAGAAGAGCTCATGGCATTACAGTTGCAGTTCGAGCTGGATGAAATAAGCGAGCAAGAATATGACGAAAAGGAAAGAGAACTTTTTGATCGATTGGATATTAGTACAAAGTCAAAAGAAAGGTAGGTGCAAGAATGGCCAGTGTAGGAGAAGCAGGACAGGCGGTGGTTGCGTTCTTGAAGAAGACGCTCAACGTCGAAGATGTAAAGGTGATTAAGGCTGCCAAAGTCGATGAAGGCTGGGAAATGGAAGCCGAGGTCTACGAAGAGAGCGCGTTCATAAAATCCATCGGACTTGCCTCCAAAGTGCAGGACAGGAACGTCTATGGAGTGAAGCTGAGCGACAGTCTGGAAGTTGAATCTTACGAGCGTCAAGGGCATCCGGTATTGACTGAGTGAGAGAGGTATACAGATGACCGACAACCAGCTTGTCTACCTGTATTGCGTTGCGAACGAAGAGCCCAAACTGGCCAAAGCGGTCGATTTGGCGGAAGATCTTTATCTCGTTTGTCACAGGGCCCTCCATGCGGTAGTCGGCGAGGTCGATGAAAGCGAATTTGGCGCCGAAGGCCTAAAAAGAAACATGGCGGACCTGGAGTGGATCAAGACCAATGCGAGCGCACACGAGAAAGTGATAGAACAGGCGATGATCAATACCGATGTGATTCCCTTTAAGTTCGGGACCTTGTTTGCCACGGATGAGAGCCTGAAGATGATGCTCGAACAACATGGCGAAGAGTTCAAGGCAATTCTGGAAAGACTGGCGAACAAGCAGGAATGGGGCCTGAAGATATACTGTGATTTGGAAAAACTCCGGACCGGCCTTCTCAGCAGCCAGGAAAGGATCCTCAAGATTGATAATGAAATCAAATCTTCTTCGGTTGGCAAGGCTTATCTTCTCAAGAAGAAGAAGGATGAGATGATCGAACAAACGCTGAACGAAAGGATCAATAAGTGTGGCCGGGAGAGTTTCGAATCGTTGAAGGAATCAAGCTGTGAAGCACGCATAAACAGGCTCTTGCCGAAAGAGGTGACCGAAAGAGAGGACGAGATGGTTTTGAACTCCGCCTTTCTGGTCGGCAAGGACAAAGTGGGCAATTTCATCGATGTTGTGGATACATTGAAAATGCGCTACGAACAAGACGGACTTTTCGTCGATTGTACAGGTCCCTGGCCCGCTTATAACTTCTGTGGTCTCTCGGACGGTCGGAGACAGAATGAATAGCGATATCGCAAAGTCAAAAGATGTAACTCTCTTGGAAATCCTGGATAGAGTGCTGGAGAAGGGTGTAGTTATATCAGGAGATATGGTAATTTCTGTTGCTGACGTAGACCTCATATACCTCGGATTGAAGGTCTTGCTCAGCTCGGTCGAAACTATGGAGCAGTTGAGGGGTTCGCCGTTTGCAGGGCCGATGCGGGAAGCGGTATGACTATGAAACTATATCTATATGGAATAATAGACTCGAGCGAGCCGATAACGGGATCACTATATGGCCTGGAAGGGGCGAGTATTTGTAACGTTCCTTTTCGAGACGTGGGAGCGATTGTAAGTGAAATCAACCGGCCGATTGAGGAGGTAACCGAGGGCGCTGTTCTGGAGCATGAGGCGGTGGTGGAAGGTATGATGGCGGTTCGTACCGTCCTGCCCGTGCGATTCGGGACGATTATTGACGGCAGAGATAATCTGCTTTCGATGATGCAGAGCTACTACGGGCAGTTCAAAGAGAATCTGGACAGGCTCGGTAACAAGTTTGAGTTCGGCGTCAAGGTCATCTGGCCCGGGAACAAAGTGAAGGAAAACATCGTGACCGCCTTCAAGAAAAGCGGGCAAAAAATGCCCGGACCGGGTGGCTCGGCGGGCAAGAGGTTCATGAAAGAAAAGTTCTGGGAACACAGAATTGACGAGGAATTCAAGGCAAAAGCGGACAGGTTCATCAAGATTTTGGACATATTCTTCGGCAGGTTCGCAACCGAAGAAAAAGTCGAGAAACTGAAGACCGAGAATCTGCTCGTGGACGCCGTCTATCTGGTTGAGAAGGACAAGAGGGGTGACTTCAGGGAGGCATTCGAGCATATAAGAAGTGCGCACCCGAATCTGAAGTATTTGTTCAGCGGACCCTGGCCTCCGTACAACTTCGTCGTTCTGTCAAAAAAACAGTGCCTTCTTAAGGGCCCGGAAAGAGCGTGCCTGTTGGACAAGATGAGTCTACGTCAAGACCTGGTGGGAGTCGACTGCTAATGATAGCTAACGGAATAGTCGAAACTGATTGGCCGGAAGAATTTGTCGAGGAAATGGAACAGGCACAGAGTGCTCTTGCCGACAGGATTGATGCAAATCCCGAGAACGCGGAAAAGGGTCTGGCCAAGCTGGTTCTGACACTCATAGAGCTGATAAGAAAATTGATGGAAAAGCAGGCTATGAGAAGAGTCGAAGCGGGCTCTCTTTCTGAAGATGAAATAGAAAGAGTGGGTGAGACTCTGATGAAATTGGAAAACAAAATGAAAGAGCTGAAACAAGTATTCGGGCTCGATGACGAAGAGTTGAATCTGAACTTGGGCCCTTTGGGAAACTTGATGTAGGCGCCCCATGATGGCAATGGCGGGTACAGATGAGGAAATCAATGTGAGAATTGTTGATTAGAGATGAAGGTAATCAGCACTTTGGAGATTCTTAAGCGAGCCGCCACATGGAGACTGAGACAACCAAAACAACTATAGTTCTTTCTGCCAAAAAACTGGTGAAGATCCTGTTAGTTGAAGATGATGAGATTGACAAACTCTTGGTTGAACGCGTTTTGGCCAAGAATCATCCACATATTGAATTTGCCGCCGATTCAGCCGGGAGCTTGTCGCAGGCTGCTGAGTATCTCAACCGCGGACAATATGGGGTTGTATTGCTCGATTTGATGCTTCCCGACAGCCAGGGGATTGAAACGGTTCGAAGAGTCAAGGGAAATAGTCCAGACGTTCCCATTGTGGTGTTAACAGGCTTAGATGATGAGGAAGCGGGTATCTCGGCCATAAAGGCCGGTGCAATGGATTATTTGGTCAAAGGTCGAGTATTGGATGACGTGCTGGTTAGAACGATTCAGTATGCAATCGAACGTGCTCGGCTTCAACAGGCCCTGCGGAAAGCACATTCTGAGCTTGAAATAAAGGTGGAGGATCGAACCAGAGACCTTTCAGAGATGATAGACCTCCTGAAGAAGGAAATTATGAATCGCCGAGAGGTAGAAGAGCAGCTGCAAGCGGCAATGGAGATAAAATCACAATTCGTCTCTATGGTCTCCCATGAATTGCGAACACCGCTAACTGCCTTGAAAGAAGGTATACGGTTACTGGCCCAGGAGAAAACCGGCAAACTTAACGATGAGCAAAAAGAGTTCTTAGATCTCGCCAAAAGAAACGTAGACAGACTTGCCAGATTGATCAATGACGTACTGAGCTTTCAAAAGCTTGAGGCGGGCAAGATGGACTTTGACTTCCATGAAAAAGACATCAACACAATTGTCAAGGATGTCTATAGGACAATGGTCCCCGTGGTAAAGCGTAAGGGGCTGGATTTTGTCCTGAAAATGGAAGACAACCTGCCGAAAGTTAAGCTTGATAGCGACAAAATTGTCCAGGTGTTAACTAATATGGTCAGCAATGCCGTCAATTTTACGGAAAGAGGAAGCATCACACTTGCTACGTGCAAAAGAGAGAATGTAATCCAGATTTCCATATCTGACACGGGCTGTGGAATCAGAAAAGAGGATTTGCCAAGAGTATTTCATGAATTTGAACAATTAGCCCGTGGTGGAAACCGAAAGACTGGTGGCTCAGGTTTAGGGCTCGCTATTTCTAAGACCATTATTGACCAACACAGGGGTAATATCTGTGTAGAATCCGAACCTGGTCGGGGTACGACTTTCTACTTCGTGCTGCCTATCAGAGAGCGGAGGACTAAAGACAGGGATTAAGCGGTTGGGGGAATAAGCAGCTACCATGACAATTGAAGAATCATGGCCTGTGCATAATTGAGGGTAGTTCCAGAGCTTGAAAGGAGATTATTGAGATGGACCGAAAGAAGATACTGATAGTAGATGATGAAGATGATGATCTTTGGGTACTTGGGAAAGGACTGGCCGCAGAAGGGTATTCTGTTATTACTGCCTCATGTGGGAATGATGCCATCAGTCTGGCAAAATCGAAACGTCCCGACGTTCTCATACTAGACGTGTTAATGCCGGATGTGGATGGTCCCGAAGTAAGTAGAAGACTTAGGGAAGATCCAGGAACAAAAGGCATCCCCATCATATTCCTGACCGGAATGCTTCCAAAAAGAGAGGATTACGAAGATGGACACTTAGTTGCTGGTTACGTATTGTTTGATAAACCGTACGATATTCTGAAACTTGTTTCGGCGATCGAAGAGCTTCTGAGAGAGAAGGTGGCGCTCTAATAGCCAAGGAGATTTAACATGGCCAGAAGGACAATACTGATTGTAGACGGTGGCGAAGATAGCCGGCTGGTGCTTGAGAACAGATTAGCTGCAGAAGGGTATTACATTATCACGGAATGTACCGGAAGGGATGCGTTCATGGCTGCAAGGGCGAAACATCCCGATCTTATTATAACGGACCGAGTGTTGGCAGACACGTCGGGCAAAGAACTCGCCAGCAAGCTTCGGGAAAACTCGAGGACGTGTACTATTCCAGTTGCATTCTGGAGTGAGTTATTGCCCAAGCAAGGTGCAGCAAATGATGACGGTTCCGTCACCGGCGAGGAGATATCTGGACATCCATACGGCATGGTCGAACTGAAGAAGGCGATTGAGAGGCTACTGTGTGCTTCACCAGACAAGAATAGAAAAGAGGAGACTCCGAAAGAAATACCTCTGAGCAGTAACACCTCAGTTCTGGTGATTGACGATGAACCAGATATCAGGAGAGTATTGGAATATAACCTGGAATTGGATGGGTTCAAGGTGTATGCGGCAGCTGACGGGCCAACAGGTCTAAGGATAGCCCGTGAAAAGATGCCCGATGTGATTCTGTTAGATTGGGTAATGCCGAAGATGGATGGGTTGGAGGTGCTCTCAGAGCTTAGACGTGATGAAACGACAAAGGACATAATAGTGTTTATGTTAACAGCCAAGAACATGATGGATGACGTTTCAACAGCACTTGCCAATGGCGCTGATGACTATATCCCCAAGCCCTTTAACGGGGCAGAGTTGGGAAAAAGGATTACAAGTATGCTGGAAGTACTCAGAAGGCAAAGGGGTGACAATGCCGGCGAAAGTGAAGAAATCGTATGCTTGTCGTCAACAGAACTGGCATGACAAGCCAGTGCCAGAAAAACTAAGAGCGCGAAGAAGTGAAGGTTTGAGAGGAGCACTCAATGAGAACGCTTATTCATGTCCCCATCATCCATACAAGCGCTGACCTTGGCTCTATGGCCAAGGACATAGCGAAGAAAGGCATCGCGAACTTGGGGCAAGAGATCTGGACGACGCACAGGGAGACCGTCGAGCGTTTCTGGGACGTCATCTCGAATTATTTTGACTCCACAAACGTCGCTGGAATGAAGATATATCAGGATGGCATGGTTGGCGAGGACGAGGTCGGCAAGCAAATAGTCGAAGATGCTGCCAAGGCCGGAAGTAAGAACTATCAGTTGGTCTCAAGACTTCTCGAAAGGGGAGCGGTTCTGGTCAGAACAGAAGACTTCAAGCTGGTCAAGCAGGAGTACGACAGATTACTCGCCATAACGCGGGCCAAGTCAACCACACGCAAAATAGTTGCCTTCACGAAGTATAAGCTTGTGAAAACCATGCTCTTGAACAAAAGAGATGCGTTTATCGCAAAGAGGATCGACGAAACACTCGGACCGGATGAAAGCGGGATTCTGTTCATCGGGGCTTTCCACAAGATTAAGAATAAGCTCCCAAAGGGCATCAGCGTCAGAGAAACAAAAGACGCGAACAAGGTCAGCCTCTATCAGAAGTTACTGCCCTTCCAAGACAAATATCCGAAACGATTTGACGAATTAGGCAAATACCTTGTCTCAGAGATAACCTGATTTCTCGTTCCTCACATCTTGTTGTTCCGTCATACCCAGTCAGCAACCGGCATTTGATCCACCGCGTGACGCAAGACTGGGTCAACCTCTCCTTTTAGCCTAATCCGAATTCCCAGCAGCACTATGCTGCTCCAACTGCAACACCGGTTTTTGGAGCGTGACAACCAGGAATCGTATAGTGATTTGCTGTCCCGAAAGCTTCGATTAGTCTATTGACAGGGCCTTTTTCACAAGCGAGGAGAACAAGAATGATCCCAAGAACAAGCAGAATTCGTTGTCGCCGGGGATACTCGTTAATAGGCATAATGATTTCGATTATTATCTTCTTGACGGCGCTCATCGGAACTTCCAATTTTAGATATTATTCCACTTTGGATGCACAAAAAGCTGCCGCAAAGATAACCGCCTCCAGAATCGGACTGATGCTCTGTGAAAATTGGCGTGGCATCGGGGGCGTCGAGACCTATGACCCAGCAACATCTCTTGGTTCAGCCCTGACAATCACCGCAAGCGCCGGCCCCGACAAACCCGAGGATTTTACGCTCTTAGGAAGCTATACAGTTTCTTTGAATGGCGCTAATTACTACACAACATTATCGTGGAAAGACGTTAGTACCGGATTGAGGGCCTTGAATATCGTTGTAGCCTGGGCGCAGCGGCCCCAGGGAACGAGCGGCCTTAATGATGCAGATGAATTTTTTAAGCTCACAACCTACACCTCATAATGGCCAATGGAGACGACGATTATCAAAAAAAGCTTAACAGCCTCACGGGGCTTTACACTCATCGAGTTGATAACAGCCATGACAATCATGCTTATTGTCGTGCTTGCTATCGGCATGGTCTTAGTTGACGGCCAGAGAAACTGGAGCATCCAGTATGATCGTATATACTCCGATGTCGTTACAGACGGCTATGTAGCAAGGAGGAAGTTTGACACAGTAATGCGGACGGCAAGCAGGGAAAAGGTCTCGCTCGATGACACCGGCAGTTGGATCGAGGTCTATTACTACGCAAGTGACGATTCGGTTACCCTTTATATTACTGATGACATAGGCCTTGATAGGCTTGGCCAATTGCAGATATCAAGTACAAACCCTGATGCCTCTTTGACCCTGTATTTGGGGGGAGATTTCATAACTAACAACGGGGGCTATATTAACAACTTAACTAATGATCCGAAAAAACTTAAGATATATTGTCTTGATAGTTGTTCAAAAGTGGAGTTCAAAACGAACTGCGATCTATATGGAGCAATTTATGGGCCGAACACAGATATAATTATGCGTAATTCCGTTAGTATACACGGAGCTGTTTTAGGCAAAACGTTTGTCCAGTCTGCAACTGCTACTTTCTACTACGATGCATCGCTGAGAG
Source organism: Phycisphaerae bacterium (assembly GCA_016782865.1). Lineage (GTDB taxonomy): Bacteria > Planctomycetota > Phycisphaerae > Sedimentisphaerales > Anaerobacaceae > SG8-4. Next base: position 96,225 of record JADHXR010000002.1, read on the forward strand.
AGGGCGATGTGAACGATGAGGGCGTACACTTCGTAGTAAAGCGGTGGCATGAATGAGGACAATCTTAAGTCATCAATTCCGGACAAAAAGTCTATGCTTATGCACATAGAAACCTGTAAAGCGGCAAAATGAGGGCTGAAGCTGCTATTTAATTCTCTATTGGGTGGGGTGAATTCCCCGTCGCTTGCGGCAAAGAGTCAAAGTTAGTCCACTGAGATACGCCGCTGCTCGCGGCGGGGATATTCATTCTTGCTCATCAGAATCGGATTTTTGGGTCGTGGGTATCGACCTGTTTTGCGCGGAGATGAGAATATGAACAAGATGCGACACTATAGAAAGCGTGGCTCCGCCATAGCGCTGGCAATGGTTGTTGTTATGATATTGCTTGCAATGGGAACAGGGCTGCTTAGCCTTGGTTTGCACGGCCGCATTATCTCTATACGAACGTCCTCGGATATCGCAGCCCGCTCCGCCGCCGACGCCGGACTGATAAAGGCCCTCTTTGAAATGAATGAGAAGCTGAAAGTCATACCCTGGAATGACAGCAGCCTGCCGTTTGGAACAAATATAGGCCTACCCAATTGTGACGCGGTCTTTAGTTACACAGTTACCGGTGATCTCGACAGCGGCTATACTATTGAGTCCACTGGAATTTTCGGCCAGGCCCAAAGAACAGTTAGCTGCACTTTACAACTTCAGGGACCATTTGAAGCGGCAATCTTCACGGAAAACAGTATGCAACTGAAAAACTCAGCCGTAGTGGACTGGTACAATAACACCGAAGACGACAAGATTATGCAAATCGGCACGAACAGCATCACCGCAGGTTCCATTGGTTTGAGAAACTCGGTAACTGTATATGGTGATCTAGTTGTGGGTGTGGGCGGAATCCCAAGTATTGTTATTAACGACTACGGCGCGACTATCACGGGCGATACTCGCGCCTTGACGGAAAGATACGTTATGCAACCAATAACGGTGCCGGAGTCGCTGGAATCGCTGTTCTCTAACGGGGCTATACGAAATAATACAACAATATCCGCTTCCGCGAGGTATAGCAGCATTGACCTTGGAAACAGGGAAACAGTTACAATCAGCGGTGACATAACACTCTATATTACCGGCGACATTATCCTCGGCAATTCTGCCGAGCTGGGGATAGGGAACGATGCCTCTTTGGTCCTGTATTTAGGTGGGGATTTTGAAGCTAAGAACTCAAGCACCGTCAACAATGAAACTCAGGACCCTCAAAAACTCAAAATATACGGTCTCGATAGCTGTGAAAATATGCGGTTTAAGAACGGCAGCGATTTTTACGGGGCAATTTATGCCCCCAACACGGACGTAGTGATGGACAACTCCGCTAACATATACGGGTCAGTTGTATCCAAGAGCTTCGAGCAACGAAACTCGGGCACCTTTAACTACGACGTGACGCTGAGAGATGTTAGTATAAATGATGAAGCTGTGCACTTCACGATGACAAACTGGTACGAGTAATAAAACAGGCAAATCAGCCTGACAACAAGGTTTCACTAAACCATCTCTATTTTTGGATGAAACATTCATGTGCACATGTCCATGGTCGGTGAACTTGATCGCGTTGTTCACGAGGTTTATCAGGCACTGCGACAGACGGGTAGGGTCGGTACGTATCCGGGCGGGCAACTCTTTGCTCAAGCCAATCTCGAAATCCAGATCCTTTTCTGTTGCTTTGAATTCGGCCAGGGACCTGATACTGCCCAGTATCTCACTCAGGCAGCAGTCTATTATCTCGATTTCCAACTTTCCAGCTTCAATCCTCGAAAAGTCCAGAATGTCGTCTATCAGCCGCAGCAAGTGCCTGCCACTATCACGGATGGCACGAACATAGTCTGCCTGTTCCTCGGAGAGTCTCTCGTCGGCAAGCATATCGCTAAAACCCATGATGGCGTTCATCGGGGTCCTGATTTCGTGACTCATATTGGCAAGGAACAGACCTTTTGTGGCGGTCGGTAATGTCAAGTGCGTACTCGATGACCTCTGAGACACGGCCTCGGCCATCCAGGACCGGGTAAGCGTGAACTTCGACATGCCTCTGATTGCCGTCCTGGTCGCGGTGGATGTGCTCGACCACTGCCGGTTTCTTGGTTTTCTTGACCTCTTTGAGCGGACAGGGATCATCCGGACCGTCACAGGGTTTGGCTCGCCCGTGAGAGACACTGTAACAGGTAGCCTTTCCGACCAGCTCTGGCTGGCAAGTTGCAGGATTGGCTACCTTGATTATGTAACTGTCGGCATCGATGACGTAGAAAGGATGGGTCACTGCTGCCAGCACGTTATTGAGAAATTCATTTCGCTCTTGCAGTTGTTCTTCGGCCCGCTTTTGCACTGTGATATCTCGTACAGTGGCCTGCAAGAGTGGTTTGCCCTTCTCGAACTCAACTCGTGTCAGCAGTACAGTGGCGTCAAACTCCTTTCCATTAAGGGTTTTGTGTGTCCATTCGAAAAAACGAGAACCTTCCTGCATTGCCCTCGCTATCATTTTCGGTGCTTTTTCATCGGAACGCTGTCCATCTGGTTGATATTCAGGCGATATCTCCCAGGGGCCCTTGCTGGTGAATTCTCTTTCATCTTCGGCTCCAAACAGCCTTATGGCCGCCGGATTGCCCGCAGTGAATCTCCAGGTCGGTGGGGCAAGCATCATGATGGCGTCTCGCGAACTCTCGAAAAGAGTGCGGTATTTCTCTTCACTCTTCGTCAGAGCGGCAGTAGCTCGATTGCGATCGGAAACGTCAATTGCCAGCAGTCGATGCCTGCGGCAGCCGTCTTGCTCGTCGAGGGCCACAGAACTGATCAGGTGGGCGTCAAACTCGATGCCGTCCTTTCTGAGCAGTCTGAGGTCACATTTGTGCCTGGTTTTGGCTCTCAGGGCCACTCTGCGGTACAGGTAGAAGTCGTCTCGGCAGTCCCTGGTGACGAATAGAGAGAAATCTTTTTGGACTGCACTATCCCTCATCATCCCCAGCATCGCCGCACCAGCAAGATTAAGCTCGGTTATCAGGCCCTTCTCGTCGAGCGTGAAGTACCCAACAGGCGCCCAGTCGAATAGGCTGAGATACCTGGTCTTCGTCGCCTCCAATTCGAGCTGAACTCTCTCCAATTCCTCGTTCTGCATTTGCAGTTCGATTTGATGAGTCTTCAATTCCTCAACAAGCCGCTCGTTGTCCACTGACTATCTCCTCAGAATCGCAAGCTTGCGCCTGATCTGTCTTCGGGTCTTAACTCGCAGCTCTGATTATGTCTGCTTTTGCCTGGAGTTCTACCCACACTATTGCCTCGTTCGGTCATCGGCTCTTTCAGTGCACAGCTTGACCGGCCAGGTGCTTGCAATGCACTCGAGAACTTGTGATTCCTCGGCGCACAATCCCTGGAAAGCGCCGGGAAGAACCTTGGGTCTGCTCACGCAAGGGACAAAGATTCTGAACTCCTTGAGATTGAACACAGGACCATGGTTGACTGGACAATGTTGTATGAATATTCGACCGCCGGCAGGCGCAGCCTCGAAAAGATAACAAGCAATCCCCGGCGAGTGACAACTGGAAACTGATCGTAGATCTTCTCGATACTCACACACAACAACCGCCCCTGCTGAAGGTCACTGTGAACGGACATGCCACCAAGTTCTCGCTGCCTCGAGGGGGCTCGGATGCCTCTGCAACCGGGGACACGGAATCGGCCAGAGAGCATGTGATCGAGATCCCTGTCAAACGAGGTGTAATCCGCCAGGGCGGCAATGAGATCAACCTGGCGATTCTCGCCGGCAGTTGGATGGTGTTCGACCAGGTGCGGCTCGAAGGCCCGAAGGGCGTCGTCGAGGCGCCAATCCGTAATGTCTTCATTCGTGACGTGCGGGTCGCTGATTATGAAACGGTTGATGCCGGCCGCCGCGCCCAGCCGCTGCTGATCGACGTCGAACACATTGGCCGAGAACCTGAACTGAGCGTTCGGATCGACGGCAAGCGTATCTTTACGGCAACCGTCGAGCAGGGCCGCTACCGGTTCGAGGCGCCAATGCCGGCCGTTTCGGCGCCGACAAACAGCCTGTATGAGATTCTCGTCGACGGCGATGTGCTGGAGAAAGGCGAAGTGCGCCGCAGCCGGCAGCGACTAATCACACCGGCCGAATATGTGGATACGCGTATCGGCACAGCACATTCCCGATGGATGATCGCACCGGGGCCCTGGATGCCATTTGGTATGGTGAAGCTGAGTCCGGACAACCAGAACACGGGATGGCAGGCAGGGTATGATCCGAGCTTTGAAAATATAGGAGGTTTCAGTCACATTCACGAATGGACGATGGCCGGGGTTTCTATGATGCCGACGGCCGGCCCGCTTGAAATTCGCCAAGGCCGCCAGGGCGATCCCGATTCGGGTTATCGCTCGCGTTTCGAGAAATCCACCGAACAGGCACCTATCGCCTGAAGACCTGGAATGACCTGTTGGGGCGCATCGAAATTCACAGTTCCGATCGCCGCCAGAAGGTTCGCTTCTATAACAACCTCTACCGATCATTCTGCCGCAACATCTGGAGCGACGTCAATGGCCAGTGGGTGGACGGCACGGAGAAGGTGCAGCAGTTGAGAGACCCGGACGAGGTCGCGCTCGGGTGCGATGCCTTCTGGAACACGTTTTGGAACCTCAACTAGCTATGGAACCTTGTCGCTCCGGAGTGGTCGAGTCGCTGGGTCAAATCACAGTTGGCAATGTACGACGCCCTCGGCTGGCTCGCCAAAGGGCCCGCGGGCATGGAATATATCCCGGTGATGGTCGCCGAGCACGAAATACCGCTGATAGTCGGGGCCTATCAGATGGGCATTCGCGATTTTGACGCAGAGAAGGCCTTTGAGGCGGTGCGCAAAATGCAGACGACCCCTCCAGAAAGAATCGGTGGCGGTCTGGCAGGAAACCGTGACTTGGAAACATACCTGGAGCACAAGTACGTACCCTCCGACAAGGGACGGTTTTCCAACACGCTCGAATATGCCTACGACGACTGGGCCGTCGCGCAGCTCGCCAAAGCACTCGGCAAGAACAAGGAATACGAAGAATTCCTCGACCGCTCGTCGTGGTGGCGCAATGCCATCGATCCGGAAACAGGATTCGCCCGCCTTCGCAAATCGGATGGCCGCTTCGAGGAGGATTTCGATTCTTTCAGATCGGGCGCCAATAAGCAATATGTCGATACCTTCTGGTTTCCGGCGAGCGAGCTGCTCAAGGGTGGAGAGCTGATCCTGGAGATGGGCCCCGAACCGAATGCCAAATGGGGCAAGGAAATGAAAGATGAAAAATGAAAAATTTCGCAATTGCCTTTGGCGAACCTCTTCAAAACAGCCCGCAAAGCGGCTCGGCTCCCGGCGCGCCGGGATTAATTTTTGATCTTTGATATTCAATCTTGTTATAATGCGCCTAAGGATAATTACCGGGAGTCTGGCCAATGAAGACGAAAGTAAAGGCACAAAGGCACAAAGTGGCAAAGGCACAAAGCGCCTCTGTGCCTCTCTGCCTATGTGCCTTTGTGCCTTTGTACCTGTGTATTGCTTCAACAGGTAGTGCATTTGCCGCCAGGGTTGAGATTGAGCAAAGCGCCGGCTCCGGATTGATCGGGCATTGGACGTTCGATGATCTCACCGACGGGGTGCTAAAGGATTCCGAACGGATCGCCCTTGACGCAACGGTCCGTGGCGACGTTTCGCTGGAAGATGGCGTCTTCGCAGCGGCAGCACGTCTCAAGGGACAGCAGGCAATCCGCATAAAGGCCAATGAGGCATTTAGAAATCTACCGTCAATCACTATATCGGCATGGGTCAGTCCAAAGGAGCTTTCCGGTTATCGAGAGATATTTCGTAAGGAAGACGCCGACAGGCGGATTCTTTTTTCATTTCAGAATAGCGGCCGGATATTGTCGCTGGGGCTGAATGTGGAGGGCTCAGGTTACGAGGAGCTGGACGCCAGGGTCCAACCGGCGTTGCTGACAGATCTTCAATGGCACCATGTGGCGGGGACATTCGACGGCGAGAAAATGCGAGTCTATCTGGACGGCCTTGAGATCGGCTCACGGAGAAAGCCGGGGCGGATTATTTCCGGGGGCGGCGCCGATGCGTTCATAGGGTCGTCGGGAGGCAGAGGTGAGTTCTTCCAGGGATTGATGGATGATCTGCGGATATTCAACATTGCGCTGACAGGCGATCAGATCGCCAGGTTATATGAAGAAGGTCTGTCGGCAATCGGTGTGAAGGTTCAGGGGTATCAGGGGCAGGTAGAGAACATATATGAAGACAAGGCGACATTTGCCGAGACTATGGCCGCGACACGGAGGAATCTGAAAGACAAGAATATGCCGCGCGTTCTGATGAGACTTGTCCAGGCAAAACTGACCGCGAGATTCTCCAAAGAGTGCGCCGATTTCTCCCAGGCAACCAATAGCCAGCCTTTCGAGTATCTGACCGCGCCGGATAATTCGTGGAATTTGAGCAAGGCCGAACATCTGATAGGCCTTGTGACCGAGTATAAGCCGCTGACACAGCAGCAGTGGGCAAGGCTTAGTGAAACAGAGCGTAAGAAATGGAAAGAAGTAGAGAAACTGGGAACGAGATTCGAGCGGCTCAAGGCTATGGGAGAGGCTGGGACGTGTGAGGCGGATTGGGTTGATTTTATGCTGGAAGCCGCCGCGCGGGTGGTCCACAGGCCCGTGCAGCATGAAGCGGTGGCGCCCTATGTAAAGCCCTATACTCCAGAGACGCGGGATTACTCAGCGAAGGAAGCCCAAGACTTGTTACGGCGGGATTGGCTGCATCAGGCAGATGGTGCCGTAACTTCTGAGCGCATAAAGAGCGAGATAGATTGGACCAGAGCAGTTGCCGCCAGGGTCAAGCGGAATTATCCGGATAAGGTCGATTTTTCAAAAGAGTTGTCCGAACTGAGAGCTTTGGAAGCCGGGATGGTCAACGGCGCAGACGACCAGTTGTACTACGCAGTGCGAAGTATCAAGCGCAGGATAATGTTTGGCAATCCCGTTGTGGATTTCGACACGGTGCTGTTTATTGATATACCGTTTCCGGCAGGATCTGAATGGCCCCACGAGACGCGCCATCGACTCGGCTATATGGCGGTGCCGGGCGGCAGACTGCTTGCTCTTGAAGGACTGTCCCCGACGGGGCATCTGACAAAACTGATGCCGGCCGAGCCTTTGCACGGCACATTCTGGCGGCCCGACCTGTCATTCGACGCGAAGCGCGTTCTGTTCTCATTTCACCCGGCTAACGAGAAGAACTTTCATCTTTACGAGATAGATGTTGACGGCTCCGGTTTGCGACAGATTACCGAGGGCATCTACGACGACGTGGATCCGATCTACCTGCCGGATGACGAGCATATCATCTTTGCCAGCACTCGCGGGCACAACTATGTCCGCTGCATGCCGCCGACGAACTCGTTTGTACTTACGCGGTGCGACCTCGACGGCCGGAATATGTATATCATTTCCCGCAACAACGAGCCGGACTATCTGCCTTCGCTGCTCAATGACGGCCGGGTGATCTATACCCGTTGGGAGTACACCGATAAGCCGCTCTGGCGCGCTCAATCACTGTGGACGACGAATCCGGATGGTACGCGTGCCGCTACCTTCTGGGGCAATCAGAGCGTCTGGCCCGATCTTCTCAAAGACGCCCGGGCGATCCCGGGCAGCGAAAGGGTCATGTTTACCGGCTCTGCACATCACGACTGGTTTGCCGGCAGTATCGGAATTGTTGACACGCGAAAAGGTCTTAACTTCCCCGGCGGGCTTACAAAAGTAACCGCAGAACTCGTATGGCCCGAATCGGGCAACGGCCCCGTCGATCCTATGGAGTCTGAGAATTATCATAAGAGCGGAGACTATCGCGCCTATCAGACACCTTATCCGCTGAGCGAAGATGTGTTCCTTGTCTCAGCCAACAGGGCCGGCAAGTTTGTGTTGTACCTTATGGATACGGCGGGCAACAAAGAATTGATTTACGAGGGCGCACACAACATTTTTCACGCCATGCCTCTCAGAGCCCGTCCCAAGCCTGCGGTAATGCCGGACGCCGTGCGATGGCCCTCGGTAGCCGAGCGGCATGATCCCGCCGGGGGAATTATATTCAGCAATAACGTTTATCATAATTCACCAGCTAGGCTCAAAGGCAAGGCAAGTTATCTTCGTATCCTGACGATGGATGCCAAGACATACAGCTATTGGTACAAACGGCCCTATGCCTCGACGGGGCCGGTGGTTTCGATGGTGTCTTCCGAGGGAGTCAAACGGATACTCGGAACGGTGCCGATCGAAGACGACGGTTCCGTCCATTTCAAGGCGCCTTCGGGCAAATCGCTGTATTTTCAATTGCTCGACGAAAAGTACCGGGCGTTGCAGACAATGCGCTCGATCTCGGGTGTAATGCCGGGCGAGACGAGAGGGTGTCTGGGGTGTCACGAGATGCACAGCACAACGCCGGCCACGAAGACTAACGCCGAGGCGCTGCAGCGCGGCCCCTCGAAAATCACCGCGCCGCCGTGGGGAGATGAATCGATAAGCTATATGCGGTTTGTTCAACCGGTGTTGGATAAGTACTGCGGCGAGTGCCATCAGGGCGTGGGAGAGGCGCGGGACAAACTGGACCTCACGTACCGCGGTGACGGTCTTTTCAAGGAACCGTATGTGCTGTTGATCGGCAATCCTTCGTGGGGCGCGGCCTATCATCCTCCGGATGATCCGCCGGCCGGATTCGGGATCGCCGATACGATACTGGTTGAGGCGTACGACCAGCGCGACCCGGCTGCTTACGTAACGCCCGAGCCAATGACAAAGTTGTCGTACAAGAGCCGCCTTGTCGATATCGCTTCGAGCGGAAAACATAACGACGTGAAGGTTGACGAGTTGAGCCGGCGAAAGCTCATCGCATGGGTCGATACGATGTGCCCTTACCGCGGCGACGAGGAGGTAAGGCAGATCGACGATCCGGAATTTCAGGGGATCGACTGGCTGGCCATTCGACCGCAGATCAAGAATGCGCCCGTGGTGGTAAGGCCCGGGCCGATAGAGAGTGGCCCGTAAAGCACTACTGCAGAGGTCCAGGGCCAATGCCAATCGACATACGAGTGAACAAGGAGGTAAGAATGAATCATCCCGGCACACATATCAGGTCAAGAGTCTCGATTTTGTCAGCAATAGTAATCGCCGCATTTTGCAGCACTGCCGTCATCGCCCAGGGACAAGTGAAACTTGTGTCGGTTAAGCCAACCGTTTTCTTTGTGCGCGAGGACAATGTTCTCAGTCAGTTGGGCGAGGCCACGGTTAATAACCTGTCACAAGAGCAAGTGAAAATCGCTCTGGAATCTCACATGCCGGGCAGACGAACAAGAGAAATATCTGCAACCGTTCCCAAAGGTACTGCGACAGTGAGATTTCCTTTGGCCGATATCGTCAAGCCCGGGGCGGCGACGTTCGTTCTCAAAGTCCAAGACAAGGAACAGGGTCGCCTCAGCATGACCTGGCAACCGCAGAGAAAATGGCACGTGTATTTTATCCCCATCACACATCATGACCTCGGCTACACCGACACGATCGAGAATGTCCTCAACAGATACGCTGGCTTCTACGATGACATCCTGAGATTCTGTCGCGAGACCGACGACTGGCCCGACGAAGCGAAATACCGCTACAGCGCCGAGGGCGCCTGGGCCATGCAGCACTTCGTCGAGACCAGGGGCGCCGAAAGCATCGAAGAGTTGGGCAAATACGTCAAACAGGGTCGAATTGAGATCGGTGCTCTGATGGGCAACGAGATCAGCGGTATGTGCAGCCATGAAGAGCTTGTTCGCCTGATGTATCCTTCATTTAGAATGGCTCGTCAATTCGACGGCCAAATCCTCACCGGCTCGATCACCGACGTGCCCGGTCTGAGCTGGGGATTGGCCACCGTAATGGCGGGCGCGGGCGTGAAGTATTTCTTCGCGGGTCTGCCGACATATTTCGAATGGGGTAGAAATGACATTCACACCTTCTGGGACGAATCGGCCGTGCTCCGTCACGGCAGGCCGGACGCATTTCGCTGGCAAGGCCCCGACGGCGAATCCGTCCTGGTCTACTACCAGGGCAGCTACGGTTTCTTCGGAAATGTCACGGGTCCGCATACGTATAAGTACGTTATGGACAGATTAGGCGGCGAGCTTGAGAAGATGCAGAAAGAGGATACGCCCTTCAGCGTGATGCGATACATTCACAACGGCGTCGACAATTATCCGCCGGATATGAAGATCAGCGAAATCGTTCGCCAATGGAATGACAAATGGGCTTATCCCAAACTGATCGTCGGTACGAACACCATGTTCTTCGAAGAATTGGAGACGCAGTGCTCCGACATTCGCACGTTCAGCGGTGAATTGCCGCATACCGACTATGTCGTGGGCGCACTGTCGACCGCCAAAGAAACAACCATTAACCGTCTGACACATGACGCACTTGCCCGTGCCGAGAAGCTGGCCACTGTCGCCTCACTGGCCGCGGACTTGTCTTACCCGGCCGACGATATCCGCAAGGCCTACGACGATATGATGCTTTACGACGAGCACACCTGGGGCAAGGACTACCCGGCCGGCAGGCTGCAGGACTGGGCATGGAATGAAAAGAGCCATTACGCCTACCGGGCGGCGGGCCTGGCGCAACAAATCACCAACGCAGGCATCCAGCATCTCGTCAACGGAATCGAGCGAAAAGAAGACGGCCATTACATCGTCGTGTTCAATCCGCTTTCGTTTACAAGGACGGACATCGTACGCGTCGGCAAGTTTCGCGGCTCGGCTTCCGAGGTCTATGATCTGAGCTCACCGAGCGCGGGTGCCGAAGTCTGTCAATACATCGATCTGGCCGGCCCGCAGTCGGCTGTCCCCTACGCGGCCTATCGGCACGCCCGGGGTCAGTTCGAGCCGCACGAGCTCCGCGATCTGGTTTTCATCGCCAGAGATGTTCCTCCGCTTGGTTACAAGGTATTCAAGATTGGCGGCAAGTCAACGCCCAGCCCATCTAAGAGTGTGACAGTGGGGGCAAGCTCGCTGGAGAATCGCTTCTACCGCGTAAGAATCGACGCAGGAACCGGAGGTATCAGCAGTATATACGACAAGAAGTCCAAACGCGAGCTTGTGGACGAGGGCGCGCCTCATAAAGTCAACCAATTCGTCATGCGCTGGATTCAGAGCGGCAAGATAGAAGGGCCCCGCAACGTAACCGTCAGGAAGGGACAAACGGGCCCGGTCCTTTGGAGTATCATCATAGAAGCTCAAGGGCCCGGTTGTCCGCAGATAACTCAGGAGATCACCCTCTACGATCAGCTCAAACGAATCGACTTTGCCAATCGCATATTGAAGGACTCCACACCGCTGCAGGAAATCTATTTCGCATTCCCGTTCAAGATGGACAAACCTGATTTTCGATTTGAAGGCAGCAATTCGGTTATAAAGCCGTTCCGCGACCAGTTCCCCGGCTCAAACACCAACTACTATGCCGTCCAGCACTGGGCGGACGTCTCCGACGGACAATTCGGCATCACTCTGTCGCCAGCCGAATCGCATCTGCTCGAGTTCGGAGGGCTGTGGCCCAATTACTGTTCGCAGGCGCACCACGGCATCGACCCGCCCGGCTACGGAGCCGCTTTCGTAACGGCCGACCAGGTCACAAAAGGCCACATGTACGCATTCGTCATGAGCAGCAATTTTAGAACGAACTTCCAGCCCGTTCAACAAAGCGAGATACTCTTCCACTATTCATTGACCACGCACGAAGGCGATTGGCAGAAGGGCAATTGCGCCGGCTTCGGCTGGGCCGCCGCCAATCAGTTCATCACCGATGACGTTCACGGCAAGAAGGACGGTCCTCTTGCGCCGGATTCGGCGAGCTTTTGCTCGGTTGACAAGCCCAATGTGCTGCTGACAACCCTAAAGAGGGCTGAGAATGGCGAAGGTATCATCATCCGCCTGATCGAAACGCAGGGCGAACCAACGACTGCGTCGGTGACATTTCCACATATTGCAGTGGCCCGAGCTACGGTAACGAGCCTGGTTGAAGAAAACAATAGCCGGGCTGTGTTCACCGAACACCGAGTGCAAATCGATCTGAAAGCATTTGGGATAGCGACGATCCGTATAGAAACAGATTGACCGGACCGTATAATAGAAGAGACCGACCATGAGATATCGAAATATTTGTTTCCGAACAAAGGCCCGAGAAACCGGTCAGCCCGGGCTCCAATCCCAAGGATTTGAATCGCCCGGCAGGTGGGCTTCACATGTACGCAGGCAAAAACTGCAAGTACATAGTCTTTGTCATTCTCAAGAACGCAAAGTGATTAAGGAGGTTCCCATGTATAGAATCCTGTGCCCGGCGGCAGTTCGCTTGGTTACCGCAATGATCTGCCTGCTTTTGCCGGCGAGCGTTACAACAGGTGCCGGCGAGACTGTGAACGTCGTACCACTGCCGGTCTCGGTCGAAAGCAGTAACGGTCAGTTTGTTGTCACCCCTTCGACGCAGGTTCTTGCACGAGGTGAGGCCGCAACAGAGGCGTCAAAACTCATAAGCATGTTCGCTCCTGCGATGGGACATCGGTTGAGACTTCTCGAGCGCGCGTCAGAGGGACAGAACTTCATACGACTGGAACTCGAATCGTCTCTGAAGGAGCAGCTTGGTGATGAGGGATACGAGCTTGAAGTGACAGTCGGATCTATCACGATCCGAGCTGCCAGACCGCCCGGGCTGTTCTACGGCATTCAAACACTGCGGCAATTGCTGCCGCCGGCTGTCTTCAACAAAGACAGGACCGACCGAATCCAGTGGTCCGTGCCCTGCGTGCACATCATCGACTATCCTCGATTCGAATGGCGCGGCTTGCTGATTGATCCGGCCCGGCATTTTATCCCCGTTGAAGACGTCGAGCGTTTCATCGACATAATGGCTTTGCACAAGTTTAACCGTCTGCAGATACACCTGACCGACGATCAGGGCTGGCGAATCGAAATCAGGAAGTATCCGAGGCTGACCGAGATCGGCTCGCCGATGGATTTTACCACTATGCGGCAGCCGGACACGGGCGCTGATCGACCTCGTCCGGGCGGGTACTATAGCCAGCAGGATATTCGCCATCTGGTGCGTTATGCGGCCGAGCGTCACGTCACGATCGTGCCCGAGATCGAGATGCCCGCACATACAGGCGCTGCAATTGTCTCTTACCCTCGGATCGGTTTATACCCACGCAAGCTCAGCGATCTTGCCCCATCGAAACGATGGACAGCCAACGAGAGGGTTCTGGCGCCGCGTCCCGAGACCGTTGCCTTCATGCAGGATGTTCTGACAGAAGTGATGGAACTGTTTCCAAGCAGATACATCCACATCGGAGGCGACGAGGCAAACACAGGCCATTGGGCCAAGAGCGAGGAAATGCAGGAGTTGAAGAAACGGCTGGGCTGCAAAGGCGAGGCCGAGCTGCACAGTTGGTTCATCAGGCAGATGGACGAATTCCTGACACGTCACGGCAGGCATCTGGTCGGGTGGGACGAGATCATTCAGGGCGGCCTCGCGTCGGGAGCGGTGGTGATGAGCTGGCGCGGGCAAAGCGGCGGCGTCACGGCTGCCCGATCCGGACACGATGTGATCATGGCCCCTACCTCCCACACGTACTTCGATTATTACCAGGGTCCCAAAGAGACCGAGCCGCGAGCCATAGGCGGTAATATTCCATTGGAGAAAACTTACAGTTTCGAGCCCATTGCCGCCGAACTCACCGACGCCCAAGCCAAACGCGTGCTGGGCGGACAGGGACAACTGTGGGGCGAATACATGGCCGATCGCAAACACCGTGAGTACATGGCATACCCGCGAGCTTCCGCGCTGAGCGAGGTGCTCTGGTCGCCGCGAGAGAATCGCAGCTACGACGAGTTCGCCGCCCGCCTGACCGAACATCTCAAGCGGCTCGATGCGGCAGAGGTCAACTACCGTCCGCTGGACAAAGAACCGGTGGCCTGGTCGGGCAAACAGGATCCAGAGGCGCCCGCTTCGGCGATCAGACTACTCGAGCGATTATTGCCGGAACACGCTGACCGCTTTGTCTTCGAGGTCATACCACCGGTGAACGGTCGCGACGTCTTCGAGATCGAGAGCGGCAACGGCAAGGTCGTTTTTCGCGGCAACAACGGCGTGGCTATGGCGATGGGGCTCAACTGGTATCTCAAGTATTACTGCCATCGCCACATATCCTGGTACGGCAGCCGGATCGACCTGCCGGATCCGTTGCCGCCAGTACAGCCGAAGGTCCGCCGGATCAGTTGGGCGAGATACCGTTACTTCCTGAACTACTGCTGTTTTGGCTACTCACTTGCATGGTACGACTGGACGCAGTGGGAAAAACTGATCGACTGGATGGCGCTCAACGGGATTAACATGCCGCTCTCGGTGACCGGCCAGGAGGCTGTGTGGCAGGGGGTGTGCAGACGACTGGGCATGACCGACGGGCAGATTGCCGAGTTCTTGGCCGGGCCGCCGTATCTGCCGTTTCAATGGATGGGCTGCCTCGACGGCTGGGGCGGGCCGCTGGGGCAAAACTGGATCAACCGGCACGAGGATCTTGCAAAGAAGATACTCGCCCGACAACGTGAGCTGGGTATGACGCCTGTCTTACAGGGCTTCACGGGTCACGTCCCATCGGCAGTTTCACAGCGATTTGGCGAGGCCAAGCTGCACCGCATTCGCTGGATCGAGTGGGAGACGTCTCTGCTCGATCCGCTTGACCCGCTGTTTTCAAGAATCGCCCGAGTGTACATGGAAGAGCAGGCCAAGCGCTTCGGAACGGACCATCTGTACGCCGCCGACACCTTCATCGAAATGCGTCCGCCCAGCGATGATCCGAAATACCTGGGTGATCTTGCCGGGGCAGTCTATAAGGGCATGATTCAGAGCGATCCTCAGGCTATCTGGGTGCTGCAGGGTTGGCTCTTCGTCAACAATCCCGATTTCTGGAAGCCTCCTCAGGCAAAGGCCTTGTTCGGCGCCATACCCGACGAGCGTATGATCGTGCTCGACCTGATGTGCGAACAAACTCCAACCTGGAGCAAGACCGAGGCCTTCTACGGCAAACCCTGGCTCTGGTGTAACATACAGAACTTCGGCTGCACAGTGCACCTCAGCGGGGCGTTGAACAGGATCGGTCGTGACCTGCCGATGATCCGCCGGCAACCGGAATCCGGCAAGCTAACGGGGCTGGGTTTTGTCAATGAAGGTTTGGGCTACAACCCTGTTGTGTACGATCTTATGTTTGAGACAGCTTGGCGTGACCAGCCGGTCGATCTGGAACAGTGGCTTGCCGACTACGCATTGGGCCGCTACGGCAGAGACGATGCAAACGCTCGCCGCGCCTGGCAAATCCTCGGGGCCACTGTTTACAATGGCACCTATCGCACCCGTTCGGTCGTGGACCGCCTTCCAGGCCTCAAAGAGGTCGCTGATGTTCCTTATGATAACGCGCAGCTCGCCGAAGCGTGGCGGGCGCTGCTGGCCGCATCGGATGAGCTGGGTACAGTTGATGCATTCGGCTTCGATCTGGTCAATGTGGCGCGCCAGGTGCTGTCGAATTACGCAAACGTTCTGCACCGTGAGCTTGTTGAGGTCTCAAAGACCAAGGACGCCGACGCATTCAAAAAGGCGTCGGCGAGGTTCCTTCGGTTGATCGAGGATATGGACGAGTTGCTGGCGACGCGAAAGGAATTCCTGCTTGGACGTTGGCTCGGCGACGCCAGGCGTTGGGGAACAACCGAAGCCGAGCGGGCACGATTTGAATGGAATGCCCGAAGGGTGCTGACACTCTGGGGGCAAGGCCCGGCGATCGACGACTACGCTCGCAAGGAGTGGTCGGGGATGCTCGGCGGATACTACCTCAAACGCTGGCAACAGTACCTGCATGAAGTGGCCGAATCGCTCGGCAGCAATGAGCCCTTCGACGAGGAGGAATTTCACAAGAGACTCAGACAATGGATGATCGATTGGTCGGATCGAAAAGACGACTATCCCACTCAACCGCAGGGAGACAGCATACAAGTGGCAAGACGACTCTGGACCAGGTACGGTAGGCAGTTGGTCGACTCGGGCGACCGCGGCAAAAAGAAATGACAGCATGATTTTTCGCTATACAACGTTAGCGGGCGCGATTAGATTGTATTTGTATGAATGAGATATCACAATTCAGGTTTCCCACCGATGTGCGTTTCGGTGCTGGTGCACGTTCTGTGCTAGCTGAATTCGCCCGCAAATATAGGGTACGCCGGCCTTTGCTGGTTACGGATTCGGGATTAGTCCAAACCGAGGCATTTGGTCTGGTCGCCAAACGAATGAATCGCGACTGGCCCGGCGCATTTGCGCAGTTCACAGGCGTTCACCCCAATCCCACAGACCGGGACGTCGAGGATGCGCTGGACGCATACCTGCAGCACGATTGCGATAGCGTGGTGGGACTGGGAGGCGGCAGTGCTCTCGATGCGGCCAAAGCACTGCGCCTGAAGGTTGCCTTTCCGGATGTTGCCCTGATGGAAATCCCGCTTGACGAGTTGCCGCCGACTCTTGTGCCGATGTGCGCGATTCCAACTACGGCTGGGACCGGCAGCGAGGTGGGGCGCAGCAGCGTCATCACAGTTTCTCAGTTGGGACGAAAGGCAGTAATCGGTGCTCCGCCGCTCATGCCCGAGATGGCGATACTGGATCCGGAACTGACGGTCAGTCTGCCGCCACCGTTGACCGCTGCGACCGGGATGGACGCAATGACTCATGCCATAGAGGCGCTTGTCTGCCCGGTTTTCCACCCGATGTGCGATGCCATAGCACTCGAGGCCATACGCATTGTGTGGAACTTTCTGCCGCGAGCCTATTGCGACGGAGCAGACCTCGAGGCTCGCGGAATGATGCAGATGGCCGCAGCGATGGGTGCGATCGCTTTTCAAAAGGATCTCGGAGCGGCGCATTCTCTGTCACATCCGTTGTCCAGCGAGTTTGGCATTCAACACGGCCTTGCAAATGCCATCTGTCTTGTGCCCGTTATGAAATACAACAAGGAGGTCTCGGCAGCTCAATATGCCAGAGTCGCCCAGTGTTTCGGCATCAACACGTTCGGCATCTCGGAGATAGACGCAGCGGACAGAGCTATCGACGCAGTAGCCGATCTCAACAGACGTATCGCAATGCCAAAATCACTGGACGAAGTGGGCATCAAAGAAGACCAGCTCGGCAAGCTTGCGAAGAAGGCCTTTGAGGATCCTTGTCATCAGTCAAATCCCCGGCCCTGCACCGAGCAGGATTTGCTCATGCTTTACAAAGAAGCTTTCAAACAATAGCGGGTTAGGGCAGCCGCAGAAGGCTTGCCCCTGCTCTGGAGGTATGCCATGTCCAACGGCTTTACAGGAGCCATCCTTCGGGTCAATCTGACCACAGGTTCGATCCAAGAGCAGAGGTTAGGCGAGGAGTTCTATCGCATGTACATGGGCGGAGGCGCTTTCGGGACATTCTTTCTGCTGAAAGAAACTCACCCCGACACGGATGCCTTGGCCGAACAAAACGTATTGACCATCGCACCGGGCGTTACGACCGGGGCGCCCGTCAGCGGTGCGAGCCGTTGCTGTGTCACCGCTCTCTCGCCGGTCACGGGTGCCGTTGGCGACAGCCAGACGGGAGGAAGTATCGGGCCTATGATCAAACGAGCGGGTTACGATGCCATCGTCATTACCGGCAGATCAAAGACGCCGGTCTACCTGCTGGTTGACGGCGATAATGCGCGAATCGTCGAGGCGGACCACTTGACAGGCCTGAACGTCCTGGATTCGCACGATGCTCTCACGAAGGAATTGGGAGATCGCAAGCTCAGCATCTTACAGTGTGGACCGGCCGGCGAGAAACTTGTGCGATTTGCCTGCCTTGTGGCAGACTTGAACAACGTGGCCGGACGCACAGGTATGGGGGCCGTGTTTGGAAGCAAGAATCTGCGCGCGATAGTCGTAAGAGGAGATGGCAAGATCAAGTTTGCAGAGCCGGCGGGGCTAAAGAGGCTGGGCCGCCTGGCGGCAGAACGTCTGGGCGATTCAGGATTTCCAACGACCTTGAGCAAGTATGGAACACCCGGGGTGGTGGGATTTCAGGCCGAAGCCGGCAACCTGGCAACGCACAACTACTCTCGCAGTTTTCACCAGGACTACAAAGAGCTGGACGGAGCCACCTTCGAGCCCGAGATTGGAGCGGGCCATACCACATGTTTTGCCTGCGTGGTCGGATGCCGCAGGAAAGTGAAGACGGAGAAGCCCTACAAGGTGACCGACAGGCTCGGCGGGCCGGAGTTTGAAACACTTGGGCTCCTGGGCTCCAACCTGGATATTACGGATCCGGCGGCTGTAGCCAAGGCCAATGAGTTGTGTAACAACTATGGGATCGACACAATAACAATGGGTGGCCTGGCTGCATACCTTTTTGAATCTGCGGAGAGAGACCTGATTACCCCGCAGGCAACGGAC
>JADHXR010000026.1 GCA_016782865.1 Phycisphaerae bacterium
CCCACTTGTGTTCCTCACCTCTCGTAAACTGTTTCTCACAGATGATTGCGTTCAACGCTTCGAGGTCTACTCGTCCTCGCCAATACTCTTGGCAACCCTGAAGATTTCTTCGGGGGTCGTCAGACCCTGCAGCACCTTGTCAAGCCCATCATGCACCATACTTACGTGATCGGGTGGAGCCGCCTTCAAGAGCTGGTCGGTTGACGGTTTTTTCGAGATCAGATCCCGCAGCGTGGCGGTGATCCTGAGCAACTCGTATATGCCGATTCGTCCCGCGTAGCCGGTTTGCCCGCACTCGTTGCAGCCGACGCCGTGATAGAATTTCGTATCCGGATCGATACTCATCGACCCGTTCAGGTTTGCAATAAGGGTCTCGTCCGGCTTATACGATTCCTTACATTCCGGGCAGATCTGGCGAACGAGTCTCTGTGCCAGCACAGCTTCCAGCGAGCTGGCCAGAAGAAACGGTTCGACCCCCATGTCAATCAATCTCGTGACCGCCCCCGGCGCGTCATTTGTGTGAAGCGTCGAGAAAACGAGGTGCCCCGTCAATGCCGCACGAATTGAAATGTTTGCCGTATCCTTATCTCGAATTTCGCCCACCATCACGATGTCCGGATCATGGCGAAGTATGTGCCGCAGACCCGTGGCAAACGTCAATCCTCTCTTGGGATTGACCGGCATCTGGTTGATGCCCTCAAGCTGGTACTCGACCGGCTCTTCAATCGTTATCATCTTGACGGCAGGGGAGTATATCTTATTCAGCGAGGCGTAAAGCGTGGTCGTCTTGCCGCATCCGGTCGGCCCGGTAACGAGCACCACCCCGTGCGTCTTGCGCAGGCATTGCTCGAAGCCTTTCAGGCACTGTTCGTTCATCCCCAAATCCTGAAGCCTCATGAGCGACGCCGACCTGTCCAGGATTCTCAGCTCAATCGCCTCGCCGTTCACCGTAGGAATGGTTGAGACACGAAGATCGACCCTGCCGTTCTTGCCGGTGAATTCGATGTGTCCGTCCTGCGGCACGAATCGCTCGGCGATGTTCATGTCCGCCATGATCTTCAGTCGCGAGACAATGGCCGCCTGGAGCCGCTTCGAAGACGGGCTTCTCTCGATGAGGATTCCGTCAATTCTGTACTTTATCTTGACTTCATGCTCGAACGGTTCGATGTGGATATCGCTGGCCTTCGCCTCGATCGCCTCGAGTATTATCAGGTTGACCAGATTCACCAGAGACGGCTGCCTGGCAAGTTCCTGAAGCTTCGCCGGCGAGTAATCGCCGTTGGCTAACGCTTCTGCCGCTCCCTCTGCCGTTCGTTCGAGCGGAGCAAGGTTGTCAAGCATTCTCGCCACGTTGCTGCCGTAGAACTTGAGTATAGCGTTCTCCATCTCCTTCGGGTCGGCGTAGAATCGCCGCACCGAGCAGCCTGTTACAAGCCGCAAATCCTCTGTAACCCGCGGCTGGAACGGGTCTGTCATCGCCACCATCATACGGCCGTTTTCCCGACGCAACGGCAAAATGTTGTATTTGCTGACCAGTTCGGCGGGAACAAGGCCGATGATATCCGCACCTATCGAGACACCCTGGAGTTCTACTCTCTCAATGCCCGCTTGAAGCGCAAGTGCTTCATTCAACTGAGCTTGCGTCACATAGCCGAGTTCCAGCAATATCTCGCCCAAACGCCGATATTCGACCTTCTGTTCTGCGAGCGCAAATTCGAGATTGGACTGATCCAAATATTCTTTTTCGCGCAGCAACTGACCCAGCTTCTTCTTTCGGTTTCTGCTTATCTCTAAATCCATGTCTTCTGTTGCCTCAACTACGAGTACGAAAAAACCATAAATCTATATATGTCCTAAATTTACGTCAACACCAAGCCTAATAAGCACTGATTAAAGCTGTCAACCGCCAATAGAACACGACCTACAACTAATCTCATAGACGCTTTAGAAAGCCGTTTTGTTACAAGAAAATCGCTTTGGACTGCCAAAAAAACTTGTGTTTCACTAGTAATAGTGCGACAAAAAACACCACCCCCGTGATCGAGGAAACAAACCCAAACAAAGCCAATTTCGGGATGCCGAAGCCCCGAGAAGGGCGGGCAACATCCGTTGCTCGTCAAAGGTCCAGGGTCGACTTGCCCTTGGGTAGGTCGAAACAAGCCGTTACTTGCGGGCCCTCGGCGTGCCAGGTCTGGCTTTGCAGTTGCAGCGGGGCACTGACGCGACGCAGTTGCGTGCGCTGTGCGCCGATTGTCTGGGTGGGAGCTGCTGTCGGCTCGGCTTTGGTTCGGACTGTGAACCTTGTCGTGGCGAACGGGGCGTCGAACGTTATTCGCCGGCCCTGTTTGGAAATCTGCGTCAACTCCCTGGCGGCCCAGTAGCGGGCGATTTCGCTCAGCTTCATCCATAGCAGGTTGTCGTAGCGGGCAGTGGTCCGCCGGACGACTTCCTTGAAGATATTGAAGCCGATTTCCTCGCCGTTGTAGTAGATGCCGGGCCAGTGGCAGACGAGAATTGCCGGCTCGCCCTTGTCGATGACCTGGGGCAGGCGGCCGCCTTTGAGGTCTTGGGTGATGAACTTATCGACCGAGCCGGGGTTGAGTCCATCCCAGCCGCCGAACCAATCGCCGGTACAGCCGATGATCGAGACGACGCACTTGGGATTGTCGCCGTCGAGTCCGGAGGCGTATTGAACGAGTGGGGCGACACTTCGCTCGTCGGTGAAGAGGTCGCGGAAGTAGTGCGGAATCTCGGCGTCGAATACGTCCCGGCACGATTCGAGAGTGGCCTTGGCGAGGTTCTCGCGATTCTGGCCGCCGAAGCCGCCGGGCGTGGTGATGCCTTCGCAGGGCAGGCCGACGTTCTTGAGGATTCGCAGGGCGTAGGCCATGTAGTCGGTCAGTTGGTCGGCGGACTTGTCCTGGCTCCAGCCGGCGTTCTCGATGTAGTAGCCGGTTCTCTCGGGATAGGGTCGGCCGGTTTTGGTGTTGATGACCCACGTGTGGCTGATCATCTCCGGGTGGATGTCCCAGTCGCCCAGCATAAAGTCGCGGATGAGCTTGAGGCTGTCGTCCAGCTCTTTCTGCGACCAGCCGGGAAGGCAGCGGTCCATCCAGCCAACGCAGGCCGGGTAAGGAACGATGCTGTATTTGCCTTTTACGTTGTGCTCGCGGCACCATTGACCGAACTTGCGCACGAAGGAATCGGGTATTTCGCGCGGCAGGCTGCGCCAGTCCTGTTTGTACCTGTCGGGCCAGGCGGTCGCGAAGTGCGGTATTCCGAAGTGCGCCATGTTCACAAGGCAGGTCGAATCGTCGATGATGAAGCTCATGGGTACGCGGTTCTGTGGATTCAGCACAGTGACATCGCCTGCGTTCGTTGGTCGCTGGCCTTTGGGCTGGGCCATCGCGGGCACGCTGTTGAGAGCCAATTTTGCTCCGACCGTCGCCATCGCGGTCATCTGTAGAAAATCGCGTCGATTAACTGTCTCTTGCTTACTCATTCTTGTGTCCTCCAATGGATCTAAAAACGGTAAACCATTTTGACGAATGCTGCACGTACTTTTTCGCCGTCAATTTCATAATCGTTGAACAAAACGTACAGGTCGGTGTTTTGCTTCATCGGCCAGGAGAACAACATCGTCAGGTTGTGCCGATCTTCCGATGTTTGTTCGGCGGTAAATTTGATCCTTGCGTTCCATACGAAATTGTACTGCGTGACCCAGCGCCAAAGCCAGATATTTTCGTGCCCTCCTGCTTCGGGCTCTTTGACACAATAGTTGCCGTTCAGCGTTGTCACCAGGCGGTTGGTGATTCTCATGGGTTCTTCCAGAGAGTACTCATAATAAGGTTCTTCTTCATACACGCCCTTTGCCACGCCGCCGGTGATCGAATGCCAAACGTCGACTTCCTCATTATACTCGACTCTGATGCGATCGGAATAGTTCTGAAAGGGAGTATGGAATCTGTCGCTGCGTATATACCAAAGCTCGATTTCATTGCGCAATCCTACGCCCCCGCCCTCCATGAAATCGCGCAAGGTTGTGTCATGGTTATCGTTTTCGTAAACTTGAGTCTCCGAACTGAGCTTCATCGAGATGTCCAGGCCCGTGGACAGTTTGGTGCTGTTGTCTTCAAAATCCGAAGTAGCGCTTCCGTATGCTGCAAAGGCAGGCTTGCGATTCAACTGTACGTTCGCAAGATCCAGGCCGGTAAGATGGCCGTACTCAATCGGATAGCGGGCCCGGCTGTTTCGATAGCACCAATAGCTTCTTTCCTGGAGGCCCTTCTCCCGGCGGTAAAAGCTGGCGCCCCAGGTAGTTGCGTCCCTTCGATCGAAAAGCATGTTGGAAATCGGGATGGCCATTTCTGCGTACCAGCGGTCCTTTTCGACCGTGCAGGCGGCCGTCCAGTCGCAACCCCAGGTTGCATCGTCGTAGTGATCGAAAAGGCCCATTCGTGCGTCGTAACGGGTCCCCAGGGTGTTGACGGAGAATATATAGGTGCAGCGATGGTCGTGAAACGTGTCGAAGCGAACGGTGGCGGAATCTTCGTCACTAAGCGACAGGTCATACTTGCGCTCGATGGCGACGATGCTGTTTGGGTCCGGCTCGAGGCATTCGAACGCGACGTACAGGTTTTCATCGTCGTACAACACGCGGACTATTGTCTGTTCGACGGCGAGTCGCTCCAGTTTGTAATCGGTGAAATCGATTGCCATCTCCGCTTTCGACCAGCAGGATTCGTCGATCTTTCCGTCTATAAGCGGCCGAGTATCCGTCCGAACGGCTTTCATGGATCGCAGAGGCCCCCTCGCAGTCCATCCTGTGTCCGCGTGTATCAGCAAGATCATCGCCGGCAAGGCTATAAACGTCACTACGCGGTGTTTCATGAAGTTGTCTTTATCTCAGCCCGCCGCATTCCAATTGAGATCTTCGACTTAGTATTAATTATGTCCAACGCCAACAAAAATACCCGAAACGCACAATTCTACTCGATTGTTGCCGCCTGTACAACCTGCCCGCAAGATTCCTATCCTGCCGGTGCCCGATCGAACTTATGGGGCCTGAGAGCCGTGAAAGGGGCGTTTTCGCACTAATGAGAAGCGCCTGATGAAGGCAAGGCAGGCACGAGAGCATACACGATGGAGAAGAAAATTGAAAAAAATGAAAAAGGTTATTGACAAATAAGAGTTACTCCTAAATAGTAGTAGGCATGAATGCACAAGAATCAATAATCAACTCAGTTGATCTGGACAAGAAGACCGTCTGGTTTACTGGCTTGTGCCGCGAAAAGGGCCTCAAGGTTACCCCGCAGCGGATAGCGATATATCGCGAGCTTGTCAAGACGAATGAGCATCCTTCGGCGGAGATGCTGTGCGAGAAGGTCAGGCAGGTCTTTCCGAGCATATCGCTGGATACCGTGAACAGGACGCTCCTGACGCTCAACGAAATTGGCGCGGCTTTCATCGTCGAAGGTTCGGGCGACGCCAAGCGATTCGATGGCGGACTGGATGAGCACCAACATTTCAAGTGCGTAGAATGCAAAAGGGTCATTGATTTTTCCCACGAGCCGTTTAACAATATCGAGGTGCCGCAAGAGATGGAAGAGATGTTCGTTGTGCTTCGGAAATCGGTATATCTTGAAGGGATCTGCGACTTGTGCAGATAGAAACAGTATATAATTGGTCAACGTTTTTAGAAAGAGAGGTATCAGATGGAACTCAAGGGCAGTAAGACGGAGAAGAATTTGTTGACGGCGTTCGCTGGCGAATCACAGGCAAGGAACAAGTACACGTATTTTGCCAGTCAGGCGAAGAAAGAGGGGTACATGCAAATAGCCGCTATCTTCGAGGAGACCGCCGGCCAGGAGAAGGAACATGCCAAGCTGGAGTTCAAGCATCTCCAGGGCGGCGACGCCGAAATTACGGCGGCGTTTCCGGCAGGTGTAATCGGAAACACGCTGGAGAACCTGAAGGCCGCTGCCGCAGGCGAGCATTATGAAACGAATGAGATGTATCCGGGCTTTGCCGATGTGGCACAAAAGGAAGGGTTTGGCGCAATAGCTACGACATTCAAGTGTATCGCCGTTGCGGAAAAACGCCATGAGGATAGATACATGGCTCTGATCAATAACGTGAGCAACAATGCCGTCTTCAAGCGTGGCAAACGGGTAAGGTGGGTTTGCAGAAATTGCGGTTTCGTGCACGAAGGTCCTGAGGCTCCCAAGCTGTGTGCGGCCTGCATGCATCCGCAGGCATATTTTGAATTGGACGCTCAGAATTACTAGGCCAAAACATAGAGAAAGAAAAGGGGCAAGAAAATGAAAAAGAGAATCAATACAAAACTTGCATCGCTGGCCGTGCTCGCCGTGGCTGTTGCTTTCGGATCGTTGGCGTATTCGCACTGTCAGGTGCCGTGTGGGATTTACGGTGATGAGGCCCGGTTTGATGCGATTGCCGAGAACATCACCACAATTGAAAAATCAATGAAGGAGATCGAGGCCCTTTCGGCTGAGCCGAAGTCGAACATGAATCAGATCGTGCGCTGGGTGAACAACAAGGAGCATCACGCCGACGAGCTAAGCGAAACAGTCACGTACTATTTTATGGCCCAGCGCGTGAAGATACCCCCGGCCAGCGACGCGAAGGCGAACAGCGCATACGTCCAGAAGCTGACACTGCTTCACCAGATGCTTGTCTATTCGATGAAGGCCAAGCAGACGACGGATTTGAGCAACGTTGACAAACTCAGACATCTGTTGGAAGATTTTCACAAGGCGTATTCCGGCTAAGCGGGATAAGGCGAAAGTTATACCCTTCAGGGTAGTAAATTCCCGCGAGCAAGATCATAAACTGTTATTGTAAAGCTACTTACCCGCGCAAGAACGGGAATTTTCAATCGGGAGCACTATAACTATCGAAAGTGAGGTGTATTATGGAAGGTACTATAGCAACCATCACGTTCAAGGGAAATCCGCTTGCTTTGACAGGCACTCAGCCCAAGGTGGGTGAGCCTGCACCGGACTTCGAGGTGCTGGCCAATGATTTATCAGCGGTGAAGCTCTCTGGCTTGCGGGGCAAGGTATGTGTAATTTGTTCGGTCCCGTCTTTGGATACTCCGGTTTGTGATACTGAGGTTCGAAGGTTCAACGAGCGTGCGGTGTCATTAGGCGATGATGTAGCCGTGCTGACGATAAGCATGGATCTGCCCTTCGCTCAGCAGCGGTGGTGCGGGGCGGCCGCAGTGGAAAACGTTCAGACCCTCTCGGATCATCGCAATGCCGAATTCGGCACACGATACGGCGTTCTGATCGAGGGGCTGCGACTTTTGGCCCGCGCAGTATTTGTTGTGGACAAAGAAGGTCTGATTCGTTACATAGAGGTAGTTGACGAGTTGACGAACGAACCTGATTACGAAGGAGCATTGAAAGCGGTAACGGATTTATGAAGAACAGACAGCTAAGGCCAAATGTTTATTCAGTCGGAGCAATTGACTGGGACGCAAGACTCTTCGACAGGCTTATCCCGCTGCCTGACGGCACGAGCTACAATGCATACATAGTGCTCGGCAGTGAAAAGACGGCATTGATTGACACGGTGGATCCGGCCAAGACGGCGGTTCTTCTAAATAATATCGTTAAGATCGGCGTTGACAAGCTCGACTACGTTATCGCACATCACGGCGAACAGGATCATTCAGGGTCTCTGTCCGATGTCCTGCTCATGTATCCTGACGCGAAGATCGTGACGAATCCGAGGTGCAAACAGATGCTAATGGATCTGCTTGATATAGACGATGAGAAGTTCGTCACGGTCGATGACGGACAAACGCTCTCATTGGGTGATAAGACGCTGCAGTTTGTTTATACCCCCTGGGTTCACTGGCCCGAGACTATGAGTACGTACGTGCCCGAAGACAAAGTGTTGTTCTCATGTGATTTCTTCGGAGCGCACCTCGCTACCAGCAGTCTGTTTGTCGATGATGAGGCGGCTGTCTACGAAGCGGCCAAGCGGTACTATGCCGAGATCATGATGCCGTTCCGAAAGCAGATAAATGCCAACCTGGCGAAGCTCGACAAACTGGACATCGAGGTAATCGCCCCAAGTCACGGGCCGGCGTATGATAAGCCTGCGTTCATAATCGACGCCTACAAAGACTGGGTGTCCGACTCAGTCAAAAACAAGGTTGTGGTGCCGTACGTTTCGATGCACGGTAGTACGGGCGAAATGGTATCGCATTTTGTCGAGGCTTTGATGGACCGCGATATTATGGTAAAGCAGTTTGAACTTTCGACTGTAGATATTGGTAAACTCGCGATAGAGCTGGTTGATGCGGCCAGCATAGTTATTGGCTCTCCGACTGTTCTGGCCGGGGCGCATCCGGCTGCCGCTTATGCCGCGTTTATGGCTAATGCTCTCAGGCCGAAAGCGAAATTCGCCTCCATCATCGGCTCTTTCGGATGGGGCGGCAAGACCGTTGAACAGCTGACAGGCCTAATGTCGAATCTCAAGGTCGAGCTTCTCGAGCCGGTGCTGGTGAAGGGTCAGCCGAAAGAGGCTGCTTTTGTCGCAATTGATCGGCTTGCTGACGAAATTCTGGCCAAACATAAGGAAGCGGGGATCGTGAACTAAGATCCTCTAATTTTGAAAGGGATTGATCATGGCGGAAAGACTCCAAATTTACAAGTGCGCCGCATGCGGTAACATCGTGGAGGTGCTCCACGGCGGCGCGGGAAACATGGTTTGTTGTGGCGTGCGGATGGGACTTCTCGACGAGAAGACGGCCGATGCTGCAACTGAAAAACACGTGCCGGTGATTGAGAAGATCGACGGCGGTTACAAAGTGAAGGTAGGCTCTGTGCCGCACCCGATGCTGGATGAGCATTTCATCGAGTGGATTGAGCTGCTTGCAGACGGCAAGGCGTACAGGCAATTCCTCGAACCGGGGGCCGAGCCGGAGGCGGCATTCAATGTTGAGGCCGACTCGGTCAGTGCGAGAGAGCATTGCAACGTTCACGGATTGTGGAAAGGATAGTAGATGATCAGCAAGAAGATGCAAGACGCTCTGAACGGACAGGTCAATGCGGAGTTGTATTCTGCGTATCTCTATCTGTCGATGGAGTCGTATTTCAAATCGAAGAATATGAACGGCTTTGCCAACTGGATGAGAGTGCAGACGCAGGAAGAAATGTCGCACGTGATGAAGATCTACGAATTCATAGACGAGCGGGGCGGCAGAATCGTACTGAAAGCGATAGAAGGGCCCCCGACTCAATGGGATTCACCATTGGCAGCATTCGAGGCGATCTACGAGCACGAACAGAAGGTGACGGGCCTGATCAACGATCTGGTGGATTTGGCGATTGCAGAAAAGGACCATGCGACGAACAGCTTTCTGCAGTGGTTTGTCAACGAGCAGGTCGAAGAAGAGTCGTCCGCGGACCAGGTTGTCCGGCAGCTCAAAATGATTGAGAATGCACCCGGTGGAATATTCATGTTTGACCGTGAATTAGGCCAGAGAGTCTTTACGCCGCCTGCCGCTCAAGGAGAGTAATGATGGCTATGCCTTTTAACGCCGACGAAGTTTTTGAAATGGCCGAGCAGATCGAAAGGAACGGGGGCAAGTTCTACCGCGCTGCGGCGGAGAAATTCCCGGCGGTGCGCAAGCTTTTGCTAAGACTGGCCGAAATGGAAGACGACCACGAGAGAACCTTCGCAAACATGCGGGCAGAGCTTTCCACGAAAGAGACCGCGCAAACTGTCTTCGATCCGGATGGTCAGGCGCAGATGTACCTGCGAGCGATGGCCGACGGTCACATCTTCAACCCCAAGGTCGATCCCGTCGAACAGGTTGCGGGCAAGGATACGCCCGAAGACATTCTGAATTTGGCCATAGCTGTAGAGCGCGATTCGGTCGCTTTCTACGTCGGCTTGAATCGCTGCGTTTCACAGACGGCCGGCAAGGACAAAGTTGAAGCCATAATCACCGAAGAGATAGGCCACGTGGCGATCTTGAGCGAGCAGTTGGAGAAGTTGGCTGGCCGGGGCTGATATGTGCGATCGTTATTGACACCAACAGTTTGTGTGCGAGACACAAAGTCAGAGCCGTATTGAAGCAAGGAGTCAAAGGAAATGAAGAAGTACAAATGTCTCATGTGCGGATATGTTTATGACCCGGACGCGGGCGTGCCGGATGACGGTATCGAGCCGGGTACTGCCTTCGAAGATCTTCCGGATGACTGGGTTTGTCCCGACTGCGGTGTCGGCAAGGATGAATTTGAGCCGGTCGAGGATTGATCGCAGGTAGATCACGGGCGCGCTCGCCCGACGTTGGGCGGCATACGGAGTGGCTGCCATGCAGGAAATCAAGCCGTCAGTAAGTAAAAGAGATATTCTCTGCGCGGAAACCGTAGCGGGCCCCGGTGCTCTGGTTGTCTTTGGGGCGTCGGGTGACTTGGTGCACAGAAAACTGCTGGTCAGCATTTTCAGGCTGTACCAACAGGATCTTCTCGACGACAGGTTTTACATTCTGGGATGCGGCCGGAAGAAATTTTCTGATGAAGATTTTCGCAGTAGGGCTGCCGAGGCGGTACTGGAAAGTTCCAACTCAGCGCCTGTGGACGATTTGGATGCATTCACGGGCAGGCTTTACTACCTGGACGGCGACTACAGTGACGCGGACTTTTACGGTCGCATCAAAGCCAAGCTCATCGAGCTGGACAAGGTCTATGACGTCCACGAAAGTCGCGTGTTCTATCTTTCGGTCCCTCCTTTTCTGTACGCTGCGATAGTCGATCATCTCGGCTCGGCACAATTGGCCTGTGCCAGCCGGCTCGATTCTGTCGGGCAGATAAGGCTGGTTGTTGAAAAGCCTTTCGGCAAAGACCTTCAGAGTGCGGTTAAGCTCAACGACAGCATAAGCCGTTGCTTCGGCGAGTCTCAGATATACAGAATTGACCATTATCTCGGCAAGGAAACGGTCCAGAATATTCTAATGCTGCGGTTTGCCAATACCATCTATGAGCCGATCTGGAACCGAAATTACATTGACAATGTGCAGATTACCATAGCGGAGACGGTTGGAGTCGAGCACAGGGCGGGCTACTACGATTCAGCCGGCGCTCTACGGGACATGTTCCAAAATCACATGCTTCAAATGCTCACCCTGGTGGCGATGGAACCACCTATATCTTTCGAGGCGGACTACATCCGCGATGAGAAAGTGAAGCTATTGCATTCGATTCGGCCGTTCGATCTCGGCAGGCTGGACGATTCGTGGGTACGGGGGCAGTACGCACCGGGTACGATTGACGGCAAACAAGTCAAAGGCTATCTGGATGAATCCGGAGTCAGGCCCGATTCAAAAACGGAGACTTATGTGGCCGCCAAGCTGTTCGTCGATAACTGGCGATGGCAGGATGTGCCTTTTTATCTCAGGACGGGCAAGAGACTTGCGGCGAAAGATACTGAGATTGCGATCGCTTTCAAGGAGGTTCCTTATTCGATGTTCTCTTCGGTAGGCCTTGATGAACTGCCGGCCAATATTCTTGTGCTGCAAATCCAGCCTGAGGAAGGGATATCGCTCAGTTTTCAAGCCAAGAGGCCCGGCTCGAAGATTTGTATGAGCACGCTCAATATGAATTTCAGTTACAAGAGCATCTTCTCTACCAAGATGCCCGAGGCGTACCAGAGGTTGCTTCTCGATTGTATGGTTGGTGACCAGACGCTTTTTACAAGACAGGATGATGTTGAAGTTTCCTGGCGGCTCATGACGCCGATTCTGCAGGCTTGGCAGCAGGCTCAGTCGCAGCCGCACCAATATGCCGCCGGTGGCGAGAGCTTCGCCGAAGCCGACAGGCTCATCGAGCGCGATGGGCGAAAGTGGCGAAAGTTGCTGCGATCAGGGACAAGTACGCAGAGCTATGAAATTTGAGACCGTACTAATAGCATTTGGATTGACGCTGTTTGCCGGTTTGGCGACGGGGGTCGGAAGTGCTTTGGCATTTTTTGCCAAGCGCACCAATACGAAAATGCTCTCTGTGGCCCTCGGTTTCTCTGCCGGAGTTATGATATATGTTTCCTTCGTGGAGATATTCTTCAAGGCAAAAGACTGTCTTGTCACCGAATTGGGCGCTGTCGGCGGGTATTGGGTTACGGTTCTCGCCTTTTTCGGGGGGATGCTCTTCATCGGCATCATAGACAAGCTTGTGCCCTCATTTGAAAATCCTCACGAAGCTCACAGGGCGGAGGAAATGGACATGCCGGAGCAGGCGGCCCAATTCAAGAAGTTGTATCGAATGGGCCTGTTTACTGCGATCGCCATAGCCATCCACAATTTTCCGGAGGGGCTGGCTACCTTTGTAAGCGCCCTCAAAGACGTCAAACTGGGAATGGCGATAGCTGTTGCCATCGCGATTCACAATATTCCTGAAGGAGTGGCCGTCTCGATCCCCATTTACTATGCGACGGGCAACCGAAAGAAGGCATTCCTCTATTCATTTCTCTCCGGGTTGGCCGAGCCGGTGGGTGCGCTGGTCGGCTACGCTATCGTTTTTTCGTTCTATAGTGAGATGGTATTCGGTATACTCTTTGCATCTGTGGCGGGAATCATGGTGTTTATCTCGCTCGATGAGCTTTTGCCTACCGCCAGAGAGTATGGTGAGCATCATCTGGCGGCCTATGGATTGGTCGCGGGCATGATGATGATGGCGTTAAGTCTGCTGTTGTTGCAGTAGATAGGAAAATAGCAACAAGTGCGCAAAGAAGAAAAGATATTATAAGGTTGGCAAGTTGGCGCCGATGACAGAGAAGAAAAAGTCAAGCCACCTTTCGGTCGAAAGGCTGGCTGAAATCAGAAATGTGCTGGAAAAGCTGTATGTAAAGTACAACCATCGCCGGCTTGTCAAGCCGGACCCGTTGCAGTTCCTTTATCGGTACTCCGAGCCGGCGGACGTGGAAATTGTTGCCCTCCTGGCCTCGGCCCTTGCATACGGTAGAGTCCAGCAGATAGAAAAGAGCCTTTCGCGTCTGTTTGAGCATATGGGAGGCAGCCCTTGCACCTTTGTTCGAGAATTCGACTTGCGCAAAAGAGCGAAGTTGAAGGATTTCAAACACCGTTTCACCGCCGGGGATGATATATCTGATTTGCTGGAACTATTGCGTGACGTCTGCGAGAGGTTCGGCAGCATCGAGCAATTCTTTGTTCAGGGTCTC
The DNA here is from genome assembly GCA_016782865.1 of Phycisphaerae bacterium. Lineage (GTDB taxonomy): Bacteria > Planctomycetota > Phycisphaerae > Sedimentisphaerales > Anaerobacaceae > SG8-4. The sequence continues at coordinate 13,213 of JADHXR010000026.1, forward strand.
GATGCAGACGATACGAACATTATTCCGGCACTGACAAAGTTCTGCGATTCACTCTGTACGATGTATGCAGAGCGGCATAACGGCAGGCAGAGCAGTGGGCTCAAGTATTTGCTGGCCAGCCCGGCCAGGGGAAGTGCGTGTAAGCGGCTGAATCTCTTCCTGCGCTGGATGGTCAGGGATGACGATGTCGATCCGGGGCCTTGGAGGTCGGTCGACAAGGCCAAACTCATTGTGCCGGTTGACGTCCACATGGGCCGGCTCTGCAAGATCCTGGGGCTTTACGCTCGCAAGACCGTCACCTTGTCGGCCGCGGTGGAAATCACGGAGAGTTTTGCTGAGATTGAACCGGCCGACCCTGTAAAATATGACTTTTCGTTGTCCAGGATTGGCATCGTGGAGAACTGCGACGGCGGCTACCGACCGACATGTAATGATTGTGAGCTGCTTGATTTCTGTGGTCGCCGCGAGCATGAACAAGAGGATCTGCGAAAGGCGCCGAGCGTCTATGTCTGACAGTGGAGCGAAAATAAAAGTGCTGTTCGTTTGCACCGGTAACGCGTGCCGAAGCCAGATGGCCGAGGGTTGGGCCAGGCGCCTCAAGTCTGAGACAATCGAGGCGTACTCCGCCGGTGTCAGACCTGCCGGGGTCAGCTCTGGGGCAATAGCGGTGATGGCCGAGGCCGACGTCGATATTTCGGCCCACAGGTCTCAGCACGTTGATGATTTTACGGACATGGATTTTGATTACGTGATAACATTGTGTGGGAACGCAGAGCGAAAGTGTCCTGTCTTTAGCGGCGGGGCAAAGCATGTACACAGGGCATTTGACGATCCGGTCATGGTTATAGGTACCAACGATCAGATCATGGCGGCTTTTCGAAAAGCGCGGGATGAAATAAGAGAATTCGTCGAAACGCTGCCGGAAAGTCTGGAGGCTGATGTCTGAGTGGGCAGCAGCAGGAGTTAACGGATCATGGATTCAGAGCAGCTTGAGAAATACACGTCTGCGATAACGCTTTCGGACATGGAGATATTTGTGTTCCCAGAGTTGATGTACAGCCTGGTTCTGGCCAATATTATGAGCCCGATTATCTGGCGCTGGCGAGAGCTGGATTGCTTTAAGAAGCTGAAAGGCAAAAGCAAATACAGAAAACTGATGCGGCTCAAGCAATTCATAATCGACGAGTTCGAGTTCAATCTCGATCTCGAAACATGGGGCTTGACGAGCAAGAGCAACGAGCTTGCGAGGTTTGAAAAGTTCGTATCCTCCGAGGATGTCGCGGCAAGCAACGCGCTGTTCGGCTATCACGGGGACAAGTACTACTTCGACGTGGATATTCGCCGCCATTTCGGTCTGGACAAGTATCATGACGACATCATCCCATACTGGAAGACCGAGACCGTCGATGCGATGGATGCCTTCCGGCTCAAAGACGGTTATCGCACGGGGGCCGGCGAGTGTGTCTCGCTTTCGGCGCTGTACGTCGCCGCGGCATTTATAGTCTGTGGAATTCCCCTCGAAGACATTTACATGATACTCACGCCGCTCCACTCGCAGAATTTCATCGATATGCAGGACGGAGTTCTGACCAACAACAGAAGGCTCGTCACCAAGACGATGTGGTTCAACGGCACCGCAATTTCCAACAAGGCTCAGCGGGCCCTGCGCAACGAAAACGTCATAATTGTCGCACATAACAGCGGATACATACATTGCCTGTACGACGAGGCGACCATAGACAAGCGACTCTACGAAGAATTTGCCGGCAAACTTGACGCCTATCTGTCAACAGAGCTTTCGCTTGCTGTCTTTGCGAATTTTTTGCGCACCCACCAGCGATTTCAGAAGTTCTTTCAGGTATGCCGCGATTGCCGTGGGCAGGCGCAGTTCCTCAAGGCTGAGGTCCTCTTCCATTACGAGCACGGCAGCAATTACAGGGTCGCCGACAAGACTTTTGACAAGCTGCTTGGCGAGGTTTCAGATGAGGATTTTGTTCTGTATGAACTGCCGGGCAGGATTCGCTGTGACCAGCTTGAAGGATTCATAGAACAGAGCAGACCGGACTTGAGGACAGCCGAGGGAAAATCTGCTCTTCGAGCGTTTGCTGACCATGTAATCCCTGATGTCGAGCAGTTTGTGGGCGAGCTGGCCGATTTCCTACACACCGAGGCGAAACTTCCGGACCTGGAAAAGAATTTCCTGCCAACCGAGGCGCTTCGAATATCTGTTGAGCAGGGCAGGCAGGAGATAGTCGAGTGCCTTCAGCGAGAGAGGCAGAGAAACCGCACCGCGGATCTGGCCTTCTACGCCTATCGTGACATGGAAAGCTGCGACTGGGCCCCGTTCATCAAGGCGGCGGTCGAGCGCAACCCGATCTCGATCCGAATGACCGAGTCGATGTCGCCCGAGCAGGTTTACCAATGGCTCGGGCAGATGAGGAATCTTTCGATTTACGACGGCAAGAGGTTGGCCCAGCCCGACGAGGTGGCGAATTTTCAGACTGGAGACGGGTTGGAAAAGGCTTTGTTGTTAGCTAATGTGATCCGAGAGAGGGGCTTGGCCAAGGATATCGAGCTTCTAGCCGAAAAAGATAAGGTATTCTTGAAAGCTCAGGACGAATATGCCTTTGCATCGGGCAAAGGCCTGGCGATGAAGGTTCGTATCCGTCAGGCGGCAGTTCAGCCCGTTATCGAGGTGAAAGAGATCTGACGGAGGGAATAGACTGCCACCTTCATCGCTAAAAAGCGAAAAACTTGCGAAAAAAGCAATTTTCTCTGTTGACATAGCAAACAAGTAGGACTATTCTGGGTATGTAAGGTAAAAGTAGTCTTAATAATCATAAAACATGTTCAATGAGAGCTCGCTGGCTCCAGGCAGGGCGAACGATGGATTTAGTCAGGCGAAACACAGATTATGCGGTGCGTTTGCTGGTGAACCTTGCCAGGCAATACGGACACGGTCCCGTGTCGACCAGGGTAGCGGCCAGCGAAGAGGGCGTTTCATATCCGCTGGCGTGCAAGCTGATGCAAAAATTGCACGCTTCTAAGCTCATAGACAGTTGTATGGGGCCCAAGGGCGGTTTCAATCTGGGTAGAGCCCCCTCGGAGATAACGCTCCTGGAGGTCGTTGAAGCGATCCAGGGCCCGATAAGCGTAAATAGGTGTCTGTTGAGTTCCGATGCCTGCACGCGGCAGATGGGCTGTTCGGTTAGAGCCAAGCTTGCCGGCGTCCAGGAAACTATCGTAAGCAGTCTGGCCGGCATAACGTTTGATGATTTGTTGCAAAGCAAAGGTGCCAAACAATAGAAGCTTGGGGGAAACCTCGATGGGAGAAAGAAATGATCGGTGAAGAGAAAAAAGCTACGGTGTTGCCGGCGTGCCTGGGCCAAGGGCAACAATTGGCGGAACTTGTCGAATATTCGGCCGATTCGATTGTCAGCAAGACGATACTGGACAAACCGGTTGGGACAATCACATTGTTCGCCTTTGATGAAGGCCAGAAGTTGAGCGAGCATACCGCGCCTTACGATGCCGTCGTCCAGGTTCTCGACGGCAAGGCGCGACTGACGATAGGGGGCCAAGAGCAGCAAGTCAGTGAAGGACAGATCATAATAATGCCGGCCAACGTGCCACATGCTGTCAACGCCGAGGGAAGATTCAAAATGTTGCTGACGATGATTCGTGAGTAGGCTAGGGAATGTGACAAGGAAAGTTGAGGGCCAGGGAAATGCATAGATGTCCAAGAGAAGAAGAAAAACTCCTGAAGCCGGAAGGGATCTACGAAGTTGAGTGTTCCGGTTGCGGAGAGGCTGTTGAGTTCTTTTCAGACGACCAGATGCAGAAATGCAACAAGTGTGGTCTGGTGCTTGCCAATCCCAGGCAGCCGGCCGCCGAATGAGCTGGCTTAAAGAGTGTGAGCGGAGAGCAGACTATGGTGCGATGTCCCGGACAAGACCAGAGATTTTGGAAGCCTGAGGATATCTTTGAGGTGCAATGCTCCGGCTGCGGTAAGGCCGTCGAATTCTTCAAGGATGAGCCCAAGTTGAAATGCCGCAGTTGCGGGCAAATAGTCGTCAATCCAAAGATAGATCTTGGCTGTGCACAGTGGTGTCAGTATGCCGAGCAGTGTCTGGGCGTCAGCACCATAAACAGTTTGCGTGTCATCCGGGACAAACTTGTGTATGATATGGAAAAATATTTCGCGGCCGACGAAAAGCGGATCGAGCATGCGATCGCTGTCTTGAATTACGCCGAGCAGATACAGGCAGTTGAAGGGGGCGATCCGCTGATCGTCAGGGCCGCTGCGATCCTGCATGATATAGGTATCGGCGAAGCCGAGCGAAAGCACGGATCATCGGTTGGAAAGTACCAGGAAATCGAAGGCCCGCCGATTGCCGAGGAGATTCTGAATAAATACGACATTTCGCCCGAGGTCGTCGAGCACGTATGCAAGATCATCGCAAATCATCACTGCGCAAAGGAAATCGATACGACTGAGTTTCGCGTTATCTGGGATGCGGACTGGCTGGTGAATATCCCGGCGGATTTTCCTGATGCAAGCGATGAGGATCTGCGGGCGATAATCGAAAAGAGATTCAAAACGCGCGAAGGGCGCAGAATAGCAGAAGAGCTGTTTCTTGGAATTAGACTGTAAACTTGTATAAAAGTGAAAGGAGAATTATGTTTTGTTATCAATGTGAACAAGCGGCTGGCGGCACAGGCTGCACCAAAGTAGGTGTTTGCGGCAAAGACGAGGACATTCAAAGCCTGCAGGATACCCTCATGTTCGGGCTAAAAGGTATCGCTGCGTACGCGTATCATGCACGGGAGCTTGGGCAAAAAGACGAACAAGTCGATGCTTTTATGCACGAAGCGATGTTTGCAACTTTGACGAATGTGGATTTCGACCTGAACCGGTATCTCGAGCTGGTGCTCAAGGCCGGCGAGATGAATCTGCGTGTGATGGAGATGCTTAACGACGCCCACACGTCCAGGTTCGGCAACCCTGCTCCGGCGACGGTGCCTACCGGGACGAAAGCCGGCCCGGGGATTCTTATGACCGGACACGACCTGCTCGACCTCTATGAGCTGTTGAAACAGACCGAAGGCAAGGGCATCAACGTGTACAGTCACGGTGAAATGCTGCCCGCGCACGGTTACCCGGAGTTGAGAAAGTTCGATCATTTTGTGGGCAACTACGGTACTGCCTGGCAGAATCAGAGGAAGGAGTTCGACGATTTCAGCGGAGCCATCCTCGTAAACACCAACTGCATCATGATTCCCAAGGACTCCTACAAGGACAGATTGTTCACCTGTGGAATCGCCGGCATGGCAGGCGTTACGCACATCAAGGGCCGAGATTTCAGTGCCGTAATTGAAAAGGCGCTGGCGCTGCCGGCCCTTACCGACAGTTCCAACGGAACGCTCAGTACAGGATTCCATTATACCGCCGTTCTTGGTCTGGCCGACAAGATCGTCGAGGCCGTCAAGGCCGGCAAGATCCGACACTTCTTCTTTATCGGCGGCTGCGACGGCGCCAAACCGGGGCGCAATTACTTCACCGAGTTTGCTGAGAAGGTCCCGGACGACTGCGTGATATTGACCGCCGCCTGTGGCAAGTATCGCATAAATGCCCGCGAGTACGGCGACATCGACGGAATTCCGCGTCTTCTGGACACCGGCCAGTGCAACGATTGCTACTCGGCGGTCAAGATCGCACTGGCACTGGCCGATGCCTTCGACTGCGGAGTCAACGATCTGCCTCTTTCGCTGATAGTGTCCTGGTACGAGCAAAAGGCCGTGGCGATCCTCCTGACATTGCTGCACCTCGGCGTAAAGAACATAAGGCTCGGGCCAAGCCTGCCGGCCTTCATTACCCCCAATGTGCTCAATGTGCTTGTAGAGAAATATGCCATTAAGCCCGTCGGGACCGTCGATGAGGATTTGGCTGAGATACTGAGTTAATTGTCGATGGGCTCGAGTTGTTGTGGCATTAGCGCCTGTCGCGGGGTCGAGGGTGAAGTGTCCGTTTATCCTCGTTGACGAGCCCGATATGCTTGAAGACATCGAGTCTGTGGTCCGGGAATCGGCATCGGTCAAGGACTTGGCGGATCGAGACGTGTGTGACAGCGACTATGGCCCTTCTTTGTCCGTTTAATGGGGTTGTTTGTGGAGAATGACCGGTTTCAGCGGCGCCATTCGGCCTTGCGGACCATCAACGGCGGCATCTGCTGCGGGCTGACCTTTCTGCCGCCCGGGCTTACACAGCTTCTGGCGCTCGGATACCAGTGGATCGTGAACAGCTCGGGCTTCAAAGATATTCTGTGTTTTCTCAATCTTCCCATATCACTATCGACCTCTTTCGTGAGCAAGGCTATAACTCCTGCACCCTCCTCCTATCGGTCAATCCCGGGGACAACTTTCGCCAATTGTCCCCAAAAGGGCCCGACAGAAGTGCCGAGCCGCAATGGCGGCGCTGATTTTCGCAGGCGAGGCTATCTGATTTGTCTCCAGCTAACAGATTGTCCGTCGAGTCCTTCTGGCTCGACGCGGCTAATGAGCCATCCGATGCCGGGCTGTTTCTTGAGGTTCAATCTTGTCTTTATCAGCAGAGAGGGCTTGTAGTTCCCGGCGACATAACTGTTCTTGTCAAATGTTATCTGGGTAAACACCATCGCAGTCGCGTTCGCTTGCGATAAATCCATCAGCTTGACACCTTTGATCCTGGTCTTCACGACCAGGCTCTGAGAAAGCGTTTGGCGACAGTAGAATAGCAGACGTTCCTTCGTACCGTGAAGCGAATCGCTGTAGCCGTCCGAGATAACCTGGCCGATGGCACCGAGGTCTTCGGCCTCAATACCTCTGACACCCGCCTCTATCGTGGCGTTGATCTGCTCGGTGTCCGTCTGGACGAGTCTGTCGAGCCCGAACGCGGCCCCAGCCAGCACGACTGGAAACAGCCATTGCCACCAGCGGCATTTTTCCGGAAGAACGCTGCGAAACGTAAGTACGCCGAACAAAACCAGAACCCCCGCGCCTACGAGTGTGTAGGGTTGCTCAAAAAAATCGAACATCTCGCCGATCCTTGTTCTAAGGTTCTGAGTTAGCTCCCACCAGCGGCGTCAGTTGGCTAATTTCGTGCTGTGGGCCGTATGGCGTAGCCCTTGTGCATAAACTCGATGTCGTCACGCTCATCTGCGGGGGGGAGAAATTGAATACGCCCTGGTCGCCCCAGGCGGCGCGGGTCGCCAGATCGATCGTGCTCTTGTTGACCCATGTGTGTATTATTGTGCTGCCGTCGGCGTAGCTCATCACACCTTTGCTCTTGCTGTGCCAGATCGCCAGTGGGTCGATCCAATTGTTTCCCGCGGGGTTCATTACCCAGGAACCCATATTCCATCCTCTCGGATCGATTTCCTCCACAAAGACAAGTTTGCCGGCCGGATGTGGTATTTCGGCGTACGTATAGAGAGCCCTGTTGCTCCACTCTTTTTCTTCGCCGTTCATGCCGCCAGCCACGGAATAGCTGCCGTAGGCCAGTTGATTGGCTCGTTTTCGGCGTTCGTCGGAGGGGCACTCATACAGTTCGACCTTCTTGGCATACTCAAAGAGCTTGCCGCGCCTCAGTCCCTCCTTCGCCTGCTCGATGGGATCGGGATCGTTGCCCTGCGGACCTAACATCCACGCATCGCTCTGACGTTGGGGAAGGCCGCCAACCAGCCTGTCGTCATTATCGTCTTTGTACAGCAACCACGCCAATGTGAGGCTCTTTACATTGCTTATGCAGTTAATCCGCCTCGCCTGGTCTCTGGCTATGTTCAAAGCCGGCATAAGCACGGCCATCAAGATTGCAATGATCGCGATAACGACCAGCAGCTCGATCAGTGTGAAAGCTCTTTTTCTCATTTGTACCCTTCCTTTCGCGTAAGAATGCATAACATCCGGTTCCAAACAAACAAGATGCGCGATAACAAAGTACTGTTCGATAAACTCCACTGTTACGATGCTTTTGTATCTACATCGTGCATTATACAACGTTTCCGATACAAAGTAAAGCCGCACAGATGAACAATTATAGGGCTTTCTTGGACTTTTCTCGGCGAACCGGCCGGCGGCCCGGACTACTCGGGGCCCTGGATTTGCCTCGAAATTGGCTTTGCCTGGGTTTGAATTGGGTTTGTTCGGCGCATTAACATGTGAATTGCGACACTCATGGTGGCAATCATGTCGAGTCCATCGCCACCTTCCAGATCATCATTTGTCTCTGCCGGATCCACCGAAGATTAGATCACGAGTCTTCTTGAGTGTTGGCCCAAAGCATCTCGATAATTCATATGGTTAGGAAATTCCCAGCTCGCGCTTTACTTCGCTGATCTTTTCGATAGCGAAGTCGAGGTCCTTGATGCTATGGGCGGCTGATATTTGTGTGCGGATCCGGGCCGCTCCATCGGGGACTACCGGATAGGAGAATCCTATTACGTAAACACCTTTTTCCAGGAGTCTCTGTGCCATCTTCTGGGCCAGGACGGCGTCGCCAAGCATGATCGGCACGATGGGGTGCTCGCCCGCCACGACGTTCAACCCCAGATCGGCTATATGTTGCCTGAAATAGCGGGTGTTCTCGGCGAGCTTGTCGCGCAGTTTTGTTGAAGCCAGGAGCATCTCCAGGACCGTCAGCGAAGTGGCGGCGATAGCCGGGGCGAGGGTATTCGAGAACAGGTACGGACGCGAGCGCTGGCGCAGTAATTCGATAATCTCTTTCCTGCCGCTCGTGTAACCTCCGCTGGCCCCGCCGAGTGCCTTGCCGAATGTGCCTGTGATAATATCGACGCGACCCATCACGTCGCAATGCTCGTGGGTGCCGCGCCCGTGCCTGCCCAGCACACCGACCGAGTGCGAGTCGTCCACCATGACCAGGGCGTCGTACTTCTCCGCGAGCTCACATATTTGCCCTAGCCTGGCGATGGTTCCGTCCATCGAGAACACGCCGTCGGTAGCGATCATGCGAAATCTCGCCGATTCGGCCTGCTTCAATTTGTCCTCCAGGTCCCGCATGTCACAGTTCTTATAGCGCAGGCGCTGGGCCTTGCAAAGGCGTATGCCGTCGATAATGCTGGCGTGGTTGAGCTGATCGCTGATGATCGCGTCTTCGGCGGTGAGGAGCGTTTCGAACAGGCCCGTGTTGGCGTCGAAGCAGGAGGAATAGAGAATGGTGTCCTGAGTGCCGAGAAACTCTGAGACCTTCTTCTCCAGTTCCTTGTGTATCTGTTGCGTTCCGCAGATGAATCGGACGGAGGAAAGGCCGTATCCCCATTTGGCGTAACTTTCCTGTGCGGCTCGGATGACTTCGGGATGGTCGGCAAGCCCGAGATAGTTGTTAGCGCACAGATTGAGGACTTTTTGTCCGCCCCGGACCGTGATCATAGCATCCTGCGGGCTGGTGATGATACGTTCGGCCTTGTAGAGCCCGCTTTCAGTGATCTGTTTAAGCTCTCCTGCGATATGGGATTGCATCTGTCCAAACATTTCTGGTCCCTCGCCACGGCTGGCTGAGCCGCTCTATTATTCTTGTGTCCAATTCAAAATCACCTTTCCAGAGTTGCCCGAGCCCATTACTTCGAAGGCCTTACGGTATTCGCTGTAGCCGAAGCGATGAGTAATCAGAGGCGTGATGTCCACTCCGCCCTGAATGAGCATTGTGGCCTTGTACCACGTCTCGAACATCTCCCTGCCGTAGATTCCCTTGATCGTCAGGCTGTTGAAGACGACATAATCCCAGTCGATGGCGGTGGCCGGCATGATTCCCAGCATCGCGATTCTGCCGCCGTGGCATACGTTCTTGAGCACACTCTTAAATGCCTCGGGATTGCCCGACATCTCCAGTCCCACGTCGAATCCCTCCTTCATATCGAGTTGCCTGATAGCGTCCTCGATTCTTTCGGTTCTGACGTCGAGTGTCAGGGTAGGTCCCATTTCTTCAGCCAGTTTCAAACGCTCGGGATTAACGTCGGTAATGACAACGTAACGTGCACCGGCCCGCTTGGCTACGGCGATCGCCATACATCCTATTGGGCCTGCGCCGGTTATAAGCACGTCCTCTCCGACGAGGTCGAAGGAGAGCGTCGTGTGCACCGCGTTGCCAAATGGATCGAAGCAGGTGAGCACATCCGTCGGGATGTTGGGATCGCAATGCCACATGTTAGAGACGGGGATGGATAGATACTCAGCGAACGCGCCGTCACGGTCCACGCCGACACACTTCGGATCGGTGCAAAGGTGCCTGCGTCCGGCTAAGCAATTTCTGCAATGTCCGCAGACGATATGTCCTTCGCCGCTGACAAGCTCGCCGATCTCAACATCGCGCACGTTGGCGCCGATTTCCGCGACCGTGCCGACGAACTCGTGGCCAATGACGAGCGGGGGCTTTATAGTCTTCTGGGCCCACGGGTCCCAGTTGAAAATGTGAATGTCCGTGCCGCAAATCGCTGCTTTGTGAATCTTTATCAGGACATCGTTGTTGCCAACATCAGGTACGGGCACGTCCTCCATCCACAATCCCGGCTCGGGTTTGCTTTTCACTAGTGCTTTCATGAATTTGTTTCCTCTATTGGCTTGCGACAAAGGCCCTGCTGCGACCTGAAAATCGCTGTCGTTCACCACTTCTTGTTCTGAAGCTTTCGCGTTTTTCGGTGGTCTGTCATGTCGGGTGTCAGTGCCGTTATTGTTATGTAGCCTTCCATCAGTGACGTTGTGTCGGAGGGGATTTCGTCGGCCAGATGGTGTTCGCCAGCCAGTTGGAACACGGTCTGTCCCTGCTCGTTCTTCTTGGGGATGTAATACTCGTCAAAACCTTTGCTCGACTGCGGCACAATCCTGATACCCTTGGGCTGGCCTCGCGAAAGCAGCGGTATGTTGACATTTATCATGTCACCCTTCTCGACCGGCATAAGTTTCTTAAGGATTTGCGCACAATGCCGTGCCGCCCCTTCGAAATCCATCTTTCTCTCGGCGGCGACGCTCATCGCGACGGCGGGGATCTTCAGGAACGCCCCTTCCATCGCCGCGGCGACGGTGCCGGAATAATAGACGTTTATCCCTGCATTCGCTCCGTTGTTGATGCCGGCGACGAGCAGATCTATCGGGCCCTGATGTAACTGCATGGCCGCCAGTTTGACGCAATCGGCGGGCGAGCCCTGAACGCTGTATCCGGTGAACAGGCCGTTAATGTCAACCTTGTTGCACACCAGCGGTTCGGTAAACGTGATGCTGTGGCTCGCGCCCGAGCGGCTGTCCGACGGGGCGACCACGGTTACCTCTCCGATATTGATCAGTTCTTTGTAAAGTGCCGCCAGGCCGGGTGCGAAAATGCCGTCATCATTTGTCAGCAATATTTTCATGCGTTGTGTCTCGTGTAGATTGAAATCGTAATTCAATACCAGCGGGTGGGCATTGTAATTGCCCGCACGGCTTATGTCAATTGACAGCTTCTTCGCGTAACGTATAATGCTCGGCTATGGAAAAGTACTCGCCGGAGAAAAAGTGTGTGGTAATGACGAGAGATCAGGTCCGCGCCCTTGATGCCTGGGCGATAAACACGCTCGGCATCCCAGGTGTGGTCCTCATGGAGAATGCCGGGCGCGGCTGCGCCGAGCTTATCGAAGAGAAGCTCAAAGGCCTCGCCGCCCCGAAGGTCTGCATATTCTGCGGCACGGGAAACAACGGCGGCGACGGCTACGTAATCGCCCGGCAGCTCATCAACAGCGGCTTTGAAGCTACTGTCGTCGTGTGCGGCGACCGCGGCAAAATCAAAGGCGACGCAAAGATCAACTTGGATATCCTCGAGCGGATGGGTCAGCCCGTCGAGTCGTTGAATCCGGCTCAGGGCGATACTGCTGCTCGGGTGGCCGATTTTGCCGCCGGCGCTGAGGTGCTTGTTGACAGCTTGTTCGGAACCGGACTGAGCGGACAGATGAGAGACGGCTACAGGCGATTGATAGAAGGTCTGAACGCCTGCGAGTGTCCCATTCTCGCGGTGGACATTCCGTCCGGGCTGGATTGCGATACGGGCCGGCCTCTCGGTGCAGCGATTGAGGCATCCTGGACGGTGACTTTCGTCGCCGTCAAGAAGGGCTTTACGTTCGCACGGGCAACTCGGTACACGGGCGAGATTTTCGTCGCCTCGATTGGAATCGCCGCCCCCTAGGCTCTGTCTGAAAACTCCGTCGTCGGGTGCGAGAGCGAGCGTTTTTTCGCCTGGCAAAGCCTGTCCCGAGCGACGCCGAGGGAACCGAAGCAGGCGATATTGGTTTTATCGTCGATCCAGCCGGATGCAGCCAGGCGGACAACAGCGGCTGCCTTTATCCGACGGTAGCTGCGTTAGCAGCATGAGACAGTTAAAGAAAATAAGCCGCTCGAAGCCAGATCGAGTTTTCAGACAGAGCCTAAAAGGCGCCGGCTTGACTTACCTGTGAATTGTAGCCCACGAAATGGAGGAACTTCTCGTACGTGAACACAGGTATCCACAGGCTCTGTGCCTGATCCCGGAGTTGGTTGTAGCGGCCAAGTCTGACCAGCGACGCCTCATGTCGCGCCTTTGCTCTGGGATCTATTTCCTCTTCTTCGATAGAGGGTTTTCGCAGAACCGTCGGCTGCTTGCCGAGTACGAGGAAGTCGGTGTCCACAGAGACCGAATCGGCCATTTCGCCGCCCCATTTCTTGACAAGTCTTTGGATTTTGTCGATGCCATCGGTATCGAGCTGGCCGTCGTTGTCGACATCGAAGTCGCCGGCGACAACAAATACGTTCGTTCTGTCGGCATCCCAGATCAGGTTTGCGACAACGTCACCCTGCAGGATGGGATTCTTGAGGTCCGGCTTGACAATACGTGCCGCCGAGTAGGTCTTCGACACGTCGAACACTTGGATCTCGGCCTTTCCCTTGCCGTCCTTCGGGACCGAAGCGCCTCTGTCGTAGACGGTGAATGTGAGCCCCGGATAGACATGTTCGTTGCTGCCGATATTCAGATGGACCACCTGGGCATTGTTGTCGACCAGTATCACCTTTCCGTCGGGCTTCTGCGCCAGTACGCCACGGTCCGGTCCGGGCTCGATCTTGGCGACCTCGTCCCGGGCCTGCTTCAAACTGTCCTGGGCCGTCTGCAATTCCGCCTGCGTCAGGAGCAATGAGTCATTCATTGCCTTGAGATCACCGTCGGCCAGCGTCAACTTGTCCGCGTACGTCTTGACCTGCTCAGTTGTTGTCTTACGCAGGAGTGCCGAGAGATCCGCGTATTTCTGCTCGATGTCGCTAACCTGCGCCTGCAGTTTGTCCTTCTCAGCCAACAATGCCTTTTCTTTTTCTGCATTGGCTTGGTCGGCTAACTTGAATCTTTCCTGCTGCTCGGCAAGCTGCTTTTCAGTATCGAGCTTGGCCTTCGTGGCGTTGTCCAACTCTGCCGCCAGACTCTTGATCGCCGGGACAAGCCCTATCGTGTTGGGTTCTCCGATATCGATATGATCCTTGGCCACGTTGAGTGCATTCGCAACATCTGTATAGGCGTTCTTGACCTTGACTTCTGCCGAATTCGGTGCCGGGACGCCGCCTACAATCATAGTCAAGGCCTCGTCGACGTAGGCGATCATCGAGCCCATGTAGCTTGTCCGGCCTTGTCTCTCTCCGATCGTACCGCTCAACGCGCTCCTTTCCCTATCAGTGGCCAGATCATCCATCTCTCGCTGAAGATCGGCTGCGCCGGTCCTGTGCTCTTCGGCTTTGACATAGTAGATGACCGCAATCGTCGTTGAGGCTATAAAAAGCCCGACAAAGGTTATTAGAGTGTAGAGCATAGCATTGCTCTGCTTTCTCCTGCGTGCTGGCATAGTAAAGACTCCTTAGAAATATAGAAAATCACCCTTAAAAGCTTGTCTTGAATAATATTATCGCAGGAAAAGACATCCAAGTCAACAAAAAAAGCCGGTAGAGAACCGTTTTTACAGCAGAACGATTATCGACGGTCTTGTCGGCACGACTTTGACGCTCGGCGAGAAGCCGAAAGCCTCAAAGTTGCTCTATGATCGCGGGTAATTGGCTGATTTGGTGCGTTATGTGTTGGGCTGCAGAGTCGGATTCGTGGGAGCTTGATGTATGTATCCGAGCGGGGCGGACCAACTCGACGGTTGAAAACCCCAGTCTGTTCGGTGCGATGAAATCCTTCTTCTCGTTGTCCGCGATGTAGACGATGTTTTCCGCTCTGGCGTTCAAGTCCTGCATTATCTTCTCAAACCCCGCCGGCGACGGCTTCCAGCATTCTCTGCCAAGCTCTTCGGTGTAGACAATGCTCTGGAAATAATCTTCGATTCCCAGTCCCTGCACCTTCAGTCGCTGGGCCGGCAGAAAACCGTCAGTTAGCAGGGCGAGCGTATATTTTGTGCTCAATTCGACAAGAATGCCCCGGCTGTCCTCCGGCAGCGTTATTTTCGGAACGTGGTCGCGATAGACCCTCACCAGTTCCAGAACACGTTTGTCGTCGCAGCCCATGGCAAGCTCATCGAGAGCCACATTGAAGGTTCTGGTGTGATTTCCGGCCGTGAACTGCCCCCAGAGAGCGGCAAAAATACGGTCACAAGGAGGGGCATCGCGCATATTGGCGAGAAATTCAGCCACGGCTGCAAAACCGCTCCTGCAATACTCAATCTCATCGTAGAGCGTGTCGTCCAGGTCAAAAATAACTACTGCTATCATGATTCGAGCCTTACCGTTCGGTCGCGCTATCGGACTAAATTCTTACGATAGACTATGCACCAATTGCTTATTCTCATATAATTTTACGCATTATCGGTTGAAATGTCGATATTTTCAACAAGCACCGTGAACATAGATGGGGCACCAAGTATGAAATTTTTGCAGACAATGCGTCCACATCACTGGATCAAGAACGTATTTGTGTTCGCAGCTCTGCTTTTTGGACAAAAACTTACCGATTTGCCGGCTGTCGGCAAGGCGATCGGTGCTTTTTTCTGCTTCTGCCTCGCCGCTTCGGCCGTGTATATCTTCAACGACATTGTTGACCGCAAGGCGGACAGTCTTCATCCGGAAAAATGCAGCAGGCCGATCGCCGCAGGTAGTCTGAGCGTTCGTTTGGCAACGGTTATGTCGATTGTATGTGCTGGGCTGGCGATCATTGGCAGTTTCACGTTGGCCCGGTATTTCGCGCTCATCGTCGTTCTGTATATCGTGCTGATGGTTCTGTATTCGCTCCTGCTCAAGAGGGCGATGATCCTCGACTGTCTGGCAATATCAATCGGGTTCTGTCTGCGGGCAATCGCCGGCGCGGTCGTTGTGGGAGTATTCATCTCACCCTGGTTGATTATCTGCACGTTCGCCCTGTGTCTGTTCCTGGCTTTCAGCAAACGCCGCAGCGAGATAGCGCAGCTTCGCGCCGACAGCGAGTCGTTTCGCCAGACGCTGGCGGGCTATACGCCTGAGCTGCTGGCCCACATGGTCGATGTCACCAGCGGCCTGGCGATTGTGTCCTTCCTTCTTTATGCTATGGATGCCAGAACCGTAGAGAGGTTCGGGACGATCAATCTGGTATACACGAGCCCGCTGGTTGTGTACTGCATCTTCCGTCTCAGCGCGCTGATGCAGAAAGGTAAATTTTCAGGGCCGGTCCGGCTTATCCTCGCCGATCTGCCGTTTCAGATCGGCTTGGCGCTCTGGGTCTTATCGTGTATCGGAATTATCTACGCCGGAAGGCTTGGTTAGGATTGAAAAACAAATGGCTGAACAAAGATTGCAGAAAGTCCTGGCGGCCGCCGGGATCGATTCTCGCAGGAATTGCGAGGAGCTGATTGTCAGCGGAGTCGTGCGGGTCAATCGCAAGGTTGTGGACGAGCTGCCGGCCTTCGTCGACCCGGACACAGACGTCATAACCGTTCACGGCAAGCGAATCGGCGCCGCCCGGAAGGTCTATTTTCTTCTGAACAAGCCCAAAGGTGTGATCTGCACCAACAGCGACCCTCAGGGCAGAAAGAAAGCGATAGATCTGATCCGTACTCCCGAGCGCATCTTCTGTGTGGGCAGGCTCGACGTCGATACTACGGGAATAATCCTCCTGAGCAACGACAGTGAACTGGCGAACAAGCTGACGCATCCGAGATACGGATTGGCCAAGACCTATGTTGTCGAGGTAAAGGGCCAAATCACAGGCGAGCAGATTGAAAAGCTCAAGAAGGGGATCTGGCTGGCCGAGGGCAAGACAGGCAGGGCTTCGGCTAAGATCCTCAAACGCGGACACAAGGAATCACTAATTGAAGTCACTATCCGGCAGGGACTTAACCGGCAGGTCCGCAGAATGCTGGCGAAAGTCGGCCTGCCCGTCAAGTCGCTCAAGAGAACACGGATCGGCAAGCTAACTTCTCGAGGCCTCGGCGCCGGGAAATTCAGAACGCTCACCGGTGGCGAAATAACGTACCTTGAGAAGATTGCTGCCGGCCAACCGGCCCGCAAGTGAAAGCCGGCGGAATACAAGCCGGTTTCTCAGATGCCGGATGTAATAGCAGGTATCGACTGAACGTCGCACTTTTCCGGGTTGGATGGGCATTTTCTGCAAAAAAAAGCTTTTTTGCGTCAAAATCTGGTTTGCCCTTGCAAATTTTGGGCGACATTGTATAGTTGAGCGTTTTGGTGGGGTAGAAACCCAGCATGCGTTAAGAAGATGTAGGAGCGTATTTGATGTCGAGAGTATGTTACTTTACAGGTAAGCGAACGGTAGCGGGCAGAAGCATATCCCGGCGCGGTAAGGCCAAGTATCTCGGAGGTGTCGGTAAGAGGGTAACCGGCATCACCAAAAGAAAGTTTAAGCCGAACATACAGAAAGTCCGCGCCGTCGTCGACGGCAGGGTCTGCAGGATTAAGGTTTCAGCCAAGGCTATACGGATGGGGCTTGTCCAAAAGCCGCCGAAGCGGGATTACAAGCCCGCCGCCACGGCAACTGACTGACAGAACTGTTTTGTAAGACGATATTCTTAACAGCGGGGTGGGGTTCTGCCTCGCTTTTTATTTAGGCAGGGACGCACGCAGTGGCAGAGAAGATTGACGAAGCGCAGGTGAGAAAAGTCGCCAAACTGTCCAGGCTGGAGCTTACCGACGCGGAGGTTGGGGAATTCACGGGCCAGTTGAGTGCGATCCTCGGTTATGTCGAGAAGATGAACGAGTTGGATACCGAGAACGTCGAGCCTCTGGCGCACTGTCTGCCGATCAGCAACGTCTTTCGCCCAGATAGTGTCAAAGAGTCGCTCGGAACCGAAAAGGCATTGGCTAACGCGCCGCAGCGAGATGGCGATTTTTTCAAGGTTCCGAAGATACTGGATGTTGGCTCCGGCGCATAGGAGTTGTCGAAAGCATATAAGGAGGTACTTGGCAATGAAAGCAACGTATCTGTTATGCCCTGTGTTCGTGGCTTTGTCTCTGGCGGGCTGCACGCAGATGGAGAAAGAAGAGATGACATTCGAGTTAATTGAGCGGGGCGGGCAGCATTCGCAGACGTTTGAAGAGACGGTAACCAAGACCCTTAGCTGCAAGTATCTGCTGTTTATGCCCGAGGACTACGGCGAGCAAGAGAAAGACTGGCCCCTTATGCTGTTCCTGCACGGCGCCGGCGAACGAGGCAGCGACCTGCAGAAGGTCAAAGTTCACGGTCCGCCCAAGATAGTTGAAAAGCAAAAGGACTTTCCCTTTATCGTTGTCTCTCCACAATGTCCCGAAGGCGATTGGTGGGATGAGAAACTCGATGTTCTGACACATCTGCTCGACGATATCGTGGCTCGGTATGATGTGGACACGAACAGGATTTATCTGACGGGCCTGAGCATGGGTGGATACGGGACCTGGGCTCTGGCCTCCAAATATCCCGATCGATTTGCAGCCATCGCCCCCATTTGCGGCGGCGGCAAGCGCTTCATGGCTTACAGGCTCAAGGATGTGCCCGTCTGGGCCTTTCACGGAGCGAAAGACTCAGTTGTTCCCCTCGAAGAATCCGAGGAAATGGTCGAAGCAATAAACGCCCGCGGCGGAAATGCCAAGTTGACAATCTACCCCGACGCGGGCCATGACTCATGGACCAAATCATACGACAATCAGGAGCTTTACGATTGGCTCCTCGAGCACCGCAGAGGCAACCGGACGAAATAGCGGGTGGTTTTTCGCGATGGAACAGTTGAGTGCAAAGGAACTGCGTGACAGAATTGCAGCCGGTCAAACAAGCAGTGTCGAAGCGACTATGGCTGTTTTCGAACGGATACGGCAGTTCGAGCCGACAATCGGCGCTTACATCAGCACATGTGAAGAAAAGGCCCTGGAAGCCGCGGCCGATGTCGACAAGCGTATAGTTGCAGGCGAGCCGGTTGGGCAACTGGCGGGCGTACCCGTTGCGGTCAAAGACAACATGTGCACCACTTTCGGGGCTACTACTTGTGCTTCGAGAATCCTGGAGAACTTCCACGCGCCTTACAACGCTACGGTGGTGGACAAGCTGCTCGCCGCCGATGCGGTGATTGTCGGCAAAGCTAACATGGATGAGTTCGCGATGGGTTCGAGCACGGAGAACTCGGGACTGAAGCAGACGGTCAATCCGTGGGACACAAGTCGCGTGCCGGGTGGAAGCAGCGGGGGGGCGGCGGCGGCCGTGGCGGGTGGCCTCTGTTTTGCAGCGCTGGGCTCCGACACGGGGGGCTCGATTCGCCAGCCGGCCAGCTTCTGTGGGGTGGTGGGCCTCAAGCCCACGTACGGCAGGGTCTCGCGATTCGGACTTGTTGCATACGGTTCGAGTCTGGACCAGATCGGGCCAATAACGCAGACTCTCGCCGATACTGCGCTGGTGTTGAATGTCATCGCAGGGCACGATCCCGCTGACAGCACGAGCGTGAACGAAGCTATGGCTGCGGCCTGCGACTATCTCGAAGAACTCGAAGAGCCGGTGGAGAAATTGAAAATAGCGATTGTCCCCGAGTACACGGCCGGCGCAGACGAATCCGTGCAGAGGGCGCTGAGCGACGCGATCGAAGTGTACAAAAAACTCGGTGCCGAAATCACGGAAATAGACATGCCTCACCTTGATTACGCAACCGCCGCCTATTACGTGATCGCGACCGCTGAGGCGTCGAGCAATCTCGCCCGCTATGATGGCGTGCATTACGGCCATCGGACACAAAGTCCGAAAGATTATGTCGAGGTCTATTCGAAATCTCGCGCCGAGGCGTTCGGCCAGGAGGTCAAAAGGCGGATTATGCTTGGCACCTATGCGTTGTCGAGTGGATACTATGATGCCTATTACTTAAAAGCCTTGAAGGTCAGGAATCTGATACGAGGTGATTTCACCAGTGCTTTTGAGAAATACGACTGCATTATAATGCCCGTTGCGCCCACGACCGCCTTCAAGATCGGCGAAAAGACCGACGATCCGCTACAGATGTATCTGTCGGACATCTATACTATAGGCGCCAATTTAGCCGGAATCCCCGGCATAAGCATCCCCTGTGGATTCGACGAGGACAACCTGCCGGTCGGCCTTCAAATACTGGCTCCGGCCTTCGGCGAGGAAAAGCTGCTGCGGATCGCACGTATGTTTGAAAAGGAAACTGACTGGCACAAAAGGACGCCTCCAATTGTTTAGCCACGAATTATCACGAATGAACACGAATAGTAAAGATATCGTTCAGAAAGAGTTGTCCTACAAAGTTGTTGGTTTGGCCATGATATTCAATTTTGCAAAGAAGAGCTTCGAATATGAGAGGTTTGTCTTATAGCTATTTCAGTGAATTAGTGCCAAATTCGTGCTAATTCGTGGCTGTATCCGAATGGATGAGAAAATGGCTCAATTGCAGCACAAGGTTATTGTTGGTTTGGAGATTCACGTGCAATTGTGCACGAAGAGCAAGATGTTCTGTGGCTGCGCCGTGGAGTTCGGCGCAGAGCCCAACAGCAGGGTCTGTCCGGTGTGTCTGGGCATGCCCGGGGTGTTGCCGGTCATGAACAAGCAGGCGTACGAATACTCCGTCCTGACGGCGATGGCCCTCGACTGCCGGATACCGACGTTCACCAAGTGGGACAGAAAGAGCTACTACTATCCCGATTTGCCGAAGAATTATCAGATAAGCCAGTACGATTTGCCGCTCGGCGAGAACGGTTTCATCGAGATACCTCTCGAATCGGGCCGGACCAAGAGGATCGGAATAACAAGGGCGCACCTCGAAGAAGACGCCGGCAAAAACCTGCACACGGCGGGCAATTTCTCGCAGGTGGATTTGAACCGGACCGGCACGCCTTTGCTTGAGATCGTCACCGAGCCCGACATGAACAGCGGCGCCGAAGTGCGGGCGCTGGCGGTCGAGTTGCAGCGAATGGTGCGGTTCCTGGGTGTCTCCGAAGCCGATATGCAGAAAGGCCACATGCGTTTCGAGCCTAACATCAATCTGGCTATCCTCAAAGACGGCGTCGAATACAGAACATCCATAGTCGAGATCAAGAACCTCAACAGCTTCCGGGCTTTGGAACGAAGTGTCAACCACGAAGAGCACAGACAGCTCGACGAATTCCTCGACACGGGCAAGGTCATGAAGATGGGCAGCAAGACCACGCGGGGTTGGGATGACGAACGCGAGGTTACCGTCCTGCAACGAGAGAAGGAGGAGGCCCATGATTACAGGTACTTCCCCGAGCCCGACCTGATGCCTGTGAAATTAGCGCCTCGGTGGCTGGATGACATCCGCTCGCATATGTGCGAATTGCCGCTCAAGAGACAGATGCGATATGTCGAGCAGTACAAGCTGAGCGATTATGATGCGGGTGTGCTTACGGCTGAGCGCTCGACGGCGGATTTCTTCGACGAGGCGGTCGAGGCCGGCGGCGAGCCGAAGAGGGTCTGCAACATACTCGCGCAGACAGGCTTGAGAAAGGCAAATGAGAAGGGATGCAGCATAGCGCAGTTGGGTGTTCAGGCTATAGATGTGGCGAAATTAGCACAAGAGATTGAAACCGGAAGAATCAACGCCTCTTCAGCGAAAACAATATTTGAAGAAATTGTAAAGCTGAAAGCGAATGTCTTTAGTCGCGCGACAGTCGAGGATCCCCTAACAGTTCAGCGAATAGCGGAACAACTCAATCTGATTCAGAAAAGCGATGCAGGCGAATTAGAGGCAATAGTTGACCAGATAATTGCGGAAAATCCCAAAGCAGTTGAGGACGTCACCAGCGGCGGTAAGAAGAGCAAGAAAGCCAAAGGCTTCTTGCTGGGGCAGGTTATGCAGAAGACGAAGGGCCAGGCAAATCCGAAAGTGGTCTCTGAAATTCTGGCCAAGAAACTTGGCTGAGGTATTGTGACAACGAGAGGGACAGAGCATGAAGGTCGAGAGAAGCAGCAACATAGCTAAGAAGCCGGTAGAGATCGATGGTGCAAAAGGCGCAGAAATGAGATTGCTCATTTCCAAGGCCGACGGGGCGGAGAATTTTGCCATGCGGATGTTCGAATTACAGCCCGGAGGTCATACGCCCTTGCACACGCATGCGCACGAGCACGAGGTGTTTGTCCTGGAAGGAAACGGCGTATTTGTCTGTGAAGGTCAGCAGCACGAGTTTGGCCCCGAATACGTGATATTTGCGCCGCCGAACAAAGAACACCGCTTCAAGAACACGGGCGATTCGGTTCTGAGGATGCTCTGCCTTATTCCGGCGTCGGCCGGGTAGGGCTGGCGCCTGGGCCAAGACACCGCAGATGCCGAGCTACATTGGCTGAAATTTTCCAGGCTCTGGCGGAGCTGATACCGCAATACCTTCCTTTGCCATTTATAGGTCTCCATCATCTCTATTTTGGATTTTGGATTAGCACTACGCATCCTCAAAAATCTATTTCGCTAAAACTTCATGAATACTCGTTGCCACCTTGAAGTTGACTCCAATAGCATCAAAGTGGGCCTGGCCACAGTCAAGTTTCTTGTTTTCAATCTCACGTCTTTTGTCACGGTCGTGACTACTCTTGGTTTCTCTAACCAGTGACTTATTTCACCTTGTATTCTCTGAAATTTATCACTAATTCATTAAAACTCTTTGGCTGATATTTACTGAAACTATCTTCATCTAAAAAAATGAAATCATACCTGATGGCTGATTGCGCCTTGTTAATATCAATACACCACTGCCTCAACCTGTCCATTTTCAAAGGCGCATCAAGATCTTCCAGTCCTTTGGTTTCAATTACAAACACCTCTGTTTCTGACTTCCTGACAATAAAGTCAGGGTAGTAATTGGAGATATTGCCATTGGCATTGACATAATCAATCTTAAAACCTACAGCAAAATAATTCTTAGCATAGGAAATAATGTCATCACATTTTTCGAGAAAAGCTGCAAATGCTAATTCCAGATGGCTGTCGCCAATCATTTTGTTAAAAATACTTTTCTTCGGGATCATATATTCCTGCTCTTTAGCTACGAACGGGCGTGTTTTTCTAAGCTTTATATAATCCCGTATTTCGGCGTCGCCCTTATCCTGCACGGTTAAATCGTTAATCTGTTTTTTAAACGTTTCCACTAAAGTCTTGTTGGCTTGAAGTTCCGACAGATTCCGCAAGGTATTCAAACTGTCAAGGTCCGCCAGTTTATCAAACAACTCATCCCTGATAAAAGTTTTTACCTTCCCATACAGCACATCATAGCCGCTAATCAGCCTTAAATCCTTCATAATAACCTGAGTAAAGTAACCAATCACTGAGCGATAATCTGTCACACCGGATGAATCCAGCATGGTCGTATGGCTGATCTGGCCTGTGGTAATATCCCTGAAGACAATCTCTCGTTGCTGTTCTTCGCTGAACTCAAGGTATGCAACCTTTTGATGTCCGAATCGCCCGACATCCAGACTGTCAAGATTTTTATACTCCCGATAGATTCTTGCTGTTAAGACCGGAATCTCAATATCAAGCTTTTCGATATCCTTGTTGGTGTTTTCACTATCAACTTCAACGATGATTGGCGTTTTGGGTTTTGTCCCTTCACCCATTGCCTTACGCTCCAGTTCAACACCTTCGGACTGGATCGACTCCACAAAGTCCATAAAGGCGTCGGTTCCTACGACACTGACATATTCCTGAACATTATTACCGGGATACATCTTGCGCAAACCACGACCTAAAGTCTGCTCCGGTAAAATATTGCTCTTGGCAGAATAAGCTCTAAGCCCCACGATAGTAGTAACGTTTTTGACATCCCAGCCCTCTTTCAACATCATTACCGATACGATGGCCTTATAACGACTATCCCATCCGTCAATTTCGTTTGCCTGCTTGCGCAGCTCTTTCAGTTCATCCTCTTTTTTTCCGCTTACTGACTCGCTGATCTCGCCGTTATTCTTGGTATGAATCACCAGTACGGCATCTTTAAGTTCGGGGTAAGTAGTTTCCAGATATTCCGCCACATCGTCGCAGTTTTTGGTGTCATCGGTCATCACAAACAGGATGGCCTTCTTGTTGAGTTTTTCATGTTCTCCGTAGGCCTTGCGCCATTCTTCGATACCCAGGTTCAGGTAATCAGCATATTTCTCCGTATATTTGGAACTCTGCCGTTCCGATAGTTTCGCCCTGCTCGCCTCATCGGGCAGCACCGGATGTTTGACCACGTTCTGCGAAATTGCCTCAACAAGCGGATAATCGCAAACCGTTTGCACAAAGATAGCCCCGTTATTATGCTTGGGTGTAGCGGTTACATCCACCTGCAGGGATAAAAACTTATCTTTATGCTTGAGGCGGTTATGAATATCCTCAATCGATTTGAACCACGCCATTCTCGGGTCGTGAATATGATGCGCCTCATCATTTAATACTACCAGTTCATCGATATCCCGGACGATATCACCCAGATCGACCTTGGAATCGGTGGTCGCGCCCGTCGGACGCTTTCCCAGAAAATAATCCATTGTATCTTCATCATCAGCCGAAGGTACAATATCATTGCCGCTATAGACGCGGTGAATATTGGTCAAAAAGATATTACCTGTTTTGCGGGTAATATTTACTTCATCCTGAATATGCAGGGTCAATTGAAAATCATCGCGCCAGTTGCGTCCTTCAAAGCCGTTATCCGGCAGCACCGGATCTTCAAAGAAAATACGCAACCCGTCAAAGTCGCGACGCAGCCGATCCAGAACAATGATATTGGGCGCTATCACCAGAAAATTGCGTGCCAGTTCAGAATCGGTTTCATAGAGTTTATGAAAATAGCACCATGTCAGAATTAAGCTTAGTACCTTGGTTTTCCCCGAACCGGTCGCCATCTTGATAACAAAGCGTTTCCATTCTTCATCGAACATCCCCGCCGATACAGCCCCGGATGAGTCATAGCGCAGCAGGTCGTACTTATCCTTGACTTTCACCGCATCGTACAGATAGACAACCGTTTCCACCGCCTCACGCTGGGCAAAGTAATATTCAAATTTTTCCATCATACCATCCGCCTTCACCAGCAGATGCTCGGCATTAAACCACCAGTTCAAAAGGGATATACTGGTATCGCTGGCTCCTTTATAATTGTCGTCTCGCCAAGCCTTAACTTTTCGGCGCAGTTGATGCACCAGAGGCGGCAGCAGTTTTTCATAGCTGGAGTCTCGCAGTGCCTCATCGGCTGGAAACCAGCGAGTATCCGGGTCGAGGATCGTATAGGGGGAATGGGGAAAGTCGGGATGTAATGCCATTGAAACCTCTTAATTGTATTGATTTCTTATTTGTATGGCCTGTTCTATTGCTGCTGAAATATTATTCTCTATCCAAGCATAGACTTGCGTGCTGTCACTGCCTGACGGATTATATAGCTTGACAATCTGGTCAAACTTTTTATCTCCAAAATCACAACTTGAAAAAGGATTATTTCCTTTAGAGGAGATTCGGCCGTAACTGTCTTTTAATTTATGGATGCATATCCCCACAACACCTTTGCCAAGTTCCCAACTTTTTTCTATTTCATATTTTACCCATGGACGACTGGCCGTTTGTGATCCAGCCAAAACAACGGTGCAGGAGCGCCCTTGTAATTGAGAGTTAATCCAGTTTTTAATCGCCTGGTCGCCTTTTCTTTTGACCTGCTCCCAGTTATTGGCAGAAACAGGTTTGTTTCCTTCAATAGCACCAATATTTCGAACCTGATTGGTTCTCCAGCAATCATTATCAAAATGGAAACTGTAAAATACTTGTCGCTTGGCCATGAGACCACCTCCTATTCGGATTCTGTCACTTTGAATCTATACAAAATTCGGTACCTTGATGGATACCCTGATGTAATATTATTTCCAATGTTTTCCCATTTCCTTAAAGTCTTTTTGAATCTGCTCGAGCGGGATATATTTGCCGTGGCACTTGTCAAACCTTCTATTGCTATTGCACAAACATTTGGCATATCTTTTAAATTTCATTGAAACAATTTTCTTTAAATCACCTTCGGATAAACCAAATATCCTTTTGTAAGAATCTATTCGCCCCTGAGTGTAATGGGCCTCTGGTGTTTCGATCCAGTGACCATTAGCCAAAAAGTATTTTACTTGAAAAAAAAACATAATGACCACTTGCTCTAAGAACTGACAAAAGCTTGTAATTTTATGAATCTGCATATAGTCATAAAGGGCTGTCTCGGTTCCAAGGCAGCATCTTCCTTTACCGTCCATGTGGTACTCAACCTTCCTTTGTATCCTCTGATCTTTCTCAACAACGGTTGGCAATTGCCTCGGAAAAATAAAAGGCACAGCAATGGCCACGTTAAAAATATCATATAATTCTTCATAGCCTGCTACACAGCAATGTAACTTGCCCTCTAATACATATTCTCTGTCATTTTCCCGCAGTACAGGACTGCCTTCAAAATATTTAAAGGTGTTTTGAATGTCAGTTTTCAAGTTAATCATGACGGTGAGGTTTAATGAGTTTCTCAGGTTTCTGGACGACAAAAGGGGCGCCAATAAGTTTATCTTGGTCAATAATTTTTCTGATATAAGAACTCCCGTTTGTGATAAAACCAACAATATCATCAGGTCCTAGAATCACATAATTTTTCAAATACTCTCGATGTTCAAATGTTTTACGACTAAACTGCCTGTCTTCATCCTCAACCAGAAGGACGCCTATCTTGTCATTGTCCTTGTTGTCAAAATATCCTGTCTCCCACGGAACCCATGAAGAATCATCAGAGTTGTCCGTCTTGACAACCAAGAGCGTTTTGGAGCAATCCATTGCAGCCTTAACGGTATCTGCAATTTCATCTCTTGGGGTTCCCGCATCTTCGTCCCAGTCAATGTAAACTGAAATATTACAATTGGATTCTAATACATCTCTGATCTGTTTTATTAACCGCGTGTCTTTTATGCTGTGAGACAAAAACACATCATATTCTGCTTGCTCCCCCATAGCACTAATACTTGCTCGTTTTTGCTCCAGAATCTTAATCTGTGATTCTGATAGTGCTACTGCAAAATCGCTTCTTCTGTAAAATTTTCTTGCCATAATATTATCCTTTCGTTATTAGGTCAACCAGTAAGTCAACAAACAGCATCTATCACTGCACAAATAAAACAAATTATCAGAGCAAAAGCAGGAATACCATAGAAAACAAACAATGTCTTAGAAAACATGATTTTCAATTCACCGGGAACTTCTTTTTTGAAACAGTGTGGATTAAGGTTATACAAATGTTCGTCTGTTTTACTTCTATTTGCGATTACCCATTCGTACATTCTTCGATACATCTTTTCCGTGTAAAGAAAAAAGGCATCGAGATACCAAAAACAGATCACGGGCAGTAGTAGCAAAAGACACAAGTAGATAAGATCAAAATCTTTGGCTAACGCCAAAACAATGGCAACCAGGGAGACAGTCCAGCCTTTCAACAGAAAGGAGTTATGCGCCATCCGCTTAATGCAATCCTGAATAAGGTCAATTTCTTTATGCAAAACTTCTTTATCCATCATATCGTTACCTCGATAATCTTCATCGTATCGTTGCCGAAGATATCCACCACCTTGACCGCTATCTTGCAGCGGCCTTTTTCGCATTCGTGATAGGCGCTGGTTAGTTCCAGTGAGCGGCCTTTCTTGGTGCGAAAGCTCTGCCATTCGTTTTCAAAGACAAAATCGCCCGTCCAGACCTCCTCCCACATTTCCAGATTCTTTTGCGCATCTTCCATCCCCGCCAGCCTGCCTTGAGCATCCGGATTCAATTCCTTTTTGACCCGGATAATCTCCCGCTTGCTCTCAAAATCAAAATCCACGCTCCAGTAATCAATCCAGTCGGTCCATTTTTTCGTCAGAACCTCTCGTTTGATAATACCGCTCTTATCCTTGGCTAGTTTGACTACCTGGCCCTTATCGACAATGACCTTGCTCTTATTGTTTTTGAGCTTCTCATCAGCGGCCACTGAATCTTGCGAGTAAAAGACCGAAAAATCGGTCAGCTCCACTGCAATGGTTTTCTTTTTGATATGCGGCTTGACCTCGATAAACGATACATCGTGAAAGACCACCTGATTCTTCTCTACCGCCCGCTTATCAAAGACCTCCGCTGGAATATATTTCATCGCCAGATCGATACCCTTGGTCTTGGCCTCATCGAGTATATTGGGAAACAGGCCCATCTCAAACTCAAAGCCCAGAATATCTGCGCGCGTAATATGGTGCTTGCGGCACTCCAGGATTATCTCCTCCACAAACAGCCGCGTTACCGCCATATTCACCGGCCCTACCGCCACTAACCGGCCCGCCTTTTTTCCCTGAAAGGTTGCAAACTGATTCGTTGGCTCTGCCCGATAGGCGTGCAGAATGAGATTCACAAAATCCTTTTCCTTCGCCTCCAACTGCTGCTGTTTTTCCTGCTCTCTCAAATTGGGATTGACGCCGATATAATGCTGACGCTCATATTTACCAAGATTCAATATCTCAAACGCTCGCCAGCTCTTATCTTCGGCCTTCAATTGCCGCTGCACACCGATCATCCGCTTGCGGGTAGTGTGAATAGCAAACTTACCCAGATCAGAACCTATCCATTTTCGCCCCAGCTTCTCCGCAACAGCCAAAGTCGTGCCACTGCCGCAGAAGAAATCAGCTACAAGATCACCTTCATTGGATGAGGCTTTGATCATCCGATCAAGTAAAGATTCAGGCTTCTGAGTAGGATAATCAACCCGTTCATCAGCCAAGTGGTGAATCTTCAAGATGTCCGTCCAAACAGTCTGGACAGTCGTCCCGAGCATTTCATCCAAGTAATACTTATATCGAACAAGGCCTTTCCCTGTGTAATCCAACCGACCTGCTGCTTTATACTTCAGCATTGTGGATTCGGGACACCGCCATGCTCTCGTAATCCCGTTCCACTCATAGGTGTATCCTCCTCCAGATAGACCAGAGGCCGATAAATCTGCCGAGCGATATCTTCTTCCGGTTTGTTCTTCGATATACTTGAATTGTTTATCGATATACTCGTCCGAGTAAGGTACATACAGCTTGTTCCAAACCCGATTCTCTCCCTTCACATATAGGTAAATTGTGTCGTGAACTTTGCCAAAGGAACTAGAATCAGAGTGAGCTTCTGATCTTTTCCAGATCAACTCGTTAATACTCTTCTTGGAGCCGAAAACTTCGTCCAAAAGCAATCGGACAAAGCTATTAACCCGCCAATCACAATGCACATAGATACTCCCATCGTTGGCCAGTAAATCCCGCATCAGGACGAGTCGTTCGTAGATCATGGCGATAAAGGAATCGGCCCCTTTGCCCCAGGTATCGCGATAGGCGATTTCTTCGAGGATGCCGGGCTTCTTTGTCAGCGTCTCGCCCCCGATCTCGATATCCATCGAAAAATCCGCCCCCACATCAAACGGCGGATCGATATAAATCAGTTTTATACCGCCCTGCTTTTCAATCTCTTCCCGCAGCGGCCCGTTCTTCAGTGAGGATAAAATCAGTTTGTTATCGCCCCAGATCAGTTTATTGTTCCAGCCCTTGATCTGCCTGCCGGTCTGCATATCAAAGAGAGTCGGCGCTGCTTTCAAAGCTTCTTCCGTTCGTGGCTCATCGACCTGCTCAATCACCTGAAAGGGCAGCACGATATTACAGACCTCGGCTGTCTTGCCGTTCCAGACCAACTCGACCTCGCGTTTATCCTCAAACAGCAAAAACCGATACTTTTCCGGCAGATCCTTGCCCGCTTCCAGATACTTCGTTATATCCCGGATTTCATTTTCGGTTAGCTTCATTTTTCACCTTTATTGCGGGTTTTTCGCCTAACTTCCTTAAATACAACAACTTCTGCTTCTGTTCTTAGAAATCTTGCCATAATTCAATTCTTTCCAAAAAAACCATTCCATTATTTTCTCCCCACTCTGATGCGGAGGACTTTTACATTATATTGATTTTACGCTATTCAATGTTTTTGCCTTGTCTCTTCACATACTTATGAGGAGATCGTTTTTTAGCCTATTTTTAGCTTGAAAAGACCAGTATTTATTTTTTAACGTTCTTGGCGGCGCCAACGATTTACAATCTCATCTACATCTATTATATTTTCAGGGCCATCTTTCCACTTAGCATAAAAATCAATATCTTCACTATTTGGCTTTGGATCGGGCTTATAAAACTGTAACCGCGTTGGAAGGGGAACCGCTTCTCCTAATGCCATAGCTTCTCCCCTGCCAAGCCCGGCAAGAATATCAACAAGATCACGCTCTGCTTCTGGAACTAAGCTTCTCACATAATTCTGATCGCTTGGATTTGTAATTCGAAGGCATAGGAAGGTACCACATTGAGCCAGAACCGTCTCAGATACTTCATGAGGACGCTGGCTTACAACACCTAATCCAACTCCATATTTGCGGCCTTCTTTTGCAATCCGCTCCATAGATTTACGAGAACCAGCAAACTGGGATTGTGATTCTCTTGGGATATATGCATGAGCTTCCTCACATATTAGAAGAAGTGGAAATTCTCGATACTGCGGATTCCAATAATTAAACTCGAAGGCAAGTCGTCCGATTTGCGCTGCAACCGTAGGTCTAACATCAAATGGAACTGAACTCAAGTCAATTACTGTTACAGGCCGCTTAGGCTCGCCAAGTCCTACGAAATCCCGAAGCATAGGAGCAAGAGTGTTGGATGCCTTTCTAATTTTGGGTTTGAGTAGAAAATCATACCGCGTGTCGTTTAGCTTACTTTCAAGTCGCATTAAAAATCGGTCGAAGTTTCCGAACATAGGCCCTTGCCTATTCCCAACTCGTTCGATATTCTTTGCCCGCACTTTTTCCAAAACATCGTTAAGAGAAAAATATATAGGAGTATCAACGGTTACCCTTTCGAGCCCAAGAGGTGGTTTGGCGGTTGTGTTTTCTTCCTGTCGCCCAGCCAGTAAGCAGTCACGAAAGAATGCCGTTTGATTTGTTGCTTCTCTCTCGTTGTGTTCAATGAGCAGATCGCAAAGCTCTGAGAACGTCATTAACCAATAGGGGATTTCCAATTCACGGGCGTCAACATATCGAAATATACTGTCATCAAATGCGGAATGACGAACATTTTTATCATCAGTCCAGGAGTATTCTCCGTGCAAATCCAAGATTATTATATGTGCTTTCGGCATGACGGCCACTGCTCTTTGAACGAGATTTGCAACAGTCCAGGATTTGCCTGCACCGGTTTGGCCAAGAATTGAAAAATGGCGGCCAAAGAGCGATGTGGGATCGAGACAAACTGTTAAAACGGGATGCGAAGAAAGATTTCCAACATCATATTGCTTAGACCGAAACTTTGAAAACATCACATCAATATCACTTGAACCTATCGCATGTACTTCGGCACCTGTTGTCGGATATGTACTCACACCACGTTCAAATATACCATCTTCTTTTACCGACCCAATAGGTGTAAGATTTATAATACGTTGTGCATATGATAAGCGTATCGAATCTGCACTTGTATCGCCCTGAGTTAGAGGCGACAGTTTTTCCTGTTCAGTCATTCGAGTAATAAGGGCAAGAATTTTAATACTTCCTTGGGTAACTGACACATACGCCCCGATCTGACCTACAAGAATATCTTCGTCACCTATGGTAACTTTTGGGACACTCCCTTGCTCATCCTCAATGAGCGACGCTGTGAGGAGACTGCCTTGTATATCAATAACATGGCCTATAAGAGTATTTGTATGTTCAGTCATTTATACCTCCTGGCTTAGTTTTTCAAAACTCCACAAGTTGGGGTGTCCCGGCCCTGTCTCTCCGTACAACGAACACCGGTCTTTTGTTACAATAATTACATTGCTTTTATTGTACCATCGCTGAAATACATCCTCTTTGAGTTCAAGAGTAAAAATCAGCAAAGTAAAATCTGTACGAGCCAATCCATTTTCAATTACAGCATTAACGTGCTCATCACACATTCCATAACCAATTGAAACAAGTCGATTGACAAGAAAAGGACCCAAACGTAACATTCCCCTAAAATCTGACCACAAAGATGAATAGGGCAGAGCCATTGTGTCGGTAGCCTTACGATGCTGTGGTGGAATCATTAGTCTCTTCGTATTTAGTGGGATATCTCCACTGAAACCACATCGGCGTATGCCATTGGTTGTGCATTCATACCAGCCGATAGAACCATGAAGTTTGAACAAATGTATTATGCCTGTATCTAGTCGCCATTGAGGTCCTCTATATCCCTTGTGCACGGGTCCTCTACGTTTTTGGAAAACGTCCGGTGAAAAATATGCAAGTTCGGCACCCATAAAACCATCAATCAAAAGAATCTTCTTAGCATCTGCCGCTCTTTCTATAAGTGGATCATAGTTCAAAGAGAAAATAGGAATCATTGGCTCGTTTCGTCGTGAAAGTCTTGTCAAAAACTCTGAGTGAATATCCAGTGATGGTGTAACAGTTGCAAGCTTTTCAGAAATTGCCTTTGTAACGCTATGTCGATGAGGGATATCACTGACACCACCGTCGTCTAATAAATCTAAGGCTTCTTCGAGGCCATTCGCCCCACCATCGAGCTTTTGTTGTATACCAGACCGTTCATTTGCAGGAATGCGTTCTTGGATTACATCCCAAAGTCCGGTTGCAAGAGGATACCCATTCCCATTTAAAAATGATGAACCGGCACCTAACAGAAAGCCAACACGCTGACTAGCCAGTTGCTGTCTAACTTTTTTCTCAAGCCTATTTAGAAAATCCGACATTCTCTTCCCTGTGGCCAATTTTATTTTCTCTTTTTATCGCCCGGCGGGCTATATCTTTGTAACCCAACTAAAACAATCGATTTACAACCATTTTGACCTGTTTGCAATGCCACGATGTAAACTTACAACATCACGATTTAAGCCTGCAACGAGAACTATTTGCCCTGTTCATTATATTTTGGTTGAATACCCTTGATTGCGGCTGCTTCTTTCTTTTTTGCCTCGGTAATACTACCACACTGTTCGATTTGAACCTTGGCACCGGGGACATAATCTTCCTGCCCTTGCAAATGTTCTTCAATCCGTTCTTCTACACGCCCTTTCTTTGCTACTCCCACATAATTGACATTACCGCCTTTCGTTTTAATCTTGTACATAACAGGTTTGTCGTTGGGAAGTTTGCTGATACTTGTTTTGTTATTGTTGACCGTTTTCTTTGCCATCTCTACACTCCTTTCAGGAAGTTAATTTGCCTCGATCCATTCAGAAACTAAGGTCGAATAGTCATTGAATTCAAGCTCGTCTTCTTTGATATTCAAAGAGTTAGACATTTCGGTGAGTTCCTTTTTGAAAACTTTATATCTTTGGATTTTCGCGAAACCGCCAGAAATGTTCTTTTGTTTTGAAGCATTTCTAAGCCAATTTGTAACTAGTATAATAGCATTTTCGGGTTTGCTATCATGGTGCTTAATGCCTTGACCTGATATATCTGACATGAATTTTTGATATCTATATTCTGTCTTATCCATTTTGTGTAACCTTTCTGTAACCTCGAAAATAAAATCAATCCGTTTCTTGTACAGTTGTATTTATCTTTATCAAAAAGACAGGATACCCTACCATTTCAAGGCGTCTTTCGGCATTCTTAAGGCTTACTTTGCTGAAGAAGGGTATATTTAATTCTTTATCAAAACGGCTTATAATTGCATAAATGATTTTATACTCGGATGGTTGTATACTAGCGGTATTAGAAAGTTTATGACTTTTCGGCAATTCGCCATTTACTTTGTTACGGAATTCTTTATCAGCCCGAAACAATTCACCAGATACAAGTCCCTGATTAAAAAGATGACTTAGAACAGACGAACCCCCATAGCGTTTGACATGAATCATTTCTTTGGCTGTTGAAAATAAATCACAAAATTCAATTCTACTATGCCCGCCACCATAGGTAATGTTCTTCTTGTCCATAAGACAAATACTATTCATATTTTGTGCTACTTTTTCGTTATAGTCTCCTTCGTACTCATGATTATATTCCGGCAGCGACAAATTGATTTCTTTTCTTAAAAGCCCATGATACGTTTCATTAACCTGTGTAACAAAATTAGCTGCAATCTTGTACCATTTTCCATTAGTCAACAAAAATACAGAGTCGTTCTGTTCCATTTCGCAATAAAGGCAATTAAATGCTTTCCATTGATGTTTTACGATATCAGAGCTTGAACTGTAACAAAGGATCTTATGCTTTGTGAACATATCCAGAGAGGCTTGGCTATAATCTTCATCGATCAAAAGACCTTTTAGGAACCCCTGAATCTCAATATCATCCAGTTTAACATCTGTGTTTTCATGTGAATAGCAAAATCCTTCCACGTCCTCCCAGTCGATAATTTCAGGAATTGCCATCCATAATTTATTGAGAGCTTTAACCTTTACTTTCTCTATCATGCTCTCATTTAGCGTATCGACTGTTGTCTTGCTCTTTATTTCTGAAATTTGGTCAATCCACCCGAAATTTTCTTTGTAATCATCTTTGCAGTAATATTGAAAACATTGCTTTAAGAAACCTTCTATCGTGTTTATATCAACCTTTACGGATACTCCTAAAGCATCCTTGCCAGTAATAGTTTTCCCGAAAATTTGGCTCTTAGATTTTCCTGTTACACCCAGAATCAAATCCTGTTCAATGTCAATTCCAAAATCAGCAATAACGCTATTCGAGCTGACCTGCTCCCTGGACTGTTTGGGAACATTTGACATATTTTTCTTGTCGACGCTTCTTAACTGTGTCTCATCAACAGCATTTAAAACTACTTTTAGCCCAAATCTCTCTTCGATGACTCCAGGTTTTAATAAGTGACGGCCTACACCGAATGGAATGGTGAAAAATCTATATTCCTCGTTGCTAGTTTTTATTCTGGCCAGAAACAATCCCTGTGAAGACGAATTTTCAAGCTTAAAATCTTCAGGTGTTTCAAGGAAAAACTTCTGTATCCATTCGGGCGGATGACTATACGAATCTTTTGTGTACAATACAAACGATTCGTCGTCATTAAGATTATGCGCTGTTACTTTTCCAGTATCTTTTAGAATTGATTCAGGCGTGTTGAGTTCTTCTTTAATCAAGTAAATTGACAACCTATTTCTATTTGTTTTGGTCTTATTTTTCATTTTCGAAAAGTCCAAATTAAATATTTTGCAGCTTTTATCCTGTCTTCCTGTCAAAGAGCTTTCTTTCTCCGTGCCCACTCAATCGGCTATCGAACTGAACCGTGCCTTCATTATCGGTATAATCAGTAAAAAGTAAACCGCAAAAGCAGCCTTCAAATGAGTGTTGTTTGATAAAATGGGTAAGCTTGCGAGTTCGCCAATTTGTTGCACGTGTGAGTTGAATCCGCAATCGCAAATCCCAAATCCAATATCACGGCTTCCATTGTTGTGCCAGTCCCTTATCGCTGAATTGGCAAAAGACCCCCCGTCACGCCGACAGAACTCACCGAACCGCTGAAAAAGGCTGCCAGTGCGCCTGATCTCAACGGACTCTCGCCGAGAATCACGTTTGAGAAATTGGCGCATGATTTCGGCGAAGTTTCACCTAACTCAATGAACACGGGCCAGATCAAGTTCACGAATACCGGACAGGCCTTATTGAAGATCACGGAAGTTGGCAGATGCTGTGGTGTCGTCGCCAAGTTGGACAAGGATAAGACCGAATATGCGCCGGGCGAGAGCGGGGCAGTGAAAATAGAGTGGAGATCGGGATCTCAGCGAAGTGTTTTTAAGCGCCAACTGGTTGTGCATAGTAACGACGCGGCAAGTCCCACGACCAACCTGGCCATACAGGCCAAGGTTGTGCTCAAAGTAACCTGGGAGCCGAAAAGACTGAGACTATACCTTGATAAGGAGAATGCCGGTGGTCCTAAAGTCACAATCAGCAGTCTCGATAATCAGCCGTTTTCAATAGGTGGGTTCAAATCAACCGGTGATTGCATGACTGCTGATTTTGATCCTTCAGCAAAAGTGACAAAACATGTTATTGAGCCCAAAGTCAAGATGGAGAAATTGCAGAAGAATCTCAAAGGGCGAATCAACATCAATTTGATGACCTCGGCTAAAGCCCTAAAAAACCTTGGCGTGTTGTTTGTTCTTTTCTTCAACATTTCGATGATTATTACTTGCCCTTACTTTCCAGATTCTGTTCCTCAGGCTTGGTCATGTTCAGTTCCATTTTCCTGTATTCGAAGCACAGTCTGCCAATGAGTCAGGCTGTTCTTGGTTGACTTGAAGGTTCAGGATTTCAAGATCTTGCTCTCTGTTCCTGCGATCAGTCTCTTTATGTTTTCACGGTGTCGGATGATGACCATCACTGGTATCGCAACCGCCGTGATGACTACCGGCCACAAGCTGCCAAGCTCCCAGCCGGGAACCAGAACTATCGCCAGGATCAGGGCAAGCGGAAAAACGACCGACGCAAGAATCGAAGCCAGCGATACGTAGCGAAGCGTCAGAACGACTATCAACCATGTCGCCAGCGCGAACAAAGCACAGACTGTGAAATAGGGCCAAAGGCCCAGCGCTACGCCAAAACTGGTTGCCACGCCCTTGCCACCTTTGAATCTCACGTATATCGGGAAGATATGACCCATAATTGCAGCGCAGCCGACCGCGAGCCATAACCAGAGCAGGACGACTCTTTCGCCTTGTGATTGATTGGGCCCGGTGCTGGCCAGATGCAACGTCGCGAGCATCGGAATCAGGCCTTTTAGCACGTCGAGGGCGAAGCAGAAATAGGCCCATTTTCTGCCGAGGGCGCGGGAGACATTGGTAGCGCCGATATTGCCAGAACCGATCGAACGCAAATCCTTGCCGTGGGCCTTGGCTATGAGCAACCCGAACGGTATCGAGCCAAGCAGATACGCGGCAACTATGGCGAGCGGGAAAACTTTGTACGTCATTTTCGGTCTTTCCTCTCCAATATGGATTCATAAAGCTCATTCAGCTGCCCGGCAGCTCGGTTGATAGAAATATTATCTCTGAGATTGTCCTCGGCAATCGCCTGCGATGCATCCAGGATGTTAGACGTGTCGGTGAAATGACCGACGGCTTCAGCAAGTGAACTCGTATTCTCAGGGGTGTCGATCACCTTGCCGTGCCGGTCCTTAACAAATAGATCGGTCGCGCCGTTGAACCGGGTCGTTATCACCGGCCTGCCGGCCGCCAGGGCCTCGAGAATAAACCTGCTGGAAGGATCGTAAAAGGTAGGCAGCACGGCGACGTCGGCTATCGACAGAACGTTCTGAATATGACTGACAGTGCCGAGGAAAACGACTCTCCTGCCCATTGGCGGAGCGTTAAGTTTCTGTGCGAGTTCCGTGTATTTGAGTCTTTTGCCGCCTCCGACGACAATCAAATAACCTTTGCGCTGGGCCTCGTGACGTGCCGCCACAGACATTGCTCTGATCAAAGGCGCCAGTCCTTTTAGTCTGAAATTATTTGCCACGAACAGGAATAGAACCGGGTCATCGGATTCTTTGATGCGCAGTTTAGCCAATACTTCTGCACGGAGTCTGTCGGCCTGAGCACGGTTGATCGGTCTGCCGGTCTTGACGCCGTTCGGTATGATCACTATTCGCCGCTCATCCGTGCCATAGCGTTGTTTGAACTGCTCGGCGACGTACCGCGAAAGGGCGGCGATGACCGGCCCGTCCGCTCTCTGTGCCAGCTTGCGCTCGGCATGCACGAGCACGGTCCGGCGCCAGTTAGTGAAGGCCGTTAATTTCTTATACCGTTCGACAAACTTGTTCTCGTAGCTGGCGGCATTGCGCAGGATGGACTCGGCATAGGCTCCCCCGCGCGGCTGATAGACATCGGCGAATTCAAAGGGCAGGACGCTGTGAATAATCTCATAACTCCTCTGCGACAAGTGCTCTCTCAGCGCCCTCTCGAAAGTGAAATAACCGACACGCCTGCCGGTCGTGTTCGGGCACAGAATATGGACATTACTGGTGTCCGTTCGGCCCTTTGCGGCAATAACATCCACTTCGAGATCGAGCCCTGACAAAGCCGCCGCCAGCTCGAGGACCGAGCGTTCGGCGCCCCCGAGAGCTACATTAGCGCGTTCTATTATGATTGCGACTTTTCTCTTCATCGCAAAATACCAATCGTAGTCTTCTCAGTTTTCAAAAGGAACCTGTCTGCCGTGCTTTTTTTCATGCCTTGCCATTCGCCTTGCCTTGCTTACAACCTTGCGAATGAAGATTTTGTCTGCACTCGTAAGTTTGCCGCGGCCGACATAACGCAGATAAAAACGCAGCCTGTCGGTCTTCGAGAAATCTCGACCGGGAGCGGAATAGTGAATCTGCGCGATATCTTTGACCTGAAATCGCCGGCTCAGAATAATCGGCTCAAAGGCACGTGCCAGGTCTATCAGATAGAATCTCCCGTCATCACTGTAAAAGATATGTGCGAAGTAGAGGTCTCGATGACGGTAGTTTGTTTCGTGGAATTCCTTTATGAAGTCCGCCAGCCGGGCGGTGAAATCTCTTCTGGGTTTCAAATTCTCTCTGGCAGGGCGTCCTGTGAAACAGTCGGGCAATTTTCGTTCCAACGATGCGGCGTCCGGGATTTCCTGCGTGATGATGAAGCTCCTCTTTTCGAAGAGATTGGCCCATTGCTCGCCGTAGCAGATAGTCTTCGGCGTATTTATGCCGAACGCCGTCAATCGGCTTGCTGCGACGAATTCGAGCAGGGCGCAGCTTCTCTTGCCGCGAGCACTTAGCCAGTTCTTAAGCTGGACCGAAACCGGCGGCCGGTCATAGCGTTTCAGGAATACCGTAGTTGCCCGCGGCGGCTGCGGCGCATCTATTTCAAATTGCACGCGGCTGCGAAAGCGGGCGAGATTTTCTTTATCCAGATTCGTGGCCGCTTCAAAGGAAAAAACACTGTCAACAGAGTTGAGACCCAACTTGCCCAGTGCCGACTCATGAACAGGATCTACGAAGAAAGATTCCGATGTTTCCACGAATTCCTGTTGAGTCATAATTGCTGCGTGCTTACGGTCGTCTTCGAGCAATTCCTTCGCGGCGTCGCAGACCGTCTCGACGGTGATCGCCTGCATACACAGATGTTCGCTCTGGCTGCAATCCGGCTTGCTGCAGGGCGCACAAGGGACGTTGCCGACGATTTGAATCTCGTTTTCGCATTCAGTGTCCGTCCAGGCCGGGTCGTTCGGCCCGAATAGAGTGACGACCTTGCGCCCCAGAGCTACCGCTATGTGGCGAGGCCCCGTGTCATTACTGATCACCAGATCGGCGACCGAGAAAAGGGCTTTGAGTTCGCCGAGGCTCAGCGACCTGTCTGTGAGGTTGATAAGCCCGTGTTCGCTCGAATCGCAGATGCTTTCTGCGATTTGTCTCTCGGCCTGCTCCGGTGCTACGGATATGAAAACCGCGGCGTTATAGTTCGTGATAAGCCAGTCGGCCGTTTGGCCAAACCGAACGTTGGGCCAGCATTTGCTCGGGCCGAATGCTCCGCCGGGGACAATCACAACAATCGGCCCCCCGGCGTGGGCCAGTTCAGGCATCTTAGACCTGAGCCCTTCGGCCGCCTTTGGTTCGATAGACAGTCCGAGGCTTCTATCGGCGGTGTCGGCGTCCAGCCAGCAGGCGATGGCAAGATAATAGTCAATCATGGATCTCGGCTTGAATTTTCCGTCAGGCAGTCTCGGGCTGTGGAGTTTGTCGGTAAGTAGAAAGCCACGTTTTTCGCGAGCGTAGCCGATACGTGCCGGGATCCTCGCCAGGAAGACCGCCAGCGCCGAGGGGAAGGAATTCTTGAACAGAATAGCATGTGAGAATCTGTATGCCTTGAGCTGGGCCGCGATGGCCAGCGGATTCTTCGCCTTATGCTCAATCCATTCGTCATTGAAGGCGCTTGGTGACAAAGTCTCGCGAACTACGGAGCTGGCCAGAAACCAAATTTTTGACGATTTGAAATGTTCACGGATGGCACGCAGCGCTGGCGTGCAGAGAATAGCGTCA
Source organism: Phycisphaerae bacterium (assembly GCA_016782865.1). Classification (GTDB taxonomy): domain Bacteria; phylum Planctomycetota; class Phycisphaerae; order Sedimentisphaerales; family Anaerobacaceae; genus SG8-4. The sequence goes on from JADHXR010000026.1 coordinate 52,715, forward strand.
CCCATTGGGGAGGGCAGCCACACCAAGATATTCGTATCTGGCTTCGCGCTTTGCACCGATCTTATTTTCTCCCGTGCATCGTATAGAAGGTCAGCGCCATAAGCTGGAGAACTATTGCAAAGCCGAGCGCCATGAAGACCAGATTATCCTGCCTGTTCGGACTCATCAGAAACCATACCGTAACCAGCAGACAGAACAGGACAAGAACCTGCACAACGCCGGCCATGAGTCTCATTACGGAGAACTCATCGAACATTTCGGTCCGCTGCATGCTCTTCAACTGAGCCAGAATGTCGCCCAACAACTCGTCTGTTTTCGCAGTCGGGATATGCCGCTCCGGAGACTGCTCTTGCCGCTCCGGCTCAGGTTCATGCTGCTGGGCCTGCGGCTCCGGCTCAGCGGCCTCGCAAGCGTCCTGGGCAGCCTCATGATCATGAGTCGGCTCGGTCAGGTCGACGGCGGCTTCCTGGGACTGGGGCTTCTCGTCGCTCGGGCTGCGAAGGTGTTTTTTGATTATGTTGACCGCTTCCTTGATGTTTACAGCCCTGTAGTCGGGGCTCGCCCCATCCTGTGACATGTGTGAGCCGGCTTCTCTCTGATGCGAAGGCGTATCGATCAACACCGTCTTGCAGCCTGCACGCGAACCGGCCTCCACATCACTGCTGCTGTTACCGATACACCAGGACTCGCCCAACTCGAGGTTCATATCGTCGGCTGCCTCCAGCAGCATACCGGGGTTTGGCTTTCTGTAGTTGCTTTCCTTGCGATACTTGGGCACTACGCCTTCCGGGTGATAGGGGCAGTAGTAAATATCATCCAGAAATGCGTTCTTTTCCGCCAGTAATTGCCTCATGCGTTCGTGAATTTCGGCAAGAACTTTCTCAGTGACAATGCCGCGAGCGATGGCCGACTGATTGGTGACGACGACAAGCTTATACCCGAGTTTCTTAAGCTCGATCAGCGCCTCGGCGGCCCCGTCAAGCAGCTTCACCTGGTCGGGGTCGTTGATATAGCCCGAGTCCTCGATCAACGTATCGTCACGGTCCAGGAATACAGCTTTGTCAGACATAATTTTAGAAATCCATTTCCAATTTAACTGTTCGCAAAACTACGCTCTACAAGATCACAGATTATATGGTACGCCAGTTGATGAATCTCCTGGCTCCGCGCCGTGGATTCGGCGTCGGCGCAAAAGCAAATGTCAGCCATTTGTTCCAGCTCGCTGTCAGCCGTGCCGGTAAAGGCGATCACCCGAGCGCCTCTCTCCTTTGCCACCTCGACGGCCGCAATGACATTTGCCGAAGTGCCGCTTGTCGAGAAGGCCCATAGGAGATCGTCTTGCCGGACCAGCGCCTCAGCCTGCCTGGCAAAGACTCTTTCGTACGCATAATCGTTGGCGATAGACGTAAGTACCGATGTGTCGGTCGAAAATGCTATCGCCGCCAGCGCCTTTCGCTCCCTGCAGAATCTGCCCACGAATTCGCCGGCTATGTGCTGAGCATCCGCAGCCGAGCCTCCATTGCCGCAAAGGTAAATCGTGCCGTCCAGCTCCAATACAGTCGTTATTGCATCGGCGATCGCCGCGATTACTTCGACGCTACCTTCCTGGAGCGCAGCGACCATCTCTTTGTGTGTTTCGATGGCTTCAACAATATTGTTCTTCGTATCGGCGTTCATCAGGGTTTTGCTTCCAGCGACTTCATTTTGTCAATCGTCGCGGTCGAACTTCGGCCCTCGACAAGCCGGGCGAGAGCAACCTCGCCTCCATAAGACTCGACAAATTCTCGACCGACGACGCCTTTCTCGGCCCAATCTTCACCCTTGACCAACACATCCGGCTTGACTTTCTTAATGAGGTTCAGCGGATCCGGCTCATCGAAAATGCTGATGTAGTCCACCATTTCCAAGGCTGCCAGGACGATGGAGCGGTCGAGTTGGTTGTTTATCGGCCGCTCGGGGCCTTTAATAGTCTTGACCGAGCTGTCACTGTTTAGCCCCACAACGACGATGTCACCATGTTGCCTGCAGAATCCCAGATATTCGACGTGTCCTCTGTGCAGCACGTCGAAGCAACCATTAGTGAAGACTATGGTCTTTTTCTGCCGGCGGCGCCGCTCAAGCTCATGGACCAGAGAATCGACGGCGCGCACCTTTGAGTTCGAGCCTCCGTTTCGGCGGGCAATCTCATCGGCGATCTCTTCGGCGGTGACCGTCGCAGCACCGAACTTTTCCACTTCAATCCCGCCGGCGATGTTCGATAACTGCACAGCCGTTTCGTAATCGCAGCCTGCGGCCAGGCTCGTCGCGAGCGTTGCCAGGACCATGTCACCGGCTCCGGTAACGTCATAAACGCTTCGCGCCCGGGTGGGAATTATCTTGCCGGCGTCTTGCGTTTTCAGATACGCACCTTCCTTATCGAGCGTGATTACCACGGCCTGGAGTTTTAGCCTGTGCAAAAGGTCGTCTGCCGCCCTGGCTGCCGTCTGGGCATCTGTTATTTCAAAACCAACCGCAGCGGATGATTCATTGCGGTTCGGCGTAATGGCTGTTGCGCCGAGGTACTTCGAATAATCGCTTGTCGGTGAAGGATCGACAAGGACTTTCTTGTTCGCCTTGGCTGCCAGCTCTATCATCCGGCGGCAAAGCGAATCGCTGAGCAGGCCCTTATTGTGGTCTTGAAGGCAAACGACATCAACCTCGCAAAGTTTCTGCTCATACGCTCGCAAGATCCTCTGACGCAACTCACCGGAGAGCGGCTCGGCGGATTCTTCGTCAATTCGAATCAATTGCTGGCGGTGCAGATGCTGTGCCAGGCCTATCAGTCTCTGTTTGCTGACGGTAGGGCGATTGGCCGCCTCAAACAGTCCCGTGATGTCCACCCCGGCCTTGGTGAGTTTATCCTTCAGGATCACGCCGTTGGGGTCGTCCCCAATGACGCCCAGGCAGTATGCCGTCGCTCCCAGAGCGGCAAGATTGTCAGCCACAGAGCCCGCGCCACCGCAGCGGTACTCGGTTTTGGCAACTTTCAGCACCGGCACCGGCGCCTCGGGGCTGATCCTCACAGCGTCGCCGTAGACATAAACGTCGAGCATGAAATCGCCCACGACCAGGACCTTGGGCGAGCCAAGATTTGTCACAGTTTTCAACAGGTTTTCGTACATAAGAGCATAAGCTCACGGCAGCAATGGGCCATCTGTCAGTCTTCTGCCGAGATTCTACTCGCTAACGTATCCTGAATCAAGGCTGTTAATCTGTCCTGACCGGCCAGGAATCTTATCTCGATTGCCAGGCAGGCAAAGGGCACAGTCGATTTTGAATCGTAAATCGCAGATCGTAAATCGCAAATTATCTTCGTCCAGTCTTTCTGCGTTGTGAGCACCAAATCCGCCCCGACCTTTTCAGCTTGTTCGCGAATATCAGCCAGGCAGTTGTCCGTGTAGTGATGGTGATCGTCATAGACTTTTGAGCCGACCAGCTCGGATCCCAGGGCCTCGATACTGTTCAAGAATGCACCTGGATTACCTATGCCGCAAAAGGCGAATATTCTCCTGCCCCTTAGCAGGCCGACGTCGACTTCTTCGTCGTCGGTCATTCTCGCAGAAACAGCGGCGTGTATCGATTT
>JADHXR010000137.1 GCA_016782865.1 Phycisphaerae bacterium
AACTATCTGGTTACGAGCGTGGTCAATCGCGTGCGAAATCACCTGCGTGACAGCAATAGGCATCGTGAAACTAACCTTGACGGGGCAGAGTTGGTCGTTTCATCCGAACGAGGCCCCCGGCAATGGGCGGTCCTCGGCGAGCAACTGGCACTGCTGAGCAAGGCTTTGCAGGAGTTGCCGTACGAGCAGCGGGAAGTGATTTGCTTTCGGATGGAAATGGACATGACGTTTCGCCGAATTGCGATGCGACAGAGTGCGTCCATGAACACGGTTAGCCGTAGAAACTGGTCTGAGACGCGATGAACTACAAAGTCTGAGAAGTCATGCAGTCAATAATGCGACACAGTGATATCAATCTAACAATGTCAAGATATACTCATCTTTTCCGAGGCCAGGAATCTGAAGCCATCGCAAAACTGCCGGATTTGTCATTACCGAGTAAGAAAAAGCAAAGTGCAGTTGCAACCGGAACAGATAATGTCACCGCAAATGACTTGACGTATACTGGCAGAATTGACGTCCAACAACGTACTTCGGCGAATCCCAACGAACCGACAAATCCGGATAACGAGAGCAGGACCGCGTTTGTTACTACGCCCGGCAGGACTCGAACCTGCGACCTTCGGTTTAGGAAACCGATGCTCTATCCTGCTGAGCTACGAGCGCTTTAATCATAAGTCGTTACACTCTAACACCTTCCCGCATCGACTGTCAAATCCTTTCTGTCCAAAATAGGGGCGCGTGCCAAGCGCGTGCCAAAATCATTGCTCATCGCGGCCGCCGCGGCCGCCCGGGCCTTCTCTACCAAGTCCCGTCCTACGGCCAGATAGAACTTGTGCGTCGTGGCAAAATCGGAGTGCCCGGCGAGCTTCATGACGTCGAATTCAGTCAAGCCGTTCGCAAACCATCGCGTCATGCACGTTCGCCTCAAATCGTGAAATTCGCCTTCTTCGATGCTCGCTCGCCTGAGAATCTTGTCGAATTCCCGCTTGAAGTTATTGACCGGACATTTCCCGTCTTCGGTAGTCCACCTGCCCTGCCGCCGTCGTTGCTGTATCAGCTTGTACCGTGAAGGCGGCACGAACACATACCCAAAGCCTTCAGGCTGCTTTTCCTGATGGCTAATAAGCAATTGCGTGATCTCATCGGTCAGGGGCAAAGTCCGTCTCTCGGCATCCTTAATGTGCCACTCCCACGTTGACTTGCCGTCCTTCTTCGGAAAAACGCTGATGGTTTGGTTCGCAAAATCAACATCCCGCCAGGTGGCATTGAGCAGTTCGCCACGTCTCATTCCGCTGCACAAAGCGGACGCAATCAGAAGCCCCCAGTCGAGCCCGCCTGCCCGCGTTGTTTCCCACGAGGCCCTCAATAGCCTATGGCATTCGTCGTCCTCGTAGATATGAATCTCCTGCTGCGGGATCTTCGGGCGGCGCAAATGTTCGAACGGGTTCTTCTCCAACTGATCTCTCAACACAGCCAATTGCAGAACTCTCCTAATTGCCGAGACCTTCTTGTAGCCCCATGTGCTTGTCAAGGGCGAATGGGACCACCGGGACATCATATCTAACATTATAGCTTGCAAGCATTTACACCGCTGAACGTCCCAATGGCAGTTTTGCCCATTTTCTGCTACAATTACGCTCTCAAAGAAGGTATTCGCATACTTTAGAGGAGGTTGAACAGGCTTTATGGACAAGAACCTCGATACTGCCACCTTTGCTGTTTCACTAATCTTCAAAGCTGTCATTATTGCTGCCCAGTATTCAGGAAGAATTCGCAAACGAAGCCTAAAACGCCTTGCGGCCATGGACATTGACGAGAAAGACAAAGAAAACCTCTTTCTGAAGGACAATGTCTACCAGCTCGAAAGTCAGCTCTCCATCCTTCAGAAACGTGTTAAAAAGCAGCAGAAAAAACCCAGATACACACTACGAGAAAGGTTGTTCATACTCTGGCATATCGAGGCCTTTGGGATAGCCAGACGAAAAGTGACCGAGCATCTAGGCGTCTCCCGATCCACTCTTTACCGTTGGCTCCATCAGATCGATGATACGAGCCACACCCGAATTCCGGCCAACAAAACGCCCTTGCATATCGCCATTATGATCTGGGAAATAACGAAGGCTAACATTGATTGGGGAAGATTCAGGATAGCCAACCAACTGGCCCTGTTAAATGTTTCTATCTCAGCCTCAACTGTTCGTAGCATCCTTCAAAGGCCAGTACCAGACAAGACCCCTGCATCAACAACCAAGAAAAATGACAACGAGAACGAAGAGGCAAGAGCAATTCCCGCCTGGTACCCCAATCATGTTTGGTCTATTGACACCACGGAGCTTTTCTGTTGGGGACTGTGGCCCATTCATGTCTGTGTTGTGATTGATCATTTCTCGCGTAAGGTCATGTCCGTGGCCCCACTGGAAGGACGCAATGCTGGATGGATCAATAATGCCGCGGAAAGTGCCATCAACAAACACGGAGCACCTAAACACATTATTTCAGATCAGGCCAAGGTTTTTGTTGGAGACGTCTTTGCTGAATTGCTCGACAACCACCATATTAAACAACGTCTGGGAGCTGTAGGCAAACACGGCTCAATTTGTGTCACTGAGAGAGTCATCAATACCTTGAAATATGAATGGCTCAAACGTATAGCGATTATCAAAGACTTTGATCATCTGTCAAAGCTATGTGATGAATTCGAAGACTGGTACAACACTTGGCGCCCACACATGACATTGGATGGGCTGCGTCCGGATGATGTTTACTATGGCAGAAGGCCTGAAAAACCACAGCGTGACGCAAAACAAGTGCCCAACAACATTGAGCAGCATCGGTTCAAAGAGACAAGAGTCACCGGGTATCGGCTGAAGAAAGTTGCCTAGTTTCCATATATTGTCACTCGCCTACTGCTGTCACTACGGAGATGGTCTCACGATAGATCAGCAAATCAGCGAAAGTTTGCCTGGGGCTGGGATCTTTAATCAACGTTGAGAATGCACATTCGTCAAAGCGGTCCCATTTATGAACTTTTCAATGAGCATATACAGCGTCTTCTGCGTTCCGACAGTGGTCCGATTGCCGCTTGACAAGCCATTATGTCCTTTGCGAGACTCTATTACGCCAAGTATTATATGGTATCTGTTCGGGGAAGTCTGCGGCATTTTGTCTGAAGAAGCAGCAGAATAACGGTCGTGCTGGAGATCATCTGGTGAAGGGATTGCCGAAGTTCGCCGCAGTTGCTCCGGAGGCCCTTGCGAGGGAGAAGGCAGACTTCAGCAACAGCACATCGCCTTCATCGAGCCTGGGCAACTCCACGACAACGAACTCGCCCGATTCAGTGAACTTCAAGCTCTGTCGGAGCATACAGGATACGACTTCTTTCGTGTCTTCGGTGGCCCGGATTTTGATTTGAACGCCCTTCACCGGCAGGTGCTTGACAACCGTAGTTCGGCGGCCCGAAGCATCTTCTCTGATTGCTGTTACCCCGTATGCCCAGTTGGCCAGAGTCACGGCGCGCATGTAGTTTGCAGCGTTCTTCAAGAGAACGCCCTCGACCAGCGGGTCGGAAGGTTCGACAACCGGTTGAGTCAACTTCAGCGCCGGTGCTGCAATAACAAGGCGGCACGCCTGACCAAAATCACGACGCATGTTGAAATCGAGCCGTCGAACCGCGGCGCTGTATTCCAATCCGGGGAAGAATCCGACGACATAAACCTGTCCCTTCCCGTAGCTCGTGCGGGTCATTGCAGCGGTGCCATCGGCAAAACGGGCGAGTATTTCGGTGCCGCTTTCGGGTTGGAGCACTTCTCGGCCGACCACCGGCGTGAAGGAGCCCTGGATTGTATCGCCGCCTATGATTCTCGCCCCGGAGGGAACGACAGCCAGCCGATTGGCCGGTTCATCGTATGACTCGATGCTTCCTGCGCCATACAGACTGACGCGGCGCCACATCTCCGGTTCGGCGCGAGCTTTGAGTCCGAGCGCGGACCGAAGTACGGTCAATGGTTGGTTGGCCTCATCCCGGGCCAGCCCCCACCCGCTGGTGTAAAGTGTTCCGCCGTTTTCAACATATCTCGCCAGCCCCAGAGCGGCCTTCTTGGTAATGTGCGATCCGCTGACGTAAATGATCTTGTATTGCGAAAGGTCTTCCTCGGCCAATACTACCTCGTCTATCGGATCGACGGGAATGTGGGCATGTTGAAGCGCCGAATAGACCCACTTTGCGTTTTCCCATGCAGCCATCAAGTGAGGTGGATTGCCGCTGAGGTTCATCCATCGCTGGGTTGTCTCCGGCTTGACGACGGCCACCTCGGCCGGAACGGCCCAGCGGGCCCCGTAAAGGGCCTCTTCGGCAACACCGAGCAGATGTGCGGCCTTGCTGGTCAGTTGCAGAGCCTCCGGGTCTTGGGAAAAACTATCCCCCTTCTTGTAGTCCGGTCCGTACGTGTACCAATAGAGCATCGTATTTCCCCGGCTTACAGCGGAAAGCATTCGCTGCACCGGCGCTCCGCGATGAGGCTTAATGTAAATGCCCCGGGCCGGATGCATCTTGGTGGCCACCACCCGCTGAACGTCACACAGATAGCTGTCCCAACCCCAGATGCGGGGCCCCCGGTTAGAGGTTTCGTAAACTATTGCGTTGTCTGCCAGACGATAGAAGTCGAAGAAGTCGAGGCTGTGCCCCTTCATTAGGACGTATTGCCGCGAAGTGCATACGAATAAACCCAAGGCCGGCGCGCTTCCGGGCCATCCTGATCGCCGCCGCGAGCGATCGCGGCCCGCTTGCCTTCGTTGGCTCTGGCAAAAGCCTCTTTGAGGTCGGTGAACATCATTGCCGTGATATGGTTGTTGAAGTCCAGCGTATAATAGGCCGCCAGGGCCAAGCCGCGGTCGCGCAGCCACGGCCTGTCGCTCTCAGAATCCCATACATTCAAGGGACGAACGCCGGACCAATCCGACGCCCCGAAATCGAAAGGCTTAAGCCCTTTGCGTTTGAGCCACTCTTGAAATCCTCGGATGCACCGAGGGCAAACAGACAAGTGGGCCTTCTTTTCACGAGACCCGTCGATCACCGTTCCAATCTCATCGACCGTCAATCCCCAGACCTCTTTCACAGGAAGCGAGAGGACGTCTTCGAGCGATTCGGTCACGAGTTGTTGAGTTCGGGCGGGCACGTCTTCACCAAACGGGCATCCGGCCTGAGGATCTTCATTGCGTCCTGCGCGATACTTATCAACGGGAAATCCCATGACATGGGTAATCATCCCGCGATTCCACTTCTCCGCCTCCGGGCCGCCTTCTCGAAGCATCTCCAGGATAAAGTCCGGCCCGTCGCGAAATCCGTTGACGCCCAACTGGCGAAGGCTGCGCAACTCGGCGCCGGTGACCGCCCGGTCGGTCGTACGAATCCCGTAACCGTAACCGGTGCCGTATCCTCCCACGTTGTTGATGACATCATATTTTCGAGGCAGGGGCCAACTTGCCCAGGACAGATTTTCCAGACCTTCAGCTCGACGTTGCGCATAGCCCAGCACATCGGTCAGTTCTTCGATGAACCGGGGCGAATTGGGTTCGACGCCTTCAACCAAACGGTAAACAGGTATCACAATCGTCGCCGTACCCCCATCGGGGCCTTTCGCGGTGAACTTTTTGATCATCTCATCCCCGGAACGGAACTCGAACTCGAAAACAACATCGGTCGAATATCCGCCGCGCCTGCCGGTAGTCCGATCCACCGTCTTGCCCGGGTTACCAGCCGTGATTGTGAGAAAGAACTTCCCGGAGAATCGCTTGGCCATGGAGACAAGGGATACAGGTGCGGACCACCGGCCCACCGTTAGCGTGTGGGCTTCGGGAGGCGCATCGGCCGGAACGCCGACCTTCGGAAAGACGCCGCGAACGACTTCTCCGCCCTGCCCTTCCCCGCCGTGACGCCATTGTATCGGCGTCGGCTCCTCCGGTGCAATGTTCTTAAGCCGAACGCAAACGGTTAGATTCTCGGGCACCCGAAATGATTGCGATCGGAGAATGGGAATATCGATCTGCTCTCTATCTTGCTGCGCGAAACTGCACGTTGCAGACAGGCACAGCAAGAGACTTGCCAGAACTGTCGCGAGTCCGACACCTCTGATTTTATCGTTCCTATAACTCATCCCAAATCGCTCCTTGATTGGCAGGCATGTTTCTATCCTTTAAGAAGGGCGAGATTACGGGGGGTAGAACTGCCCCGGCGGAATGATTTGGCGATCTGTGGAAACGCTCTGCCAGAACAGGCGGGCCCTGAAGTCCTTTGTGGATTCATGATTGCCCTTGTGGTGTTCAATGCGAATCGGATACTTTTTCCCGGCAATAAGATTGCCCACAGAAGCCGACGCGGTTTGCGGCCTGTCCCATGCGTCAATGACCAGCTTGCCGTCGAACCAGACACGGCCGCCGTCATTAACCTCGAAAATCAGGGTGTACGATTCAGAATGAGTGGGTTGGAGGTATCCCGTCCAGCGGCAGCTATAATTATCGCCGTTATTGTCGCCCACGTTCCCGATCAGAAATCGACCCTCCCAGCCTCGACGCTGAAAGTCGATCTGCTCGATAACTTGGGATACAACTGGCAGCCCCTGGATACTCTCACCACCCCAGTACTCACCCAGCAGGCCGGCGCCGCTTCCTATCTGCCTGCCCACCCTGAGATTCAGTTCCTTTGAATGGGTTTGCCCTGTATCGTCAGAGACAGTCAAAACGACTTTGTAGCTGCCTTCCGCCATATAACTGTGAGAAACAGTGGAACCGGGGCCTTTCTGACCATCGCCGAAGTCCCACTGATATCGCAATGCATTACCCTCCGGATCAGAGCTCTTGCGACCGTCGAACTCGGCTGTCATGCTCTGCCAACCGCGAGAGTATTCGAATCGCGCCCGAGGGTGTTGATTGCCCTTCTGCTCAAACGTACCGATGTATTCTGTGGAAATCACCAGAGCATCCAGGTAGTTGTGTTGAGTCCGGTGACTGCCACCGTGAAAGTAAGGCCCCAGCATCCAATGGTTGAACTGGATATCGGCGTGCTTCTCGTCCACCATCGGCAGCGCCAGGATTTCGCTGACCAGCCTGCCGTTCACCCATAATCTAAGTTGACCGTTGACTTGGCCCGGCTCGGAGAGTTTGCTGCAGTACTCGACACAATGCCACTGGTCCGGCTTAACGAGATCCGCCCGGCTGACATTGTAAGGCAGCCGGTTGGCCACCCCGCCATGCTTCCGCAGCACCTGGCTGTAACCGCCGTACCCCCACTTTTGCCGGGCCGTGGCTCCGCGAACGAAGGTTTCGCCAGTCTTCCAAAAATCCAGATAGACGCTCAGATCCGTATCGGTAGGCGTTCCGTAGGAGCCGGCAAACACAATAGAGTCATGGGGGCCATAACCTTTTGGCCACTCCCAATCTGCAGGAAACAACCGGTAATAGCGGCAATAAACTTCACGCACTTCTTTGGGAAACCGAATATGCATCCAGCCGCCCGTGTCGCCTTCAGCATAGCGAATTTTGAGGCATTTTCGACCGGAGATCGGTTTCACCTCCGGCATACCCACGATCGAGAGACTGCGATCCACGCCCCATTTAGCGATGTCGGTCCAACCTCGCGCAGCGAGCAACCCATCCTCAAAATCTTCCTCAACCAGAACCCTTGCCGGCGACAATTCGGGAAGACAGAAAAGAACGAATATGAGAGAAATGTATTTCATGTATCTTTCCGCAGCTATTTGCTAATCCGGGATTCCTATATTACATTGCATATCCTTGCTTAGCTACCCCGGCGCGCCGGGACTAAGTCTTATTTCTGATACGGTATCAAGTCTATCTTGAAAATTCAAATAGAACTTTGTCACTTATTTGTCTTTGCGCATGGTCAGAGGGGCCGGAACTTTCAAGAGCTTAACCGTACCCTCATCGCAGTCACTCCAGACCAACGGGATAAAGTTCTCGGGGGCATAGGCCGGGACGGAGAAGCCCGCAAATGACCTATACTCATCAATACTAAGTTCAGGCGTGAGATCCACGGGGCCCTCCCACCGAGCGTTCGGTAGACGCTGGAAGCAGCGAAGGATTGTGCGACGCTGCCAACGGATGCCCTTCCATCTACGGTTTACCTTGCCGGAGGTGAAAAACACTACGACATCTCCGGCTAATGAGAGCATGCCCCCGTCTTCGATACGGATCGGTTCTTCGCACCAGGACTTGCCATCCCAGCGCAAGACCGTGTTGAGGCCTGTAGCGGTAAAGAATATCTCGTGATCCCCTTTGGTGACTGCTGACATCGTTGCCCGGTAAGCCCCATCCATATCATCAAGGGTAACCGGTGAGACCTCTGCCGGAGCAGACCAGTCTAAACCGTCAAAGACCGACCACTTGACGCCACACCCGCACTTGTGCCGCCAGAAACATGCGACGTGGTCTTTGTAGGGACAGACCACGGTTTCGGGGTAACCATAGGTTCCGTCGGACCAATCGGCCGATTGCGAACCCGGAAGCGCCGCTCCTTTTCCCCAAGGGATCCACGTTTGGCCATCGTCGTCGGAGAGCTTGACATGCACGTCTATCGCGTGTTCACGCCCGATCTGCCCCCAACTGGCCCAGAGGCGTCCTTTGAATGGACCGCTGTGAAGACGCACCACCGAGACATTGGAACCGCAGTGCCGGATGTCCGAATCAAGAATCACCGGATGCTCTGCCTGCCAGCCTACACCGGTGAACGTGTACTTGGTCAGATGCTGCCTTGGATTAGCGTTGCCCAGCCCGGCGCATCCCGGCCCACTGGATACGGCGATCCCTTCGCCTGTCACGTCGATAGCGCAGCCTCTGGCCGTACCGTGGTCAAGGTTACGTGCAGCAGGATCAGCAAGCCGCTTCCAACTACGGCCGCCATCATCAGTGAAGACAGCCCTGGCTTCGTCTTTAGCCTCGGGGTCGGCTTTGTCCTTGGTGCTATAGGCGACGAAGATGAACCTGTTGTCATAAGCGGACACCCATCCGAAGGGTACAATTGAGCCGCGGGCTACTGCAACAGGCTCCTCAAGCCTCACGATGGTCCGGTCCGGCTTCACTGCCGAGAAGGTGCTTGGCGCTTCAGGTCGTTTTGGCCGAACGATAGGAACGGCCATAGTGCTGTTATCCCGAAGAAGCTTGTTGTGCGCAGACGTGCCCTGCCTGGCTATCCTGATGTTGTCTATGCGCAGGGTAGCTCGCACAGATGACCGGGCCATGAGCCAGAAATTGGTGATCTTGGCCAAGTCAAGCTCACGAACATGCTCAGCCTCTCTCAAGTCAAGCTCAAGCGTAACCCATTTGTCTGCAGGTATCTGATAAGTCCTCATCACCGGAGGCTCTATGACATTATCTTCGAGAGCCAGCCACAGTTTGACTGGTGCAGCGTCGCTGTGGACATCTATGCGGAGCAAGTCATAGCCGGACCAGTCCCTCAGATCCGGTCGGGCCTTGACCAGCCATTGGAAGCTCGTCATAAGGAGCCTTGCCTCAACAAATCCCCTGCGGATATTAGGGTAGAAGTACGAGCGAAACTCGGTCTGGCGGTAGGTTGCTGTTGCCTTGTCTCGATCAGCCGGCGCAACATCCGTGACCAGAGCCAGCTCACCTTCGCTGTGCGCTCCTGGCCGACAGTGCCACGTCCAGGCCCGGTTGGTTTCCCCCGGCCACTCGAAACGAGCCGCAAAATCCAACCCCTCGGACTGCTCAAGAAGATAAAACCAACTATCATGACCCGGCTTCTCTTCCCGTGAAATGTATGCGCCCCGGCTCAGTTCTGCCTGCTCGAAACCCATTATCAGCTTCTCGGCCGGTCGCGAAGAAACGGCCAGTGCGGCAGGTGAGTGAAGAAGGAACATGGCGATCTGAGCAAATAGAATAAGGACAGTCATCGAAGGTGAAGAAATCGTTCTCATTTCAATCTCCTATCAGTTCCGTGAGAGCAAAGTTGAACATGTGCTCTCGTCGTATGTCAGTGGCGGATAAACTTAGAATGCCTGACAAAATGAATCGCAGCACCGGCTCTGCCGATGATTCAACGGCTTATGATATACTCTGGAACTCAAGGATTCAAGATTATCGCGCACGATACTGATGGAGACGGAAATGCTTCAAACGGTGTCCTGCGACAAAGCCGTCATCCGGAAGGCCTCTTCAGTCTCTGCCAATCCCGGACAGACATCATTTATCGCACTTATGACATGGACACCCTCTGCAAATTGGCGGATAATGGGCGTTCGGGTCGTAGGACCGTTTTAGTCAATCGCAGTCCCAATAGCAGGCGTAATCTGTGATCAAGGAGTTGGATATGAAAGTACTTGGACAAGTTGCTATAACCTTGGTGGTGCTTTGGCCGCATGCTTGTGCATCGGCTGTAGATTACGACCTCAAAGAAATCCAGCAATTTAACGTTGGAATGGAATTGGGCCAGTGTCGGGCAGTGCCGGTGGATTTGGGAGATGAGGATGGCATTTTTCTTGCGTATTGCCAGGATGCAGAAGTGGACCCCTATGTGGAGATGTTCTTTTTTCCAAAGCATCGCATGAAGGTCTCGGTTTATACGCGTTCCGGCAAAGAGGTCTGGGCACGAGAGCTTGGTCCCGGCGTGATTCCGGGTATCTGGTTCGCGCCGTTCTTTCCGTTCGATCTGGACAGTGACGGCGTTGATGAGATATGGTTTGTCAATAACATCGACGATGATCGCCCGCTGAGTATTCGGGGACGTCGTCTGGAACGACTAGATGCGTTGACCGGTAAAATGACTCACCAATATCCGTGGCCCGCGCCACCGTCCGACCAGAGCAACAGTCATCGCTTCCGAAATTTCATTCTGGGGGGACATGTCAAGGGCAGGCCCGTCCTGGTAACGGCGCAAGGTACATACGGTCCGATGAAGCTGCAGGGCTGGAATACTGACATGAGCAAATGATGGGAGTGTGAGATTGCAGGCGGCTCACCCGGTGCCAGAGGCAGCCACATGTGTCCAGTCGTGGATATCGATAACGATGGTTCCGATGAAATCCTATGGGGCGAACGCTGCGTCTCGCTTGAGACGGGAGAGGAGCTGTTCTGTGCAGATCGAGATAGCTACCGAGGTCATTCAGATGTCATCGCACCGATCCTGGATCGCAAGGCCAATCGATGGTATTTCCACACATGCCGTGAGAGCGGCGGATTCAAACCGCGAGTGGCCGTTTTTGATGATCAAGGTCAAAGAGTGTGGGGTGATTTGGACAGTGGACACATGGACATGGGCCGGGCGGCTCGGTTGGGGCCGCTTGGTGAACATGTGTCAATGGCGATTCGCATTGGCGCCAAAAGCGCGGGGCCGAAGGGCTTCTTCCGTGAAAGCGTCGAAGAGTTCACTTATGAATCGCTTACCGGCAAAAAGGTCAAATTGGACTTTAGCACGTTCTGTACGCTGCCGGTTGACCTAAATGGCGACGGTCTACATGAGCTGGTCCGTGGTGTTGCAGAAGGCAACGGTGAATTATTAGACCGTACCGGACGTGTAATCGGCACAATCGGCGGGTCAGTTGCAATGGTCTCGAAGTTCATGGATCACCCTGGCGAGCAGATCCTGTGCTACTATCCGGATGGCACGATCAGGATATGGGCCGACAAGAATGCGAAAGACGGTGAAACCGCCAAGTGGCGCTATGGCCACCCATTCTACAAAGCCAATCAGCGTCTTACCGCCACAGGCTACAACATGGTTAATCTTGGGGGCCTTTAGACAGGCTGTCTTCCGGTTAAGACTGTTTAGAAAGACATGGCTCCATAAAGGTGGGTGTTGCATAGGAATGATCAAGTGACAGAATGACAGCAGCGCTCTTATGTTTCTCTTATTCCTCAGAGGCCAACTGCAATCTCAGCTTGATCGAATTGAAACTATAGAACGGATTGCTGGGGCGTCCGGCGAAGACCATCCACATAGTCTTGCCTCCGTCGGAAATCCATTTGGAGGGGATCACGAAGGAGATGCCCTCGGTCATGCCTTGAATGATGCTCCCCACATTTCGGGTGTAAACTAAGGTCTTCCACGGCCCCCAGGGCCTTTGTGATTCAAACATGCCAAATCCCTTGTGATCGTTAAACTGTCCTGCGAAGGGCGGATGCGTCGTGATCAGTACATACCGGCCCAGCGGGTGGTTGTACGTGCAGGATGCCCACCAGCTCACTCCGTCATCTGCATGGAAGACAGATTTCGCCTCCCTCAGATCCTGAGTCCAGGAGGGCTTCTCCACCTTGCCGCAGAAGAACTCATAGGCATCCCGTTCTTTGAGCCGGTGCTTGTCGCACCTGGCAAGCAAGAGGCCCTTGTTCACCGTCTGATCCTTGTTCTCCATGCCGTACAGGTACACATAATCACCTTGGAACGATGGGATGCCGGTGTAATCCTTGCCGTATTGGATGGTAAAGACATTTGCGAACTTCCCATTGGGCTCTTCAAAGAGTACCCCATGGTCGGTCCATGTTCTGGCGTGGTCCTTTGAGGTCAGCAGCCTGCTCAATGACCATGGTCCGTGCGCCCCGGCCTTCTTGCCGACTGCGTAGAGATATAAGACGCCGTCGATGCAGACGAGGCTGGAGCAAGGCTTGAGGTTCTCATCCAATTGGCGATTGCGGTAATGAGCGGGGGCATCGGACTTGGGCTGATAGCCGCCCCAGACGTTGTAACCTTTGTGGTCCGGCGGGTTGCCCTCTACACGCGGGACGCCGAGATAGGTCGTCCAGCGGTCACTCCATCCTCCGCGGTAGCCAAAACCGGTGCCATCCCCCCAGGCGCTGTACAGATTATTATCATCCGCCCAGGTTGTCGCCCACTGATCGCCGCTGGTGACACCGTCGATGATGCGCTCGCTGAAGGTGACGCCCTTCACGAACGTGCTGGGCGGATACGGCGCGTGGGCCTGGCGGCTGTCGGCAGAGTTGATGTGAATAGTCTCACTCTCGACGGCGGGGACATCCGTGACCGCTTGCACCAATGAGCGGAACAGGTAGATTCGCAGCGCCTCTTGGTGATCTATTGATGCATCGAGCGTGTTGCCGTTGCGCACGGCGATCAGGTTCAAGCTCGGGACTACGAAGACCACCTGATGGCCTGCGCCCGAGCCCCAGAAGGCGTCCTTTGGCAGTTCGGGAAATCCGCCTTCGTTGTTGTTCCACCAGCCGACGCCGCAATTGCCAGGTGCGCCCACGTCGTGCGTGACCAGCCTGACCGCTTCGGCGCTGATGAGCCGCTCGCCTTGCCAGTCGCCCTGGCGCAGCATCAGCCTGCCCACGCGCGCCACCGCTCGGGCGGTATAGCCGCCGCCACCCCAAGAGCCGACCAGGGGCAGGCCATCCACCACGTAGGTCTTGCCGTAACCGACGGACCATTCCTCGTCGCCCACGCCGAGCGGCCGCATGATGCGATCTCGCAGCAGCGTGCGGATGTCCTCGTGCGGCGCATTTCGCAGGCAAGCCGTGACGCAGTAGGTCAGCATCGCAATCCCGGGATTGCTGTACGCCATCTTCGAGCCCGGCTCGAACAGCACCGGAGCCGCATCGCGCGCGAGTGTGAACGGATCTCGAGGCGGCGCCGGCCGCTTCCAGAAGTCGCCCTTCCAGCCGGTGAGCTTCTCATGCGGCAAATTGTCCGCCTCGGCGTCCTCAATGCCAGACGTGTGCGAGCCGAGCTGACGGATCGTGATCTTTGACTTGCGCGGGTCGTCCTTCCACTGGGTAACGTATTTCGCGGCTTGGTCATCCAATGCGATAAGACCGTCGCTCATGGCCACCGCCAGCGACAGGCCGCCCACAATCGCCTTGGCCATCGAGGCTGTGTAGTGCTGCTTGTCCGGTCCGTGCCCCTCTTGATACCATTCATAGACGATCCTGTCGTTGCGAATGACCAAAAACGCTTTCGTATGGCGCGCGGCGAGCGAGTCTTTCATTGCCGCCAGTTTGGCCCCATCCATCCCCTGACTGGCCGGGTTTGCTGTCCGCCACGCAAACGCGCGGGCTTGACCACCATCGGCTGCGGCGGCCCTCGCACCCGTCGCCACAAGCAACAGCGGCGCCAGCACTACGATCGCCCACTTCATCCAATCATCGTTTGAAGTTGCTGACCCGATCATACTCATCCTTTCTGTCATCTATTCAATGCTATGACTGAGATAGAGCA
The DNA here is from genome assembly GCA_016782865.1 of Phycisphaerae bacterium. Lineage (GTDB taxonomy): Bacteria > Planctomycetota > Phycisphaerae > Sedimentisphaerales > Anaerobacaceae > SG8-4. Next base: position 14,204 of record JADHXR010000137.1, read on the forward strand.
CCCAGTCGTTTACGTCGGGGCAGCGAAACGTCCGCCTGCCTCCGCCCTCGACCGCGGTGACTGACGGCTTCTCGCCATCGCGCGGATTGAGCCACCGACCGCTGAAGCGTCCGGACGCGCCGGACAGATCGAGTTCTATCGTCTCGCCCTTCGGCGCGTAACAGACGTAGTGCGAGCCGGGCTCGGCGAAACAAACACATCCCTCGCTGACCATTTCATTGTGCGCAGCCATCTGTTGGTAGGGTAGTGACTGCATAAAACCAAACAGGATATCCAGATACGGCATCGCCCGCCCATCCCCGTAGTTCTCCGGCCGCCCCTGGCTAGGCCCGTCGAACATCTCTGCATAGTTCAGCAGTCCCCCGGCGAGCACCACACCCCAGGCGCCTTCGCGCACTTGCTCGGCGTTGAGCTTGCTGTCCGCTTCCCAACAGACCTCTTGTGCGTACGCGGGCACGTGACCTCCGTACCGTTGAATGAACTGGTTCGCTGTGACGGCGTCGCCGCACCTGCCCGCATCGTATTGAAGCGTAACGAAATCGACGTGCAGGTCGGCCACAAGTTCCTTTCCTCCTCTGTACCTGCCTTGGTCGTGGACGGTGACCAAGTGAGCCCACGGATCGATGCGTTTGGTGAAATCAACAAGCTGCCGCACCTCCTCGGCCGACATGAATTCCTGCCATTCAAAGGCGATGTTCCAGGTGACATTCCAGTACGGCGCTAGCCGTGAGACGACGTTGCGAATGTAAACCTTCTGCGCATCGAAATCCGCTCGCTGCTGCCCCATGTCGCCGCCGACGTTGGGCACGAAGCCGTCGAAGTTGAACCAGACTACATCGTGCGACTCCAGGTGCTCAAGCACCTCGTCGACGTGCCGCCAGCTACTCAGGCCCAACCGGGTGTAGTCTTTTCCCTGAATCGGATAGAACCCGTTGTACTCGATGTTATTCCAGCGGTTCTTTGCCAGTAATCGTCCTTGCCAGAACGTGGTGCAGCAGAAGTTGTATTTGCATTTGCCGCCGAACATCAGGTCGATTGTCTTTTTCCAATCCGGCGACTTGCCGCAGAATGCCTCGCTGAAATAGTAGCTACGGGGGTAAAACCGCTCGCCGCCGGCGAACCTCAGCCATCGCCCCTCCGCTCGCAGCGGCCCCGGTTTGGCACGATGGTCCACACAGGTGAACTCTCCACGCTTGCCCGGGGCGCCATCGGAGAACCGGCAAATGTAAGACCAGGTTCCCGTCTCATCGGGCATGAATCGCAGCTTCCACACGTTGCCAGTCTGACCGCCGCGACCGTCGCCGTCGTAGTAGCCGAAGAAGTCGACGGCGTTCCCACTGGGGCTGGTAAACGTCGCGTTGAGTTCAACGTCCTTGAAGGGGTTTGTGTACTTCCTTTTATTGTCGAATTGTGTTTCAAACCTCCCCCAAAGCGCAATGGTCTCAGACTCCACAGGGGTCACGCATCCGACTATGGTCAGAGCTGCAAGCAGAATCATCGCGAGGCGTCTGTTCATTGTGATTTACTCCGCAAGCACAGCGGCGCAGGCCCGGCGCAGATACTCTGCGTATTCCCAATTCCCGCTGCTGCCGGTTTGGCGGGTGACAACCAGATCGAGGCTGGGAACGAAAGCGATCAACTGGCCGCCCGAGCCGGGTTTGAAGCGAGCGGCGGCGGGAATGCCCTTCCCGCTGGGAGTGCCGTTATCCCCCGTTAACAGTGCCGGCAGTTCCCACCCTAAGGAAAACGTCTGAGCTGGTATCTTGAAACGCATCTCGGGCGTTGTCACATCGTGGCTCGGCCGGGCCGTCTGTTCGACAAACCACTTCGGAATAACCTGTTTGTCGTTCCACTTTCCGCTTCGGAGCATGCAGTAGGCAATGCGGGCGAGGTCGCGGGCCGGCATACCCATTCCATGGGATGGATGCCTGCCGATTTCTTCTCCGCCGTCGTAGTACTGGAACCACCAATGCTCACACCCTATCGGCTTGAACAATGCTTCGACGGCAAACTCGTCGTAGGGTGCTCCTGTGACGCATTCGCAAACCAGCGCCGCGTGAGCCAGAGCATGCGTCGAGTAACCGCACGCCGTGCCCGGATCAAACGCCAGCCTTGCAGTTCGTTCGTCGCCGCTGTGGCCGAGGATATACTGCCATGTACCGTCGTTTTGAGCGCCGGTCGCCTCGGGGCAGATACCTGAGGTATGATTGAGCAATTGTTTGACCGTGATCTTCGCCTTGCGCGGGTCGCTCAGCAGCTCGGCCCACGGAATGAAATCGAACGCCGCATCGTCGAACGACATCTTCTTCGGCGTCTTGCCTTGCTGGCTTTGCTCGGATGCGATGGCCAGAACGGTCGCACAGATAGCCTTCGAGACGGATGCGACGCGGCGTGAATCGGTCTTGCTGCTGTTGCCGCGCTCCACTTCCAGCACGATGTAGCCGTTGCGAATGACGACCGCGGCAAAACCCCGCTCGTCGCTCTCAAGCAGCCACTGTTTCAACTCGCCCAGCTTCGCCGGATCCATCCCACCGAGGCGTCGAATGTCGTCCGGATCATCAAGATTCCGCCAGCCGCCTTTCGACTCTGGCGGTGGGAAATACGCCGCGACTTTCTTTGGTGTTGTAAGCGTCTTGAGCATTTCGTACACCGTACGATCGTCTTCAACTCCACGGAATTGGAAAGGAAGATACTGATTGGTCTCCTTGTGCATGAATCCCCACGATGCACCATGCCTGACTCTCAACTGTGCCGCTTCGGCCGCCTCTGGGCCGTGCTTGTCGTCCTCGTTGCAGACGATGGGCTTGCCGTACTTCTTCAGGGCTTGAATCCTTTTCGGGATATCGTCCGGTTTGGTACCGTTAAAGTGAATCAGCAGAAAATCGCTTGCCTGAGCCACATTGTCCGGCAGCCTGCCGTCGCCCAACCCGCTTGTAGAGACCAAGAGATCGGGCGAAGTCTTCTTGGCCAGCCGAATAAGCTCGATTTGCCCCTCGGGCTTCTTTAGGATGGCGTGGTCAAAGCCGGAATGATTGAATTCGTTGGCAATCTCCAGCACCACGTTGGAAAAGACCGATTCGGTAATCCATCGGACTGCGTTGACGACACCGGCTCGCACGGCCTGAGTATCCTTCAATATCTGGTCCTGCCGCTGGTAGTAGCAGCAGCCAAGAATGACGACAACGCCGTTGCGGTCGCACACTTCGATGACCCGCTTTACCCGCTGCAGATAGCCCTTCCGCAACGAACCATCCTGATTGAAGGCGAAATTGACCGCGCCTTCGTAGCCTGGGAATCCACCTTGCAGATTTAGTGTAAAAGCACGAACACATTTAGCTGCATAGTCCGGAATCGCAGCGATGAATCCATCCGTATTCTTCTCGGCGTCGAAGTCGGGCCGCTTGCGATCCTCGAAGACGGCGTTGACCATCCGAACATTCATAAGCAGCCCTTCAGCTTCAGCAGCCGGATATGTCGGACGCCCGTTGAGATACCAACGACCATCCTTTATAGAAACCCGTGTATGCCCCAACTCCTTCGGTGTGGATGAAGCGTGCACCTCGGCCAACGTCAATGCGACGACAGCAATTGTGACCAGCGAAATCACAGCAAACCTGCCTGTTCTTATCCTCCTGTTGGCCATTATCATCTCCTGATATTTCCTTTGCCTTCTTGAACTGGCGCATGTATTCGCCGACCCTCAGATTATATGCACCAATTAGCCTGCAAGCCACAATATACTGCCCAGCGAGGCGGTTGCATTGTGCCGGGCTTGAAAATCGCCAAAGAACATTGAAACCGAACATACTTTCCAGGTAAAATACCATGATGTCGGGCGGCTGGTAACGCTTGTTAAGGCAAATAGAATCTCCCGGCCGAGTACGTCTGTGGAACCACGAAGCAGGAAAGGAGTGCTGCAATGCGATCCGAAAACCGAATTCAAAGAATCTCATTTCTAACCACAATTTCATCACTGCTGCTAATTTGCGCCTTCGCGGTATTGGGTGACAATAGCGGCCAGATTGAGTGGCAAAAAGCCAGAGAGTTGCTACGGAAAGAGCAGCGGGGCCAACGGCTTACCGACGAAGAAAAGGCCTACCTGGAGCGCGCCAAACAAGAGCGGGCGGCAGGTCGCCCGGGACGTGCCCGCCCTCAAGGAGAAGAAGGCCCCCAACGCAGCCAGGCTCTGAGAGGCAAGGAAACAACAGGGATGATACCCCTCACTGAGCTTGTTGACGAAGAATACCAGGGTCAGAGAGGCGGACTGTACGGCAACGGCAGGAACACTCCGCCTGCTTCGCATCAGGCTGCAGCCAAAAAAGAATTGGCCGAAGTCCGCCCCCTCGACGCCAATGGCAAGCCATCTAAGGAGGACAAGATCGTTCTGATCTCACTTGGAATGTCCAACACGACACAGGAATTTTCGCAGTTCAAGAAGATGGCCGATGCAGACCCGAACAAGTCACCCGGTGTTGTGATCGTCGATTGCGCTCAAGGCGGCCAAGCGGCCGCGCAATGGGCCTATCCCGAAAAGTACAAGAAAGTGGGCCAGAGGACCGGAAAACAAAGGCTGTCGCCCTGGGCGGTGATGGACGAGCGCATTAAGAATGCAGGCATCGCCGCCGGACAGGTTCAGCTTGTATGGATAAAGCAAGCTGAGATGGGACCGGCGAATCTGGGTGAATTTCCCAAACACGCCCGAGTGCTGCAGGAGAATATCGCCGTGATACTCCGGAAACTCAAGGACAGATTTCCGAACCTGCGAATCGCCTATCTATCCAGCCGTATCTACGCCGGTTATGCAGGCGGCCCGCTCAATCCCGAGCCCTATGCTTACGAGTCCGCTTTCTCCGTAAGATGGCTGATCGAGGACCAGATAGCAGGCAAGCCGGAACTGAATTATGACGCGAAGAAAGGCAAAGTTGAATCACCGTTACTTTTGTGGGGGCCTTACTTGTGGGGTGATGGGGTGAAACCGCGTAAAAGTGACGGCCTTGTCTGGAAACGCGAGGACTTAGCCGGTGACGGCACGCACCCTAGTCAATCGGGACGCCAGAAAGTGGCTGAAATGTTGTTGAGATTCTTTAAGACCGATGTGAACGCCAAGGGCTGGTTCCTAAAAAACGCAGATTGAGCCAAACCCTCTTCTTCATGCTCTTGCTCTCCCTGCCTTCACCTGTCCCTGCCGAAAGACAACCGGGCCTCCCTTGTTTGCCGGGCTCAATGTGATTCCCAAGTGCACAGCGTTGTCTACCTATTCTTACTCACTTGACGAGGTACATCTTCAACGGCTTCAGCAGGCATTCGTTCGGCAAGGCCGAAAGTTGGGCCTCTATTCGGTTCGTACCTTTTATTCGTGAGATTTCAGGCCTTTGAGCATCCCACTTGCAGCCCTCTTGGGCCTCTGTCCGCTGAGTTTTGGGTGATGGCCGGCTCGTTTGGCACGTGTCATTCGCTTTTCAACCCTATCCTTCGCGCTCCTGAATTCCTTTTCATCAAGCTTCCTGGTTCTGCAAGACTCATTGACCAAAAGGCGTTTGCCCTTAGTCTTCTGGGTGCTGGATTCTTCCCAATAGCCCCGGATAGATCTCTTCGTACAAGCTGGGATATCTTTCAAACAGACATCTACCGCCGAAAAAGCGACTTCATTATTCGCCCGGGCATACCGAAACATATCTCCGGCAGATCATATCGGCTCGACTACCTCAACCCACGTTCCTTCGACCAAAAGTGTTCGACCAACCAGCGCAGGTCTTCGTTGCCGGGTGAAGAGGTTTGTAGGCCGGAATGGGCTCCGGGACTATTCTTGTTCACATCAACGAATTCGAGGGTTCGTTTGTCCATCCATTTGCGTCGTCCGGCGTGCCCGTCGGCAAATCCGAATGTGCTCGATTTTAAGTGGTAGGACGCTAAGGGGTCATAGAACGCCCAGGCACCGGGATTCAAGGGTTGCTCGACTCCGCGCAATGCCCAACCACCTTCGTTCGTTCCAAAATTGCTGCCGTTGTGCTCTTCTTCAACAAACACGTAATACCAAGCCCCCTGCTTGATATCCTGCATTCTTTGATACGTCTTGCCTCGATACTGGCTGAGTGGTATATGACCAAAGGCATAGCTAATGCTATAGCTGCGCCAACAATCTCGCGGGGGCGCTTGGGTGCTTCGTCGGTTGTCGCCCGGGCAATGATAGGCCCCTACATCTTTGATGTACGGCCACAAGGTTCCAACCCGGATCCCGCGAAATCGATCCTCATCCGTGATGGTCGGTGGTGCCGGACGGACAGCAAGATTCTGGCCGTTTTTATTCTTGGGACTATGCACCCAGGCGGTTTTATCGTTGCCGTTGCCGCTATCGTTATCGTAGCTGGCAAGGTTACTGACCAGCGAGCCGTCGTTTTCATCGGCGTACATAATCCACGCGGTCAGCAGGGTCCTCTCGTTGGCAAGGCAATTCGCGCTGGCCGCCAGCCTCTTGGCCGACTGGAGCGCCGGAAGCAGAATGGCCATCAAAATCGCAATGACCGCGATCACCACCAGTAATTCAATCAAGGTGAAACCTCTGGATCTGACCATGACGTATCTCCTTTCCGGATTTCCCATTTACACGTCACTGAAACACTCCTGCAAGCTTCAAGTCTCATCATACCGCAATTACCATCTCAATTTCAAGATCATTCCAACAGTTTCAGCATACCAGGTGTGTGAAAATTATTTCGGGCGAATTAAGCAGCCAGATTGTTTATATTCCAGTATTTGTTCCACAGATGACTGGAATAGAGGCTAGCCAGCGCCATGACGGCTTCGGCATTATCTCTATCCCACCTCATTCCAGCC
>JADHXR010000027.1 GCA_016782865.1 Phycisphaerae bacterium
AATCATACTATCTCTAGGCAACAAGACTACCGCGATGAAAATCCCTGTGATTGAAGGGCCCATGGCATAATAGTACGATCTCTCCTTCAGACGTGCACCCAGGTAAGGTACGACGGCCGTCGCCATCAACGCGGCAACTATGGCCATCTCCAATTGGTCATTCAGCAGCAGGAAGAACCAGGCAAAGAAAACCGGAAAAATTGCTGCCACCGCTATTCGCCTGCGCGTGATCGGATCTCCTGCCTTCGCGAAAAACACGCACAAAAGCCCCAGGCAGGCCAAGATCACCTGCGGGACAGCCAGAGCCCATATTGAGCCCGAGATGCCGGGAAGTTGCCTGCCAAGGCCAAGCATCCCCGCCGAGGCAAACATGACGGCGGCAAGCACATAGCTACCACCCTTATCAGCTTGGCCGCGCCGTTGCCAGGCGATCAAAGAAAATGTGAGCCCACAGAAAACACCAGCCAGAGCGACATATAGATTGCCCGGTTGAATGAATACCATCGGCACGACCGGCACTGTCAGCCCCACGGCACCAAAGAAGAAACACTTTGCCATGACACGTTCAGCCACGGCCGCTCCTACAACGTCCTCAACTGCCCCGGCGAGGCGCTCGTAGGCTATCCACAACAGCAGTGACGCCAGCGCCAGGTCCAAGATCAGGAAAGGCCACTGCCAGAGGGAAAATATAAGCGATACCAGTAAAATCGGCGCCGAACTGAAATAGAAATGCCGAGACCAGTTATATTCCTTCTTGCGATGAAAACCCGTTCCCACCAGCAGGGTCACTGCCGCTGCTGCAATGGCCGGTATCCAGCAAAAGTCAAGAGACCACAGCCCCTCCGCTAACATCATGCCGCCGAGGGTCAGGAACAGAGAAAATAGATACGTATACAGGGGCCTTTGACCGGTCATTCGATGCGCCAGGTAAACGCCTGCGTAGCCCAGAAAGGTTAGCGCAGCTACGTGTCGTATCAGCCCTCCCTGGATAAGATCACCCACCTGTGCCAGGGCCCAGACGGAAAACACAAGCACGGTTATGTTCATCACCCGGAATATGGTCAGTGGAAATGACCTCAGTGGCTCGGACAACCTGTTTAAGCGATGGCCGACAATCAACAGAAAGAACACCAACGCCACTGAAAGGAGGGGAAACGATGTGATAGGCGCTCCCAGGCCATAGCATATCAGGAAGAACGAGACCGCCTTGAAGAGCAACGCGCCGTAAAGGAAACCCGCACGTCGAGTGATCACGGAGGCAAAGAGATAACCCAAGGAGAAAATGAATACAAGGGCGGCTGTCAGAAACGGATGGGTAGAATTGAACTCCGTGGATGCCACGATCAGCACAAAGGCAATAAACACGCCTAATCGGTGAAGAGGCTCAGCAGGAAAAACTGATAGTCGTCGCCGTCTCACTTGAACCTTGCCTTTCTGTAATGAGCTATGGGCCTTAGGCCTTGAACAACATTTATAATGACGATAAGGTACTTGAACTTCAGCATTGCAAAAGATATGCCACCATAAAAAGAATTCTATATCTGGCAGGCATAACACGCTGTCAGGTGTCATTTTTTGCCGAAAAATACCTACTGTGTCCCCCGCTCATGCCTGGTCTTCCTGGATAAAGACGTAGAATTGACTTGCGGAAAACCGTTAATTTGTCGGGAACCCGCTATTATGATGAAGGCACTCTAAACGTTACAAGCTTGCCGGGGTCTGCTCAATGGAACAAATTCCCGGAAAAGGAGGGTAGAATCGTCTGATGGCGCATACGTGTCCCGATAATCACCCACCACAGAAAACAGGGTTCCCATTAGAATCACCCAATAATATCGTCCCTTGCGTGTTAACACAAGCTTGCCGTTGCGTATAACAAGTGCTCCCGTCAATAACAGAAACAGCAGCTCACCGCCAAGAAACAGCCAGAAATGATTACCCACCTTGTTTCTCATATCAGACAGACTTGCCGAGCCGGTCATCAATGTGAGCATGAACATATAACGCATGCGCTCACGTTTAGAGAAATATCGACATGCCGTAATTGGGGATTGATCGGACTGGCCTCTCTGAATATAGTCTTGAACGGAAAAGGTATTATAGTACATGGCCCCCTTGATATAACCCCATGATCCAGGGCCCACTCCAATGTACTCATTGTGACTCACAATGTATTCATCAATCAATCCTGCCTGCTTGGAGAAACACCACACCGATTCGCACCGGTACTGGCCAGCCAGTTGATCCACGATGAAATCGTACGCCTTTCTCTCATGCCGGTTATGCCCTTTTCCGCATTCTTCCTCTATCTCCTTCTGTTTAAAATTGGAGATCATCAGAGGATAATAGGTAACCTGATCAACATCTAACGCTTTGAGTGCCTTGATATCCTCGGCTAACATCTCCATGGTCTGGTTCGGGAAATTAAAGATCATATCGACATTCAGCGTATCAAACATCCCCTTGATCGAGGCCAATCGTTGCTTGATGTCCTCACTCGAGCCACATTGTTTTGATCGATGAACACTGGTCAGAATATCACTGCTAAAAGACTGAATACCCACAGAAAGACGATTGACACCAGCGTCCTTAAGTTTTTGCAGGATATCCGGAACCAGATGGTCGGGATTGGCTTCCGTGGAAATCTGACGAATCGGCCAAAGTGACTTGGCCAGTGATAGGATCTCCACTAGTTTTTCAGGCCATATAGTGGGCGTGCCCCCGCCCACATAGACCGAGTCAAACTGATACCCAAGCGAAAAGTAGGTTCTTATTTCCTTTTTCAAAACCTCAAAATACCGCCCCGCCAGCGCAGGCTCAAATGTTGTGCGTACAAAAGAACAATACGGACAGAGGTGATCACAAAAGGGAATGTGAATGTAAAGAAGGTACTTCTTTGATTTATCGGGTAACAGCGGCGCACACGATAGCCCCGGCTTAAAGGCCAGGTAGTGCTGTGTTGTCCGTGTTGCACAGTATCGCAGCAAATGTTCAATTAACATTTAGGTATACTTCTATGGTTCGTAGGGATAGTGCTGTGTCAATTTCAAATCTTAGGGTTCCTGCTTGCATTCAGCGGCCACTCGAGCCCTTAGATAGACAATGCCGCGGATCTTCGTACAGACCAAGGCACGTAGAATATTCCAGCCGGTTTTCTTCAAATATACAGCAGTGCAAAAAACATACCACCATAAAAAGAACTATATGCCTGGCAGGCATAACACGATGTAAGGTGTTATTTTTAATAGAAGTACATCGTGTCACTCAAACCCTGTCTTCCTGCAAAAAGTGCAGAATTGACTTGCGGAAAACCGCTAAAGTGTCGGGAACCCGCTACTATGATGAATACCCATGCTACTTGGTATGGTGCGTTGGCCGTGTAAAAAAAACAGGGCTGCCGAATGGCAGCCCTGTTCATATTACTTGCGTTCTACAATACGCAGCTTATTTCAGCGCTTCGACTGAGGTGGGCCCAAGCCCACCTGACATTCCTCACTTACTTGAAGAGTGCCATGATATAGTCGATTACTTCACCGAGAACGGAGGTGTAGTCGTCCCCACCCTCGATAAGATAACCACCCGTTTTAGTATGCTGGTTAAAGGATATAAGCTCACTAGCTTTATCCTCGTTGATCAGCTTAGCTCTGTGACATGCACCACAGGCCCTTGAGGCAGGACCAGTGACATAAGCCGGCACGTCACCGATGTTTCTGTCCCAGCCTTCAAGGGAATCAGAAGCCGACAACAGACCGGGTAGCGACTTTGACTGATCCGGTACGTTATACGTGCCTGGATTGTGGCAGGACTCACAGTTTGTAATTCCATGCGTGGGATACGGGAACCCGATGTGATGATCATAGTGCAAGGCTTCCACCGGATCGGCGAAATTAACATCGCCAATGTCAAATGCCTGGCCCGAGTGGATCGCATGGATATAGGAGTCAATCGACCTCGACTGCATTTCCAGATGAGAGCCGCCACTCTTTGTAATGTGACACATCCTGCAGGTAACGATACTTCCGCCTCTATCCGGCGAGTGGTAGTTTGTCGCAAGCGCTTCATGGCAGTTGTGACATCCTTCAAGGTCCACGATGGGGCTGTAGTAGTCATCGTCGAAGTCATTGGTACCGAGGTCAAAGGTTCTGGAGGGGGCATCCAGTGCAACTACCCCGTCAACATCTGCCAGTTCCGGCATGACAGCAATTTCCACTCTCTTAACAGTACCATCAGCGATCAGGCCAGCCCAGGTTGACAAGTCTGCCGTAACTACCCAACTGCCACTGCCGCCGGTTCCGCCGCCGCCGCCGGTTCCGCCACCGCCGCCGGTTCCGCCGCCGCTGCCTGGTGTCGACACTGTCGTATAACGCGGGTGTTCAGCACCTACTTCATATTCCAGAGCTCTCTCATCGTTCCTGTCAATAACGCCATCGGCATTATCGTCACTTAGTCTTTCGTGCGGGCCAATGATAAAGTCCTTCGTGTCCCAACCATACATTCCGACCATCACGGTGGGAACAATATCCCTTGCAGCAAACCCTGCAAGACTTGGATTCACAACCGCGCTGAATTGGATTGTCAGTTTGTTGTCGGCTACAGATGCAGCATCAATACTGACAACAATGGCGTCAGAATACTTCAGATCAGCATCGGCATAGATCATCGTGTCATAACCGGGGTGAATATCACTGAATACTGCGGCTATACCCCCGCTTGAATGACAGGTACTGCACTTACCTGCGAGGCCATGAGGCACTATGGTTGCGAGTGCGAGCTCGGCAGTCCCGTGTTCTTCGGAGCCAGTAACGGGGTGACAGCTCTTACAGGTTTCCATTGTAAACTTATCATCTGCCAATATGAGATCAAGTTTTCCTTCGTGGCACGTTACGCAGTTTGACATGGACTGAGGATAGGGGAATTCCATTGCATGCGACATATGCACGTCATTCATTAGCGACGTTTTATACGCTAACTGGGCTAGCTGCTCAGGCGTAAAAATAGATAAGTCTTCGTCTTTTAGCCACTCAACAGCCAGGGCAGGATCATCGACCAAAAGCTGCCATTCGAAATGGCCGCCTTCACCGTTATCCAGGTGGCAGGCCTTACAGGTGTAGAAGTCATTTGCGGGATCGTGATCGACCTCGCCGTAGATGTAACCGTGCTTGAGGTAGGGTACCGAATGGCATCTTTCGCAGCCGGCGTTATTGGCAGCAGAAAGATAGTCAACGCCGGCTCCCGTTTCAAGTAAAGCCGCAAACGGGTACTTGTTTTGGTAGACACGAGCAGGTAGTCTACCGACCGTCTCATCCCTGCCATACACTACGATGAGGCCATCCACATTGCCTAAATTGCTCGCGTACGCGGCGTCTGAACTCGTCATGGTACTCGTGGATACACCAGCTTCATAGGTTAAGGTCCCTTTTAGAGTCTGCCTTCCAGCGGACTCGAAACTTGTACCTGTGTACGGTACGAAGTAGATACCCACTGATTCTACGTCTCTGGCATCAAAAGGTGCGCCGTCCTTGGTCATCTTAAAAGTGACGATGTGTGTATCCGGAGCAGAAAACGAGTAAGCCAAATCGGTAACTTGAATCACACCGTCCTGATACAATTCATCATAGGACGCCTGATGAGCGGCGCCGGCATCTTCATGACAAACTACACAAGACTCAGGTTGGACATCGGCACATTGAACTTGAGCGAACACACTCGAAGTACCCACCAACAGGACGACAAGGGCGAACATTAGAGCCATTAATCTTGTTCTTGTCTGCATCATATTCTCCTTTACATTGACATTGTTTTTACTACAAATCTGCACACAAATCTCATTGTGTGTCGGCTGTTACATGAAAATGATCAACATGCTAAGCCGAAACTTGTCAGCATTATCTCGGGGGCGCCACCTCCTTCCAATCCAATGTGGATGCCACGATCAGCACAAAGGCGATCAACAAGCCTAAATCAGCGACGAAGCTCAGCGCGAAAAGCCGGCTTCTCGTCACCGTTTCCCTTGTACCTTACCTTTCTGTAATTATCAGGGCCTAATGGCCCTGAACGGAATTTATAACGACGATAAAGGACTTAAACGTCAGCGTTGCAAATGATATGCCAACACAAGAAACTTTATACCAGGCGGGCATAAAACGATGTAAGGCGTTGTAGCTACTGAAAATACATCGTGGCACTCACCCTGTCTTCCTGCGAGAAGGGCGGAATAAACTTGCGGTAATCCGCCAATGTGTTGGGTTTCCGCTACTGCGATGAAGAGGTTCTAAGCCTAAAGGCCGTGCTTTTTCAGCTTGTCTCTGAAGGTGGATAGCCTCATGCCCAGGGCCCTGGCAGCAGCGCTTTTGTTACCATTGGCCTCTTCTAATGCCTGGTGCAGAAGCTCTTGTTCAGTTTGATTGACTGCGATGTCAAATCGACCGCTGGCTGAAAGGCCTTCATGAGTCGCCTCCATCTCAGGCGTCAGCAGATCCGGTGTAATACGGCCATTTCCAAGTAGAAAGGCCCTTTCAAGCGTGTGTGCCAGTTCACGTACGTTCCCCGGCCATGTATGACACAGGAGGCGTTGAACAGCCTCTTTATGAAGGCTGTAGGGTTGACCGTGTGCGATGCGCTTCAACAGATGATCCACCAGGGGGGGTAAATCAACAAGGCGAGTATGAAGAGGTGGAAGATTGATTCGCAAGACATTGAGTCGATAGTACAAATCACTTCGAAATGTACGATTCTGCACCTCAATCAGAAGCCGTTTCTTGGTGGCTGCAATGATCCTGACGTTTACGTGGATCGGCACAGCAGTACCCACCCGTTCAATGACCTTGTCTTCAATGACTCTCAACAGTTTAATCTGATGATCCAAAGGGATATCATCCACATCGTCCAGATAGATGGTTCCGCCCTCTGCCAAATCGAACTTACCGTCTCTTTGATAATCTGCCCCGGTAAAGGAACCTTTGGCGTGACCAAACAGGGCGCTCTCCATGAGATGATCGGGAAAGGTGGCGCAGTTGACTTTAACAAAGGCTGCCGAGCGTCTGCCTGAGAGATCATGAATGGTCTTGGCCACTAGATCCTTGCCAGTCCCGGTCTCGCCCGTTAGAAGAATGGTGGCATCATTTCTCGCGTAAAGCTGAACCAGCCGTCTGACCTCGCGCATGGCAGGGGAATTACCGATAATGGCCTGTTCAAGCCTGGACAGATCAATGGATTCCTCCACTTTCAAGACTTCCGGTGGTCTCTGGCTTCTCTCTCTGATTCTCTCCAGCAGTGGGATCAGTTCTTCATTGCGAAATGGTTTGGTAATGAAACTATACGCACCAAGCTTCATGGCTTCAACAGCCAGAGGAATGCTACCGTAGGCAGTCATCATAATCACTTCGGTCTGGGCATTTCTATCGCGTTTGATGTGTTTTAGGAGTTCCATACCATCGATGTCGGACATGCGAAGATCTGTGACCACCACGTCAAACGAGCCTCTGGCCAATAGATCGAGCGCCTCCTGGCCCTCTGCGGCAGAGACCGTTTCAAAACCAGCACTCGCCAAATCATCGGCCAGTGAAATGCGTTTGATCTGCTCATCATCAACAACCAATACTCTCATCTATGCTCCTCTTCATCACGAAAATCATGCCCTGCGGCATTGAGAATGAGCCGAAATATGGTTCCCTGTTTCGGCACGCTGCTGACTTCAATTTGGCCATCCATCTCCGAGATTAACATTCGACACAGAGCCAATCCCAGACCAGTCCCTCCGGCATCCTTTCTGGTCGTGAAAAACGGTTCAAAGATTTTGTCTATGTGGCTCTCGGGAATACCACAGCCCGTATCCACCACCTCAATAGCCACTCGCTTGAACTGCCTAAAGGTATCCGCGTCCCGCACAAAGCTGCGTAAACGCAACTCCCCGCCGTTGGGCATGGCCAACAGTGCATTGGCGCAGAGATTGAATATGACTTCCTGCAGTATATGTTGGTCTCCTCGTACCTGTGGCACTTTGCCCAATTCGGTGACTAACTGTATTTTCTGTGAAGTACTTTGGTCCAGGAGTTGAACCACGGCCTCAATGGCCTCATTTGCATCTGTATCTTGCAGCGTGAGCCCGTGAGGCCCGGCAAAGGCTTGGACACTCTTGGTGGTTCGTTCGATTCTCTCAAGTGCCTCGGCCATGAGTTGAACATACTGAGTCAGATGGGCATCATCCTTCACACTGCGACCAATGGTCTGCAGACAGTTTTCAATGCCGTCAAGAGGATTGGAAATCTGATGTGCAATACCGGCGACCAACTGACTGATGCCAAGCATTTTTTCCTTTTGTCGGATAATCCCCTGGACCCGAGACAAATAATTGTGCACAGAGGAGGTGAAATAGACGGTGATCCACAGCGTGGTCGTCAGCGCAACGAAGAATCCTGCCAGATAGACCCAATGGGGTCCATTTCCGAGCACAGTAGTGTGAACGCACAAATCTGTGTTACTCAAGGGCTTAGCATTTTTTTGTGTGATCTGGACGACGTGCCTTTTCACGGGATGCCGGTCCGTCGAGGTCGAGCAGCCTGTCTCAGAGCCGGTCTTTTTCCCAGCGCCGCCGGAGGTGCCGCGCTTGCAGTTTCTCACGTCCTTCTCCGGACCTGAGGATCTTGGTGCACGCCCAACCGACGGCCTTGAGCGGTTTGTGCTCGGCGAGCCCGAAGCGACCGAGGGCATCACCGCGCCTTATGGAATGGCGCTTTTCGAAGGCAAACTGTACGTGTGCGACGTGGGCAGGAAAATGGTCGCGGTGTTTGACCTGCGGAACCGCACGTTCGGCTATTTGACAAAAGACCGGCGATTGACCAAACCGGTCAATATCTTCATAGACGACAATGGCTGGAAATACGTGGCCGACTCGACAGCCGGCCTCGTGTTTGTATTTGACCGCGATGACAACCTGATCACCATGTTGGGACAACAGTTGAAGATCAGCCCCGTCGATGTCGTCGTTCGCGGCGCGCTGTGCTATGTCACTGATTACGCCAGCAACCAGGTCGTTGTCCTGAACAAAGTGACGGGCCAAGAGATCATGCGCGTCGGCCAGAGACGGCGGACGCAAGGGCGAGTCCAGCCCGAGGCCGAGCTGCCGGCGGGAGAGTTTTCTCTTATCAGTGATCTGGCCCTTGATCAGCAGGGCAACATTTATGTCACCGATAAAGCCGGCGCACGGATAACACAATTTGACCCGGCCGGAATATTCAGGCGAACGATCGGGCGGTTGGGTGACAACATAGACGAGTTTGTCAGGCCCAAGGGCATTGCCATCGACAGGGAGAACAGAATATGGGTCGTGGATGCCGCGACAGAAGTTGCCAAGATATACAATGAGCAGTCGCAGCTTCTCTTATTCTTCGGCCTGCACGGCAACGAGCCCGGCATGATGAATTTGCCGGCGACGATTGTCGTGGATTATGACAACGTTGAATTCTTTCAGAAGTACGCGGTTCAAGGGGCCAGTATAGAATTCCTGGTTTTGGTCTCGAATCAATATGGACCAAACAAGATCAGCGTATATGGTTTTGGCACATTTCCCGTTCATGGCAGGGCGAAGAAATCACCTTTCACATTACAGGACTTGGCGCCTCCGGCAGCGTGGCCGAGTGGGTGATTCTGGCTGCTGCCTTGGGTGCGGTGACGATTTTGGCTCTCTCGCGGTTAGTGAAGCGTATATGGGAAATCCCAGATAAAAGTTTCTTTTGACCGGCCGTACAGCTTGAACTTTGCACATAAATTGAGTATAATAACTGCTGGACGTGTGATGGATTTAGATGCAAATTCTATATCAACGTCAGTGTTTTTCTTGGCCCGGGAAAATTGAGTCAACTTTTGTAATCTACGGACGTTTTACCAACCGCAGATGGTATGTAGAATCGGATGTGAGATCGAGTAAGAAGAAGAGGTAATGAAGCTGAATTTTGTGAGATTACGTCTGCTATTGGCTCTTGTCGGTTTATTAACGCCGGCGGTCGTAATGGCATTAGCCCATCCGGACCTGTTTGGCTGCGATGGATGTCACACGCCGCACAATGTAGAGGTGCTGCCGGGTGTACCTTTGTGGAACGGCAGCGAAACAACGACAAGGTTTGTGATGTATTCCAGCGATACATTCCAGGGCACAGCAGACGGCCAGCCCGGCGGCGATTCCATGCTATGCCTTGGCTGTCACGATGGTTCTAATCCCAATTACGCGTGGATGAATCCGGATCACAGCTTCGGCACTGATGAGCTGGCAAGTTCACACCCAATCTCGTTTGTTTACGATTCCGCCCTGGCCGCCCGGGATGGAGCCCTGAAAGACCCTTCAGAAGCAAGCACGCTTGGAGGAACAATCCTGGAAGATCTGCTCGATCCGGAGAGCAAGGTACAGTGCGGCAGTTGTCATGATGTTCATTCATCCAGCGTCGGCGATAGCCTGTTACGGG
The DNA here is from genome assembly GCA_016782865.1 of Phycisphaerae bacterium. Classification (GTDB taxonomy): domain Bacteria; phylum Planctomycetota; class Phycisphaerae; order Sedimentisphaerales; family Anaerobacaceae; genus SG8-4. The sequence goes on from JADHXR010000027.1 coordinate 10,458, forward strand.
GTTACGATTACGGCAGCCAGCACGGGCCCGGACTGTGCCGCATGTGCCACATAAAATGAACGGGTTTATTTAGCTCCGCAGCGCAACATAGTCTTAATTCTTGGCAAGACAGAAAATGTTTCACAGAGGGTTTGGTATCTACAAATGAATTCAATGGGTAAAAGGGTAGTATGGCTAAATCAATCTTTCCAATTACACATCGTATACTTGTCTTATCAGTATTGGTAACGGCGTGGGGCACCGCTGCGGAACTGCCCAACATCGTAATTATCTATGCAGATGATCTGGGCTTCGGGGATATCTCCATTTACAACCCAGAGGCAGCCTACAAGACTCCTCGCATTGACAAAATGGCAAAAGAAGGCATCATGTTTACAGATGCGCACAGTCCCTCCACCATCTGTTCGCCTTCGCGTTATGGACTCTTTTCCGGGCAGCAGATATTCCGGTCCACCGGCCGGGGCGGCGGCGCCTTCGAGGGACCCGGCGGACCCAGTTATCTCAAACCGGGTACACTGACCTTGGGAGATATGCTCCGGGCCAAAGGCTACCGCACGGGTGTGTTCGGAAAGTGGCACGTGGGTCTCACCTGGTACGACGATGCCGGCAAAAGACTCGGAGGTGGGTTCGCCAATGCCAAGTTAATCAATTACGAAAAAAGTACCCCCCTCGAAGACGGCCCCAACAACAGGGGTTTCGATGAATCTTTTATCACACCCAACTGTCCCAACACCGATCCTCTTTATGTATACATCGAAAACGGTATGGTGGATGTGCCGGCCACTGTGACGCACAAGCGCAGTAACCTGACCAACCTGGACGGATGGCTGTGGGACAATGACGAGGGATTCATGTCAGTAGGTTACGATTTTGAAAATGCGGATAAAATCTTTTACGACAAGACTGTGGACTTTATTACAGATCATCTCAACAACCACAAGGGCAAGCCTTTCTTTGCGGTCTTATCCACGCAGATTGCTCACGCCCCTGTACTGCCCGCAAAAGAGTTTCGGGGCAAGACTGATGGCGGACCCAGAGGAGACTTTCTGTGGGAGCTGGATGTACTGGTTGGGCAGTTGCTCGATAAGCTGGATGAACTGGACATAGATGAAAATACCCTGGTGCTTTTTAATTCTGATAACGGTCCCGAAACGGTGCACTATCACCGCATGATGCAGGAATACAATCACGATGCTTCCGGTGGATGGCGTGGCATGAAGCGCGACGGTTGGGAAGGTGGCCATCGGGTCCCCTTTATCGCCCGCTGGCCCCGGGCCATTCCCGCTGGTCAGGTTTCAAAGCAAATGACAAGTACCACAGACATCTTTGCCACTCTGGCTTCCGTTGTGGGGTATGAGTTGAAAGATGAAGATGCCACGGACAGTTTTGACATGTTGATGTTTCAAGTACCAGAACCCCGGCACTCAATGCCACGAATCCCGATATTTGAAGCAAACGTAATGCACGTGTTTTCTTCCTTCTCGATTCGGCCCTCTCAGTCTTGCTGGACGTGCGTTCCCGTACTGGTCAAGAGTTCTTTGCAGCAGGACTCGGATCTGTCTTGGCTCTCTATCGAGGTTGCCGGAGGAGTTCTGCAAAGCTGAAACTGGCCCTATACTTCTGCTGGACCACGGATCCCGTGTTTCGTTTCGCAATATCCGGATACGCAGGTCAGCGTCTCTGGCTGACGAACAGGGCCCATACGAGTCAACCAGTATAGGCCCTGAAATGTCACGTGCCAACTACCGCCTAAGCTGCTGGCTGTTCCGATGTAATCTACCGAATCAGCCTGATGGCGTCGAAGTACATCGTTCCTGTGCCGCCGGCCGCCGGGCTGTTCTTAGTGGCAAAGCCAACGGTAAGGGTATTGACATTGGTCAGGTCCACGTCCGCAAATGCCGTCAGGTCCATGACCCACTCATTCCATCCTGTCATCTGAGTTGCGCTCGCGTCATCGTGATATACCACGGCGTTGCCGTTCAGAGCAACAAACATCCTCTCGGCAGCATTAGCCGAAGCGCCACGGAACCACAGTGCCAGCTTCGTAACGCCTTCGGCGGTCCAGTCACGCGGATAGACCAACGTTAAAGTGGCCTCGGACGTCTTGAGGTTGTTGTCGTAGCGATAAACAAGCGCCTGGGCGCCGCCGTGAACAACAGTTTGCTCGGCGTAAGGAGGAAGGTCATTGCCGACCAGGGCGCCGTTTGTAGTGGTTCCGAAGCCGTCTATCCATTTGTCGAATATTCTATTGCTGTTGGGATCAGGCGGGTCAATATCATTGTAGGACTCGAAATCGTCCACTCCGATGAAGTCAGCGGCGGTAAAGCTCCAGAGCAGACCTTTCACAGTCTTGTCGGGATAAACCGCATCTACACGCCAGTGGTAGCTTGCACCCAGGCTAAGTTCGCCGGGATCATGGCTCTCGGAGCCGAGTGCCTTGTTGCCTATGTACTCAGGCGAGGCCGCGGTGGCATTTTTCACAGCATCGGCATCGGCGCCGAAGTATAGATCGCTCGAAGCGGCAGTATCCGCCGGCGTCCAGCCAAGGGTAGTCAATATCTGTGCATCCACCGCGCCGTTAGCCGGCTGTGGATTGCCCACGGCGTCCGGAGTTGTGAAGCTCCAGATATCGCCTTTGTATGTGGTCGGGGGATCGAACTCGTCGACTCGCCAGTAGTAGACTTTCTCTGATTCCAGTGTACCTGGACTGTAGCTGGTACTTCCCAAAGGTATGCCGCCTGCGGCATTGTTTACATAGTCGAAATTCGTGCCCATATAAACGGTGTGTAGTTTGGCTGCAAAACCTCCCGTCCAGGTGAAAATCGCGTTCGGGTCCACAAACTCAGCGCCGTCAGCCGGATCGGGATCGTAAGCCGTCTTGGGCGGAACTGAGAAGCTCCAGACGTCCCCTTTCCACGGACTGTTCGGATCAGACTCATTGACCTCGTCGATCCGCCAGTAGTACGTTGTACCGGGCTGCAAGCCCTCTGCAGCCGGGAAACCCGGGAACCCAATCACCTGGAACGTAGACAACGTATTGCCGGCAAACGCCCCTTCACCACCCTGGTTGACATCGTCAAAGTTGGTTCCGAAGTACACATTGTGCGAAACGGCGGAGTCACCGGGTGTCCAGGCAAGGTTGGCCCACGTGTTCTCATAAACGGCGTCATCCGGCACAGACGGCTGCTCAGCTTTGGAAAAGTCTGGTTCGATTCCCTTGCTGAGGCCCTCAATCTGGTTGGGCGTTAATGCCCGGTCATATATGTAGACGTCATCCAGCATTCCATTGAAGAAGTGGTTATCCTTTCTGCCTCCTATTCTCAGAGAGTCATCGTTCAACACTCCGAACGTACCTGACTGTGCCACACTGCCAGCAGGGACGCCGTCAAGGTAGAACTCTACGAAGCCGCCCTCCACAATGGAGACTGCTGCGTGGTGCCATTGCCCGGCGGTGATAAGGGATGTGGAAATGTAGAGGCTGTAGTCTGTGCTTTCCGATGTTTGGTGTAAGAACTGTATGGTGTTGTCCTTGACTCGGAATTCATAATTGCCCGGGTAGTTGTCTGGCGCTGTACCGCTGGGCTGCTTCGTAACCATATGGTTGGGAGCGACTACGTTGGATGTGTTCACCCACAGAGAGATTGTCAGCGCATCTTCGATATCCAACGATGGGTCATCGTCGATGACTACGATGTCGTCGCTGTCATCAAAATTCAGTGCGCTGCCGCCCATTAGCCCTGCGACCCAGGTTGCATCACCCATAACCGTGCCGTCGTTACCCTTGCCGGACAAACCGGCCGCAACAGTGCCGGAGCCCTCATCAAACGTCCAGTGGCCCACCAGTCCGGCTGGGGCGCCATCGGCCACAATCAACACTACCACAAAAGAAATGAGATAAGCCAGTTTCTTGCACATAATGATCCTCCTTCGGCAAAAAGAATTTATACGAAAGCAGTCTACGATGATTCTTGTCTTCACACGTTTGAATGCCCGTCCATGAAGGCCTTATTAGTATTGACATCACCTCCTTATTGTCACAGACATAGCACTACTGGCAGCCCGAAGATTGTCAGGCTTGTCGATCTTAAATAGTATCAAATTAGCCCCGTCGGATCAAGGTAAAAAAAAGTCGAGACCCAGAAAGGGTCAACTACATGGCTGTCATTCTTGCTCAACAGCCATGAAGTTGCATTCTTCAAATGTCAGGCGTCAGGATTCTTGTATGCCATTCTTACGTCTATCTAAACTTAGGAGCAATCCAGTTATGAGCGTAGTTGTTGTGCGTCATATAGATTGCATCAGTCGCACTGAATTTTTCCACATGGCCGTCAAGGTATCCTGCGTTCAACTTCAGGTTGTTCATGTTCCCGGGTAGAATGTCGGAGAACGCCATCTTGAGTCCGTAGTAAGGCCCGGCCCGTAAGGCGTCGGTGAACGGATGACAGCTATAGTAGCTGTAATATGCATCGGCGGGATTAGGATACCAGGACACCTCCGGGTTACTCTCCAGGTACATCAGCGTATCTTGAATTACCAGGGTATTCTTGTCCGCCAATGTGTTGGGCGCGTCAAAAGGTTTTGATCCTGTCGCCGGCGGGTTGTACCCTTCAAAACTCCAGAGCAAGGCATAGGTGCAGGGCAAAAAGGCGTAACGCCCACTTCGATAGAACTCACCGTACGTACCCGCTGCGCTACCATACGGAGGCCACACGTCGTCATCTCTGATGCCAGACAAGGGGCAATTGAAGACCTTGCCGTCCTTCAGAATATCGCCCAGATACTTGCCCACATAGTGATAACGGTTCTTGACGGATTCCATCTCCGCGTCCGTAAGCGGTCTGCGAGCAGACCAGTATTGCTGCATCCAATTCAAATCATTGGGGCGATGCCACCCGCCGCCGCCATTATCGGCGGAACTGGGCGGCAGTCTGGAATCATTGTCTTGAGCGTACGTTGCGAGCGCCAGGATCACCTGCTTTTGGTTACCCGCACAAGCTATCATGCGCGCAACTTCTCTGGCTTTTCTCAAGGCGGGCATCAATACGCCCATTAACAACGCGATGAGGGCAATTGCCACCAGGAGTTCTATCAAGGTGAATCCCTTTAGTCGGCGTTTCCTATATGACTTCATAAGCAACACTCCTGCACGCTACCGCCTCCATAATAGCACAAAATGCGGTTCGATTTCAACGCTTATGGTCATAAGAACGACTACAAGTAAAGGGAGTAGAGACCATATGCGCTTGTTAAGTGCGAATGGGACCACCATGACACCGGCTCTATCTTTCTGATTATGCTAAAGCCTGCCAGAAGCCCGTTTGGCCGCGAATTCAACTTTCTTGCCATCTGGCGATCAGCACGGGTATAATTCACACTGTTGTATGTTGACATTAATTGCTCTATCCATCTGGCTCCTGGCACATGATTCAACGATGTGCTGAGAGCCGCTTCAGTTGATCGAGTGTTAATCAAGTTTTCTGTAGAATTCAGCTTCTCTGTCAGATAGTCTCTTTTGACGGATCAGATCTTCGACGCGCTGCAGATCGACATCTCGAGGCTGGCCTCCCGAAGCAATTGACGATACGGGGTAGTCCTCAGAGGTGGGGAGGACTTCAACGAGGCGATCTATTGACACAGCGGATACAAGGATCGCCACTGCCAGGGCGCTGAGAACTAAACCGCGGGAGAGCAGGCCGAGCTTCATATTGTCGGTGTGGGCCAGACGCGCCGATCTTGTTGGTGGCGCTAGCTGGTAGCGACATCTGTCGCAGTATATGCAGTCGAGCTGATCCTTCGCGGTCAGGCCGAATTCACACCTGCCGAACTTCTTGGCAGGGAGCAGTCGCCTGAGTATCGCCACCTTGTTGAACAGCGATAGAAAAGCCCCCGCGGGACAAAGATACCGGCACCAGAAGCGCGTGTACAATACTGAGCCTACCATTATAGTCGCGAGGATCAGCGACGACAACGATTGCCATTGAATATCGGAGATTGGGAGCTGGATGCTGAAAACGTCAGTGAGCGTATCGGCCGAAAGGGTGGTTCTGTCTCGCGATACAAAAAAGGCCGCCATCAGCACCATGAGTATCGCGTATTTGAGAAATCTGGCTTTTTGCATTTTCTCGATAGACAGGGGCCGCTTGAACCTTAAAGGAATGACGTAGCTGAGCAACTCCTGGGCCGCCCCGAACGGGCATATGTAGCCGCAGTAAATATTGCCGAAAACCGCCACCAGAACTGGAATGCCCACCGCCAGCAGAAACGCCCCGGATAGGCCGGCGGCCGGCGTGTTCATGGACAACACGGTTGCTATCTGCTCGGTGGAATACTGCGCGTTCAATACAAAACCACCGGCGATGCAAGTTGTCGCCAAAACGATCAACCTGGTCCAGAATCCTCCAAAATATATCACAATAAGCGCAAGGACAGCCGCTCCAACAAGGTATGCCGCACGAGCGTCAGGCAAGTATTTGCCAGCGGGGCGTGCGTTTTGAAAGTTGGCGCCGGCCGAAAAGTCGAGGATATCACGGGCGAACTTGCTGGCGGAATCGCCAAGAGCCAGAAGGATTGCCTGCGAAGTTACAGTGGCGCCGGAAACGGTGTCGATCTCGGAAATAGGCTGCCGTTTGAGCAGACTGCGCGCCTTGAGCCCTTCTTGCCAGTCGTCGAGAAGCTTCAAATAGGAGGGTGTTTCGTTGGAACGCACAACGTTGAAGTCGACAAGATTGAAGGCCGTATCCACATAGATCGCCAGGTTAATCTTTCCGCCGAAGCCCCGTACGGCGGGCGCAAAGTCTGCGGAACTGAAGACATAGCCGGCGAGTTCGGTGTCATTCGGATCAGCCCGATGGACATTGAAATAGTGGACTTGCCTGCCGAGACTCTCAGGTACAGTCGAAACTTGCTGCAGACTCAGTTCACCGACGAGGGCTTGCGAGGTTTGTCGAGTCAATGAAGGCACAAGACGCCCACCGGCCCAAGCCAGGACATTGGAACAGACGATGACTGTCGCGGCGAGACCAAACAGCACGTAGCCGAGTCTGCGGAAGATGAGCCCCGATGTTTCAGCGAAGGATAGCCTATGTGGCTTGAGCAATGCCAACAATGCTGGCGGCATATTGGCCAGCATAACCACGATGAAAACCAGCAGCGCAGCCCTCGTGCCTAACACAGGTACAAGGACCAGGCTTGTTGCCACTCCCCCGGCAGCCGCTCCCAAATGATCGGCGGTCTCAAGCTTGCTGCCGATCTGTCCGGTTTCAAGGCCGCAGTCGGTGAGTCTGCGAGCAGCAATAGGAAAGTAGCACCCTGCACAAAACCCACTCCATAGGAAGGCTGCCGCAAACGACAAATGTCCGGATTCCCATGGCGCGGCGGTTCCGGCCCGGCCCCACAGTTCCGGAGGCACAAAGGTAATTGCCGCAAGGATCAATGCGTGAATGACAACAGCCACCAGAAGCAGGGCCTCCGGCAGATATCGGCGCACGTTTTGCTCTGTGCCGGTCCTGTTCAGCAGAGCGCCCGTCGCCGCAGCCGTGATAGTCAGGCCGACCATAAACACCGACGAGATAATTCCGATGTGCAGATAGAGCGAGCCGAAATAGGTCTGGTACAGATACATCAGGACGATTACCGTCCCTATGCCCACAGCCCCGCCCGAGAAGGCAAGCAGTGAGCTGTCGAAGCCGGACTTGCCGGTTCCGGGCTCTGCACACAGGATGTATACGAGCCGCAAGACGACCAGGATCAAGAGGGGAATCAGGAAAACCGAAGGGCCTGCCAAGGTCAGTAGTTTTGCCAGACGGGTCAATGGCGTCCCGGACCGCTTGGCTGCGAGCAGGAGACTGTACAGATGGGTCAGCGGCCTGGAATCGCGGTTGATCAGCAGATCTTCGGGCAAGTCCGCATGAGAGTAACTCTCTAATGCCGCCGCCGCTCGGTCCGGCAGATAAACCGACAGCAGCCCCTCTGGCGGAAAGACTGTCTCCGATCCTTCTATTGACTGGAAGCGGTCCCGCAATGTCGCCGGGTCGGATGTGAGGTCCTCGCAGTCCGATGCGAAAAACCATGTCTGTTCGCCGGGAGTCAGAACAAACCGGGCGAACACCTCTTTAAGTGTCAGCCTGATTGAAGCGCCGAGGTTTATCAGCTCGGTACCCATGATGTTCTCACCTGCGGTGACCCGGACTGCCAGGATGCCGTCTGATTTCAGAGATCTTCTTATCTGGTCGTAAAACTCGACCGTGTAGTACCTGTTGAGGACCGAACTGGTCGCATCAGGCAGGTTGACTACGACAATATCGTAGGACTGCAAATTCTCGGCCAACATTGCGCGAACATCGCCGCTGAGTCGATCGAATCGGCTATCGCTGATTCTCAACTCCGCCGGGATGAAGGTGTCGATTGTGCGCGCGTACTCGGGATCCGTGTGGGCCCAGGTGACATTCTTGATTTGTGGGATTTGGAGGAATTGACTGCAAAGTCCCAACCCGGAACCGACTACGAGTACCGATTCTGCTGTTGGATTCTGGCAGAGACTGGTGGCGGCTATCTGACCGGCGGCGGCCTTGTCCGGCAGTGCCTCGCAGGTACTTCCTTCACGCAGCGCGACCCATTGCCCCCGGTAACTGCCATAGAGGTATTCGGCCTGCGACGTACGGAAGGACCCGGCAGGGGCATCTTCAGGCAATAGCTTCTTCCACTTTGCGACCTGCAGGCAGCCTGAAAACGTTTTGTTGACCCCCGATACGAGGAGAAATACGAAAACGGTCGGCAGTAGAAGAGACAAAGCACAGGCTGTTTTCCTCCCGGCCCTTGGCTCGGTCAGTAGAGACGCAAGTCGGACGGTGAAAACGGATGCCGAAACGATGGCAGCGAGAATCAGGAAGATGCTGGCAGGCTCTGCGCCAAGCCAGAGAAGCAGCGTTACCCCGAGCCCCCCGGAGAGGCTCCCGACCGCTTCGATGACATAGACCTGGGAGACGGCACTCTCGCTCTGGACCCATCGGCAAGCGGTCGGGAACAACAGGCCCGTAACGATGCTAACAGGGGCGTTGACTACAAACGACGTCAACAGAATGTCTCTGAAAGACCAAAGTGCGTAGGATTCCAGACCGGCAAGCTCTCTCGCCTGGACAATTAGTATAAACTGAAGGGCGAAGGCGGGCAGATAGCAAAGAAAGAGGAATTCGACATTCTCAGTCATCCTGTCAGCGATGAACCGGGATTTGCTGACAAGCGCAGCCGCCACACCGACCCACAGGAACCACGAGCCGAAGAATATGCCGACGCTAATGTCGTTGCCTTCGAAGGTAGTGATGAACTCGCGAAACAGCAGACTCTGTGCCGCGATAGTGAACAAGCCGAAGCTGAAGAGTACAAATGCACGGGCGAGTTTCATTTCTCACCTTCACCAAAGACATCGGCCTGGAACACGAGGAAGCTGGCGCCTTGCTTCCAGTCATCGGCTGCCAGCCCTGCCTTCATCGACAGTTGCGTGAGTGTCTTGTTCAAATCCCAGCCTTGTTCGGGCGCCACCTGAGGCAGGAAGACGGCCGACCGCCCCGCCTTGTTGAGCACCATGCCATCGATCCCGATCCGGATCCTGTCCGACGACGGCACAGACTTGGGCCTGGTCAGAGCGGAAATTTCTATCGTAATATCATCGAGTTCGTCTTTTTGAAGGGGCCGAAATCGCCTGTCCCCGAAGGCGGCGTTGAGCGCATTTGAGAAGACTGACCTGTAAAGCGGCTGGGACGCAAAGATGTCGCCTATGCAGCCCCGAAGATGGCCGCCTTTCTTTAGCGTGACAAATGCGGCGCGTGGCTGCTTCAACGTGTCACTGATCCCAATGCCAAGTTCAGATATTTCCGGAACCTTCTGATGTTCGAGGGCATAGCCTATCGTCTCTTTCGCAAGGTTTATCAGATCTTCTTTGTCGCTATCTGTCAGTCGGGCGTCGTATGCCGGCGGCTCTGTTGAAGAGTCTTTCCGCCATGCACCGCTAAAGGCAATTGACAGGTAACTGACGGACCGGGAGTAATCGCCTTCCAGTTGGCCGGAGGTTGCATACTCGACCAGCTCAGCCTTAGTGGATTCGTCCAGCATTGAAAGCAGCACCGCGACGGGGATATACCCGCAAATAGTCGCACCGGTCCTTCTTCGATATTCCAAAAAGCCGGGCGCGTCCAGAGCCTCAATAAGCTTGAGCGCGTCGGTGTCCAGCTTCTTGATCTGCTCCGGGATGTTTTCGGTGAAAGGTACATATCCATAGCTCGCGCCGTAGTGAACGAAGTCCGAACTGGCCACCACGAGTGTCCGTTCGTCAACCATACTTCTTAGGATGGCAGCGGCCTTTTTGACCGTCTCCAGTGAGCAACTGCCGGCCACAATCGGAACGAGCTTGAAACCTGAATTGCCGAATTGCAGCAACGGCACCTCGATCTGTACGCTGTGCTCGCGTTTGTGCGCATGCGGCACGTTCTGAAAAACCGGATATTGCAGCAACCTCTCAATGAACTCTACGTCCAGCGGTGTCTGGCCCAACGGTGTCTCATAGTGGGTTACTCGCGGGACACTGAGGACTTCTTCCATCCGGACACCGTGACTCGGACCGATTACGATGATTCTCTCGTGCCGCCGTGCAATCGTCTTGAGGCCCGCACAAGCCGTCTTGCCTGAGTAGCTGTAGCCCGCATGTGGCAAGACAAGGGCAATCAGATCCTTCTTCGGTTCTACGTCAGCCCTTTCAAAGAATTCCGTGAACTGTCTCTTCAGAGCTTCAGCGTCGTCCGGGTACCAGGAACCTGCGAGTGCCGAGCGAAGCACCGACTTAGGCGGCTTGGTCAGTCCATCTTCTTCGCCGGCCGATTGATTTGCGGTTTTGTGCTCCGTGGCGCTTGGAGCTGATTCGCCGGGGACAGCTGCCAAACGAGTGAATCCGTATAAGTGTAGCCCAAGACCCACCCCGGCAATAATCACCACGCCGACCAGCGCTTCGACCAGAATCCGCTTCTTGATTTGTCCTGCCATATCAACCACTCCATTTGCTCTGGGTGAATATATCGTTTGGAGCTCTGAACCCGCCGGGATACTTGCGGTATTTCGCAGCCCACGTGAATCTTCGCGGCATGGCCTTGTTTGCTCGCCGAGCTATCCCAGCAAGAATCACGGCGCCGGCTCCAAGCAGCCTGTGAATTAACTTTCTGCGCGTCATTTCCATACTCCGTATATCTCATTTCCACATTTCGGGCACGTCCCGTCTTTGAGATTATTTTGCAGGATCTGGTAGCCGCTTCGTTCCAGGATCAGGCCCTTACAGTCCGGGCAATACGTGTTCTGACCCTCTTTGCTTGCGATATTGCCGATGTAGACGTATTGCAAGCCTTCCTCCGTTGCGATCTGCCGAGCCAGATCCAGTGTCTTAAGTGAGGTTGGGGGCAGATTCAGCATCTTGTGCCGGGGGAAAAAACGCGAGAAATGCACCGGTGTCTCGGCGCCGAGATTGGCCCTGACCCAGCGGACGAGCTGCCGTATCTGCTCGGGCTTGTCGTTTAACGTCGGGATGAGCAGGTTGGTGACCTCGACCCACACGCCTTTTGCCTTGGCCAAGACCAGTGCATTGAGGACCGGTTTCAAAGTGGCCGAGCATATCTCGCGGTAAAATTCGTCTGTCATCCCCTTGAGGTCAATGTTAGCTGCATCCACAAAGTTCAGCAATCGTTCCCATGGCTCGGAATTGATGTACCCGGCTGTTACCAAGACATTGCGCAGCCCCGTCTCGTGCGCAAGCTTTGCGGTATCGTATGTGTATTCATAGTAGACAATCGGATCAGTATAGGTATACGCCAAAGAGGGACAATTCGCTTTGGTGGTAGTGTCAACAAGATCCTGCGGCGACCAGAACAACTTCTGACGGGAATAGAACACAGCCGGCATCTCTTCGGGATTGGCTTGGGAAATCTCCCAATTCTGACAGTTCTTGCAATGCAAATTGCAGCCAACCGTGGCGATCGAGAGGATGCCGGTACCAGGAAGGAAATGGGCAAGCGGTTTTTTCTCTATCGGATCGACGTTGATCGAGCACGGATATCCGTAGACGACCGTTCGCAAGGTACCGTCGATATTGACCCTGACCCGGCACTCGCCGCTCTGACCGGGGTCAATCACGCAGTTCTTGGGGCATAGTTCACACTGGACTTTCAATGCTTCTCTTTCTTACTACAGGTAAAACGAAAAAATAAGCTATGTCTGCCACGCAGCAGACATTTCTTCGTGCGCCATACCGTCGATAATCGATTTGTGCAATCCACAGTGCCCGCATCGAACAAGAACCCAAGTTGTCTACTGCTATTATACAAAAGGTGGGCCGGTTATTCCAAGGGTGTTGCAAGTGGAATGCTCACGGCCCTTCAGTCCCGGCCTTTCGATCTGAAATACCTGGAATCACGTAAATGCAGAAGGCCAAAACTGAGAAGAAAGGCTGGATTGAATGGTCAGAAGATGAAGCTAACGTCTGGAGTCTTACGATGACCGAAGATGCTGCAAGTGGCCCGGCCCCGTCGGATAATGCTGATTTCGTGGATGTGCTCTGCACGTTCGTCGGCCGAATGCCTCTGGAATTCTACACCGCTCTGGTCATCGTGACCGTTCTCGGGTTTCTTTTTCTCGGCGGGTACGGCTGGCTGGATTTTCTTAACAAGATCATGATGACCGTTCTTTTCCTGGCGACCGCGGCGGTGTTCATTCCGGTTATCCCCCGGCCTGCCGTGTTCGTGAATTTCGTTGTGCCCTCGATTCCGGCCGGATCGATCCCTCTTGTCGCCGCGATCCTGGGCTGGATGCCGACGGGGATAGACGTTTCGATCTGGCACTCTCTCTGGACGCTGGAAAAGCACCCCGAACTCGCTTCGGCCCGGACGCCGGGGGCCGGGGCTTCGGCACGGAAGCTGGAGATACTGCGACTGTCACTGACGGACATGAGAATAGGATACGCTCTGTCTTTCGTCGTGGCGTCGGTATTTCTTATTCTTGCGGCGCTGTTCCTCCACGGAACCAACCGGAAGATCGCCGACGTTGGATTTGCCGAATCACTCGCGGCCATCTACACCGAACAGATCGGGCCCTGGATGTACGTTGTTTTCATGGTCGCGGCATTCTCGGCCATGTATTCGACGACCTACACCGTTATGGACGGATTCTCCCGGTCGTTCGCCGAAACCGTAGCGACTCTGCGGCCCGGCTTAAGAGCGAGATGGTGGGCGAGGCTCTATTGGGCGTTCGTCTTAGCGACGGCCGCATTTGCCTACATAGTGGCGGTGACCGTTGGGAATCCGGTTACACTGGTAACGGTGGTTGCTCTCTTGAGCCTTTGCGCTGCGCCGCTTTACTACGCGCTGAACTACTACTGCGTAACGCGGTTCATAAAAGAGGATAAATTTAGGGTAAGAATGCCTGCCCGCGTGGTGGCGGTGCTGGGGATTGCCGTGATGTTCCTGGCAACGCTCCTCTATGCAGGATCAAAACTTAAGATCATCAAGTGACTTATACCATTGCATCCTTAACGTTGCTGCATGTTGAAGTTCTGTTCCTGCATGTATACTCGCTCGCCGTCGCTGGAAAGAATGTCGTCATTGGCGATGGGCATGTACTTGGTGTTTATCAGGGTCTGGAGGTTCTTTCCCGTCGCCGGGTCATTTTCATCCAGCACGGTTTCCGATATCTTCTTGCCTGTTGCCGGCTCGAGCAGGACGAGGCGCATGCCGCCGTCAAAAAACATGTTGCGGCCCGCGAGGGCATATACCGTGTCGTTCTCGATCAGGACGCTGCCGTGCAGAGGCCAAACCGATTCGAGTCGCTGATAGAAGACGTTTTGTTTGTCCTCGGGGGCGACGAGATATCGCCAGATGAGTGCACCGTCCACGGCACGCAGGCAATGTACCCGACCGTCACCGGAGCCGAGCAATATAAGGTCTTTGTATATCGTCGGCGATGAATCGATCCTTCCTCCGGCGGTATATTTCCAGACGGTTTTGCCGGAGTCTGCATCCAGAGCGTAAAGCGTCTGTTGATTGACTGCGGCAACGAACGCCATGCCCCCGGCGACGACCGGCTGGGTCAGTTTCCCCTCCAGCCTGGTCCGCCAGGATCTCTTCAAATCGGAAGATACCGGCGACGGGCAGAATCCGCTGCGCGCGGCGTCGCGCCGATAGGTGAGCCATGAAGATGCTCGCTCGCCGAGTGACGACGGCCGATGGCTGTATGCTGGGCCTTTCTCCAGACGATTCCTTGCCATCAATCTGTTGACTTCCAAGCCGGCCGGCGCCAGCGCGCAAAAATAGTCAAGCTTGGACTGGTAGTAGCAGGCGCAGGAATCCGGAGGTTTGTAAAGCAGTCCGTTGCACGGCATGACGCCATATATGCAGCTTCCGCGCACAACGTTATTGATATCAACTTCCTTGCCTCCCACCTCGTAGAATTCCGTTCCCATTCCGTTCATCATGATATACTTCGTCGTTGCCCGACTCGGGTAACATCTTGGATGCATGGGAAAACCAGGCAGGTTTTTGGCGACGAAATCCTTCTTTGTTTGGCCAGTGCGCAGATCCAACACCTTGAAGTGTGTACCCTTTTCCTGGGGCCTGCCTGTGTTGGGCGACCAGATCAGCCCGTCAATGATAAACAGGTCTTCCGGGCAGTGATGGCTCGTTTTCTGCAATGTCCCGGTCCATAGCTGTGTGCCGTTGGCGGCGGAGAACGCAGTAAGTTTCGTACCGCTGGCGAAAACGGCGATCCCCTCGGAGTACGAGACCCTCAGCGAGCCGCCTGTGACGACTCTGGCCACAGCAGGTCCCTGTGAGGACCAGAGTCTATCTCCGCTCTTTCGGTCGAGCGCGACCATACCATCGCCGTTATGATAGAGGATTTTGTCGTCACATACGGTCAGCGTCAGCGGAGCTACCTTGGCAGGGTGCTTCCATATGAGTTTCCCGGAGTGAGCGTCAAATGTCATGATGATCCGCTCGGGGCTGTTTTGTTCCCAGGCCCATCCATTGTTGGCGCGGTTTATTTCTTTGTAGCTGCTCATCTCGGCCCGGTAATTCACAGGCGGTATCTCCGGGTCCACGAGCAGGTAGAGAACGCCGTCGGAAAGGACGATCTCCTGCGTTGGCTTCGTCCCGTCATACGTCCTGATTGTCTGGCCCGTGACTGCATCGATGGCCTTGACCGGGTCAGCAAGTCCGCCCGCGACATAGACCCTGTCACCGACGGCAACGAGTCTTCTCGGATGATGCCCGGGCCCGCTCTTTAGCGGCCAGTTGTTGGGATGCCAGTCCGCCAACGGTTTCTTCCAGAGGATAGTCCCGTTGAATCCGTCACGAGCGATAAGTGTCCACCTGGCAGGCAAGAAGATGTGGTTGCGAAGCCCTTCGTCTATGACGTGTAGTTGACTGCGAAGTCCTGAGACTGCGCTTTGGCCTCGAGCATGCGGAATCCGGCCAAAGGTTGGATGAACAGCTTGTGCTTCAAGAAAGGCAAATAAGCGGAGAGCCGCCCCCCGTAACCGTCCATGCCCGGCGCATCGAGGTTATAGATGGTGGCTGTTGCGCTGGCTTCAGGCCAGGAGAACAATCCCCTCTGAGGCGTTTTCTGTCAAGCGGTATGCTGAACCTGCCGAAAGATTGTTGACATTGAGATGAGATTATGGCATTATGGGACTTGAAGCCTGTAGGAGCGTTTCAGTAGAGTGTATATGGGAAATCTCGGATTCTTCACCATACAGGTTTAAGGTTAATCTTCGAGTAAAGGAGGTTGGGTCAAGTCGCAAAAGTGATGTTCCGGGCATGGCGCGAACCTTGGGCGGCAAGAGTACAAATTGTTGTAGATCGCTGTGTAATTCCATTCTTCCTGCAGGAGGATAGCTGTGCGTCAAGAACTGATTCCCTTATATGTGACCCGTTCACGGAACATCCACGAGGGTGGGTTAACGATATTCATAAGTTAGCCGTCGTGCGAATGTCTGTGCATCCAAAAAGTGTTTCGAGTAAGAACAGATTACAAGTATTAGCGAATGAAGGAGAGAACAAAATGTTTAACCCATCGTCTAAACAGATTGTGGTCGGTATTTTCGTTGCATTGTTGTTACTGACAATGCCGGCCTATGCCGTAAAGAACTTCAAGGCCTCCAACTATAGAGGTGCAAACCAAATCTGGTTCGAAGCTGAGGATTTCGACGAACGCGATCCCGCCACCGACCAGTATTACACGGTGGTTGACGAGGCGGGTGCTTTCGGCCAGGCCATTAACCGGGACAACGGCCCCGGCATGATTCGCTGGACGTTCGATATCAGTAAAGCCGGCGGAACCGGCGGTACCTGGTATTTCTGGGGACGAGTAATCAATCCAGGCAATCAGTCGGATTTTCTGCTTGTCGAGGGAGATCCGGATGACGCGGAGATTCCCACTGGCCCACCCTGGCCAGGAGGTGACGGGACACCACCGTTCGTAACCAGCGATGACCGAGTTTTTGAAGAAAATACCGGGCCTCCCTGGGCATGGGGCTTGTCTAATCACGAGGAGGGTCACACCAAAGAACTCCAAAATGGTGAGAACACGATGTACATCTTTGACAGGTCAGGGAATAATACCGTATTCTGGGATGTCTTCATGTGGACGGATGATCCTGACTACGTGCCCACCGATGCGGATTATGAAAATGCCACCGTGCCTACTCTTGGCGGAGCGTCCAATCCAAGTCCCTCTGGTGGGGCGACAGATGTGCCGCGAGACGTGGTCCTGAGCTGGACGCCGGGAGAATATGCGCCGGCAGTCAACGGGCACACACTCTACTTTGGTGAGAACTTCAACGAGGTCAACGACGGTATTGGCGCTATCATCCAGAGTGCCGCCAGCTATGCTCCGCCCCAACGGCTTGATTTCGAGACGACTTACTACTGGCGCGTCGATGAGGTCAATGCCCCGCCGGATTCGACGGTGCACGAAGGCAAGGTCTGGAGCTTTACAACCGAGCCGGTTAGTTACCCAATTGCGAATGTAACCGCCACAGCTTCCAGCAGCGCCCCAAATCAGGGACCTGAGAATGCCGTGAACGGTTCCGGATTGAGTGATGACCTGCACTCGAGAGAAACTGGAACCATGTGGCTCAGCGGCCCTGGTGGACCGCAGCCGACCTGGATACAGTTTGAGTTCGACAAGGTTTACGTACTTCATGAGATGTGGGTATGGAACTCCAACACCGATTTGGAGACATCCATAGGTTTCGGCGCCAGAGATGTTTCCATTGAATATTCGGTCGACGGCATCGACTATATGACTTTGGGGACTACTCATGAATTTAGCCGGGCGCCCGGTGAGCCAGACTATGCGCACAATACCACCTTTGATCTTGGCGGCCTGATAGCAAAGTACGTCAGATTTACGGTTAACAGCAACTGGGGAGGTTGGCTGCCCCAATACGGTCTCAGCGAGGTGCGATTCCTCAATATACCCCTCTCTGCAAGTGAGCCAAGCCCGGATTCCGGGGCGACGGATGTGGACGTGGATGTGACCCTCGGATGGAGAGCAGGAAGACAGGCTGCCACACATGATGTGTACGTGAGCACCGACGAGCAGGCTGTGATAGACGGCACTGCGCCTGTCACTGTCGTGACCGAGGCCAGCCATGGTCCTCTATCCCTCGACTTGGGCAGCACTTACTACTGGCGGGTCGATGAGGTCAATGACGCCGAGACGCCCACTACCTGGCAAGGTGATATCTGGAGCTTCTTGACGCAGGAGTTTCTTGTTGTGGACGATTTCGAGTCCTACAACGACATCGAAGCCGGACAAGAGGGCAGTAACCTGATCTATCTGACGTGGGTAGATGGATTTGACAATCCCTCAACAAACGGCTCGACCATAGGTTATACCCAAGCGTTCCAGCCTACGATGGAGAGCGGCATCGTGCATGGTGGCAAACAGTCGGTGCCACTACTGTACGATAACAGCGTGGCAAGCGTATCGGAGGTTACCGTGAACACGGCCGACCTTGCGATTGGCCGTGACTGGACCAAAGGCGGAGCTAAAACATTGGGGCTGTGGTTCCACGGCGCCGCGGGGAACACCGGGCAGTTGTATGTGAAGGTCAGCGGCGTCAAGGTCCCATACGACGGCGATGCCGCTAACTTGGCGGCCGCAGCGTGGCAACCCTGGAACATTGACCTGACAGCGTTAGGTGTGAACCTGCAGAGTGTCACGACGCTGACAATTGGGATTGAGGGCAATGGCACCGGCGGTTCATTGTACTTTGACGATATCAGGCTATACGCTTATGCCCGTCAGTTTGTCACGCCGCTGGCACCCGACCCGGCCGGCCTGATAGCACAGTACGAATTGGAAGGCAATGCCAACGACAGCGCCGGGACCGCTCACGGCACTCCAACCGGCGGCCTTTTTGTCGCGGGTAAGTTCGGGCAGGCCATTAGCCTCGGCGGTAATGACTATGTGGACTGCGGCAATCCGGGCGAACTCGACTTCGGGACGGGCAGTTGGTCTATCTCGGCATGGATAACGATACCGGCCTCAACTACCAACAATATGAACATTTTCTCTAATGGAGGAGACAGCGCCGGCGGAATACGTTACATGTTAGGTGTGAGCGAGACTGACGATCACAAAGCTTGTCTGACCGTCGATGACAATGTCACAAAGGTACAAAGTACGAGCTCCATCACAGTGGATGATGGCCAGTGGTACCATATCGTCGGGATAAGAGATGGAGGTAGCCTGCGTATATATGTCAATGGTTTCCAGGACGGAGACGACGTCGGACTTCCCGACGGGTACGACCTCTCTGGTACATCACAAGCTAATGCGTATATCGGAGCCGGGTGGAACTACGAAACCAGCGCGGTGGAGAAGGTTTTTGTCGGTGTGATAGACGAGGTGCGCGTTTACAACTATGCTCTATCGTCTGCCGAGGTTCGTTCGCTGAGCGGTGCGACATTGCCGTTCGACGAGCCGTTTTAACCGGTGAAGTCTGTCCATGCGGTGCCGGATGACGGACTTTCGTTGCTGGCATCGCAATTGCCGGGCTGATTGGCGTTGATATGAAGCCAGCCGGACTTGCCGCTTGCGGGGCCCGGCGGGCAGGATTGGTTTCAGTTCGGGGCGTTATTGTTGGCATCAATTGACCCTCAAACCAGAATGCGATGGATTGACCGCAACAGTATACGCGGGGGATTGTAGTTAAGCAAATGGTTTGTCGGTGAGAAGCATCAGTTCGCAGCGAAACCAGCAATTGCGGAAAAGTGCGAGGTACCGAAAGAGGAATCCTGGTTCTCCGGTCATGGCACGTCAGATACTTCGGCGCCAAGAACGGCAAAGGCAACGCTTGACGATTGGCCTGCCTGGTCAACGCAGCGCAGTTCATATTCACCTGCGGATAAGGTTAGGTTGGACGATATATCACTTGGGATCAACCTGCCGTTTAGAAACCACGAGATTCCCTCAGTGCGGTTGACCCGCGTTTGAACGATGGCCGAGCCGTTAAGACAGATGAATGTGTCGCGTGGAGTCGGCGCCGCTATCTTTAGACACTGGTCCAATTCGCGTGGTGGTGGCAGGGGTCTATAGACTCGGATGGGCGTTGTTGACGGTGGATCGATGTGTGTTCGTAGGTCTGATAGGTTGAACAATTCAGCCAGCAGAGGCTCTGCAGCTTCGGCGCCGACGTAGGCTGCTCGTCCTGTACCACGGAAGCGCCCCACCCACACGCCAATCGCATATCGACGGTTGTGCCCTATGGCCCATGCATCTCTTCTGCCTGAGCTGGTTCCTGTTTTCCACATGAACCATGGAACGTCTTCGGCAAGCACGGTATCCATACCTATCGGGCGACGTTGGCGCGAGGACAGGATTTCGCTGATTGCACGGCATACATCTGGGGCCAAGGCGCGGACGTGGGGGGCCGGCTCGTCCGGGAAGATACGTGGATATCTTCGAAGACCGTCCCGGCCAAGCGTTGCATAGGCATTCGTAAGCTCCAGTAATCTTACTTCGATTCCTCCCACAGCCAGTGCCAGTCCGCCGCGTCTTTGAGCATCAGGAGGCAGAGGGATTCCGGCGGCTTCCAGTATGCCGCAGCACCTGGCCAATCCGACTGCCTCAGCGATGAGTATGGCCGGGACATTGAGTGACCGCTGCAAGGCCTCGGCAGCGGTAAGCTGACCGGTGAAGGCCCGGTCAAAGTTAAGCGGTGTCCATCCGCCGCGCGATATAGGTATATCATATACCGTTGATTCACCATTGAGCCGGCATGTCGAGAATGCCGCGGCGTAAATGAATGGCTTTAGTGTTGAGCCGGGGCTGCGTTTGGCCAAGGCACCGTTGACTTGCCCATCCACCGGATCGGCGTTGTTGCCGGAGCCTATCATTGCCACGATCGAAGACTCGGCGATGTCAATAACCACGACAGCCAGCTCCGTGTCTTTAGGTAATCGGTGAAGATGTTCCTGAGCCAGGCGTTCAACCTGTTTCTGGACATCCAGGTCAATGGTGGTGCGACCTCCTGTTGGTCGACGTTTCAGGGCAAACCATGCGGCGTGAGATGCCCTCTGCACCCGCGGCTTGGGATGTATCTCGATGGGGCACGTCCGGGCTTGTTGCAACTGAAGTTCTGTAATAATTCCTGCTTCGAGCATGCGACGCAGCACAACATGCCGGCGTTTCATGGCGGCTTCGAGATGCCGGTCAGGCTGATATCTGCTCGGAGACTGCGGAAGGCCTGCAATCAGGGCGGCCTGCCCGAGTGAGAGGTCCTTTGCGTGTCTTGCGAAATATCTCAATGAGGCAGCTTCCACACCTCTCAGGTTGCCGCCATACGGTGCAGTATTCAGATAGAGTTCGACGATATCGTCCTTGTCCATGAGCTTATTCAATTGGAGTGCTCGGAAAGACTCTATGATCTTGGCCTTCAGTGAGCGGGGCCGGCCGTCCATCATTCTGCATAACTGCATGTTCAGCGTACTGGCGCCGGAGACAATTCGTCCGGCTGCGATATTCTGACCAGCCGCCCGCATCACCGCAAGCGGATCCACTCCGTAATGGTGGTAGAAGCGTTCATCCTCGACAGCAATTGTTGCCTGCTTCAGCCAGGGCGACATCTGATCCAACCGGATTGGATGGCGCCGCTGATCATCGGAGCCAACAATACTCAGGATCGGTCTGTCATTAGCATCCGAGATGGTGGGGCTTACGGCCCACTTTTCAAGGCGCTCGGTAGGAAATGGAAGCAACAGCCAGGTCAAAATAAACGTACCTGCACATATAACTGTCACTATGCCCATGGCCTTGAGCACAAGCTTCAGCAGTTTGGCAGCCTTTATTCTTTTCGTGAGGATCATAAGGAGTTATTCCCCGTTGGCTTGTGCCTGGCGGCGGCTAAGAATGGTCAGTTGCCCCTCTGGACCCAACGAAGCCACGTTGGGTTCGTACATGCACGATGCCTGGATAGGCGGCAGAGCGAATTTGCCGGCAGTGGTTACGCGCAGGGCGTACTCGAAGTTCTTCCTGGTCTTATCTGCCGTGCAGAACAGTACGACGCGATCATCGAGGAATTCCACATGGTCGGGCCTGTTAGACTGTGAGTGGTTCGATTCGGCTGAGGTCGCCAGCCGGGGATTCTCGACTTCCATACCTCCCGGCAGAGCATCGACAAGGGCAATGTTATGGACGACAGGCCCCGGCGTACTGACAGTCGCTTTCACACGCACAAGGTCGCCTACGGACAGCTTGTTGGGATCGATAGGGTTGCCATGCCGATCGGTCCAATTCCGCTCGACGTGGAGTCCTTGATCAAAAGGCTTAATCAGCCCTTTCCCGGCCAGGCCTTCGCTCAGGACAACCACGTACACTGTCCCATTTCCATCGGAGGAGATTACAACCTGTTGGGAGATATTTTCAAATGTGTGTGACACCGGCGCGTTATGGTCAAATGCCGCAACTTCGCGGTCCGCGAGTTTAACGGTTCCTGAGAAGTCTTGTTTTTCCTTGCTCATGATCGCTTGGTAGCGAGACAAAGCTGCGATCGCCGCAGCGTTGTTTAGCGTGCTGCCCCATCGACAGCCACGTCTGGCCTCATCCAATCGACGAGCAAGAACAGCAACCGCTGGATGTTCCGGTCCAATTTCAAGCAGCACGGACAGCAAAACAGCTTGCTGACGGATAGGTGAAGTCAGTCTGCCAGTTGTGGTGGTCTTGCCCAGGTTTTGCGGCAGTTGTTCGGGAATCAAGGCGAGGGTGCCATCCTTGTGACCCGCAGCGTGAAAGGCTGCGGCGAGATGTGCTGCTGCGGCCAGATCAAGTTGGTCCTTCTGCTCGAACAGGCGCGCCATCCAACCCTGAGGGGGCTCTCCAAAGACAGCGAGGACTCGACATATCAGGGCTTTGGTGTTCAGATCAGGGCTATCGTCGCCGGTTGTTTTGAGACGTTGGTCGAGGTATTTGGTCAATTCACTCGCAAATTGAGGGTCGATCTCGTAGCCGGCGTTCTTGGCTTCAAGCAAACAGGAGGCGGCATAGGCTGTGCCCCACAGATCGGGAGTCGATCCACCCGGCCAGTAGCTCAGGCCTCCGGAGCGAGTTTGCATGGACCATAAGCGAGCGATTCCGGCCCTTACCATCGAATTTATCATCTCAGTACGGTCGTCTCCGAGCACGTCCGATGCGTAGAGAAGTGAGAACAGGCGGCTGCTGGTCTGCTCGACGCAGCCGTATGGATAACGAATCAGGTCTTCAAGAGCGGGGCCAAGCTGGACGCTTGGACGCGAACTGACCGACACTGTCATTCGGGCGGTTCCCTCCACAAAGGATTGGGGAGGCTGGATACGAAATTGTTCGCCCGCCTTGATGGCTTTTACTTCCACCTCACTATGCAAAGCTGCAGCCGGTCTGACGCTAAATGCTGCCCGGCTCTGGGCAGTCAGTGGCTCAGCAATAGTCCCAAGTTCTATGGCCTCGACGCTGACCTCCACAGGGCCGATATTCATTGCTCTTGCCCTGAGCAGAAGCGCGGCCGGTTGGCCGGGATTCACTAGAACCTTATCCAAAGCTTCATCGGCTTTCACTTCGACCGGTCCGGTGAGCGAAGCTTTCACCTGAACGGTCAGGGGTTGCTCAGTGGAGTTGAACAGCTTGACTGGGACCTCGAACTCATCTTGTGGTGCAACGAAACGCGGCCAGGTCGTTTCGATAATAAGAGGTGATGTCAGCGTCATGGCGCGCTCTGCACGGCCGTAACGGTCATGGTCGACGGCCACCGCCATAAGACGCATTTGCCCTATCAAGTCTGGTAGCTTGAGCTTCGCGCTTACCTGGCCATTCTCATCCACAGGGATGGCTCTTCGCCAGACGACGGCCGCCTGGCGATGTTTGGCTGGAACCGGATTGCGGCGAAGGGAGTCAAGCCCAAAATCGTCAGCTCCTATCCGAATAGTTCCTGCAGGCCTTTTGTAGTCAGGCAGCAAGCGTAAGAAGATATCTGCTGTGGATACACCAAGCTTCCGTGGTCCCAGGAAGAATCCGTGCGAGTCAGGTGCTTCATAATATGTTGTCAACAGTATTCCTTCATCAACAGCCCAGAGATGAACCAATGTCGGACGATTCGGGTCAGTCGGTAAACCGGCGTCAACCGTTACTCTGACGGTTTCGCCGGGCTTGGCGCTTGCCGGCCCGGTGATCTTCATGGGAAGCTGCCGTCTCCCGTGGTCCAGCAACACCCTGGTCATACCCATGGCCCGATGCGGCAGCCAGTTCTCCTGCTGGGGATCAACCGCTCGAAGTACGGTTGCTGTCAGAAAGACTCCTCCGCGAAGGTTCTCCGACAGGGGCACCTGGAGCTCTGCCGTGTTGTTCTTGATTGTGCCGGTATGCACGGCTACCACACTGTCATTTTCGACCGTGAGCAAGAATCTTCCCGGGATGGGGCTGCGAATGAGTACTTTGGCTGTTTGACCTGGGACGTATTTGTCTTTATCGGTCACTATCTTCAGACGTTCCGGCTGATTCATAGGTACCGTCTGCGGTCCGGCGGAGTATTCTGATGCGTAGAATTCCAGAGATGATGGACTGTTGCGCAGGCCATCGGTCAGTATGATGCGGTATGTACCTGGGTCAGGGCAGACAACTTCAAAGCTACCTTCTGCTCCGGAGGTTGCTATGACCAGTTCGGTATTCACTTCCTTTGTTCTCTCTGTAGATTTCCAAACACGGCGGTTGTCGACCAGTTGCAGTACCGTATCGTACTCCACCCGGACAAGACGCATCCTCAATTCGCCTTCAGGAGCGGGTTTGTCGTCTCCTGTCAGTCGGACCCAGTCCACCTCCAGGGGTCTGCCGATAGATACGACCTGGCCGGATGGCAGGCGAAGGCCGACATACCGGTCCAACATGTCCAGGGTAGTGGATGCATTGGCTGAGACTGATCGCCCGCCTGGCTCGGTCACCGTTGCCGAAAGCCGCATGCGATATAGGCCGGCGTTGAATGACTCAGGCAACTGGACTTGGAGCTCCGCACAACCTTTTTCGTCCAGTTTCCCTTGCGAATCCGGCAGTGAGACAACTCGCTGATCGGTTTTCCAGCCGAACTTGTAGTCCGCGTGTCTCTTCGACTGATACTGGATCGGCTGGAGGGTTCCTGTGACGGTCACCGGGATGTTCGCAGCCGGTTCATCCCACAAGTATCGGCCACTCACCTCTACTGACGGCGGTGTATTGGGGCCGAATCGTTCAGACGCCGGCTTAGCCTTGACCTCCATTCGGATCGGCATGAAGCATTCGACAAGCGTTTGTGCAGAGCCAAGGTTCTCGTCAGAGCCGGGTAAAGTAACGCGAATCCTATAGGGGCCGGTCTGACAGTCGGTGCGAGTGGCAAATTCAGCGTGGAAAACACCCTGGTCGGTGTCCAAAGGTTTCGCGATCAGTTCAGCGACTTGCCGGCCATCTGGCCGGGCAATCTTGACTGCCAACGGGAAAGGAGGCGGGGTATCACCGGCTCTTCCGCGGATTATGGCTGTCACGTGAATGGTGTCGCCGGGCCGATATACTCCCCGCTCGGTGTATAGCATGACCTCATAATTCCTCGCGTAGGGTCGGCCGGATTGCGGAACATCGTCAATTACCCACTGGTTGTCCTCCGGTTGGAGATGACTAACGTCCCCGTCCTTCTGGGCTGTGATGACCCACATCTTGCCGTCCGGATGATTGCTTGCGAACTTCAGTCTGGCAACACCGTTCCTGTCGGTCTTTGCAGATGATAGAGTCTGATTGTTGAAACTCAGTGCTCTGACCTGAACGTCCGGTACAGGTTCTCCAGTCCGCAGTGAAGTTATCCAGACTAGCGAACCATCACGCTCGGCCTTGGCTGTTATGGCCAGGTCGGTTACGGTCAAGAGTGCTCTGCCGTTAGTCCATCTTGTGTTTGTCACATTGGCGCTAATGCGATATATACCTGTTGATACCGGCAGCAAATTCCGAAGGTCAAGCGTCAGTTTCTGTGGTTTGTTGGCGGGCAGATCCAGCTCGAGCTCTTCAGTAGCCATCAAGCGTGAGGTTTTTTCGGTGTAATACGGATCGTGCAGATGAGATATGAGGTTGTTGGCGTGTACGCGCCAGGCTTTTAGCTTCAAGCCTTCTATATTTACAGCTCTGACATCGAGTTTCAGGTTCCCGAGAGGAGACAGAATGCCCTTGCGGTAGACAAACTCAAAGCTGGGGCAGTATTCGGGTATGTGAACCGAAATAGATTTGTCTTCTTCGAGTGTCTTGTTGCCTTTGGACAGAAGAGTTCCGGGTACTGTAATGGTGTAGCGTTTGCCCGCTTCAAACTTGCCCGTCACAGTGAGGTTGCTGCTGCTCCGATAAGCAGTTGATTCTTCGATAGCCGGTTCGATTGTAACTTCCGGTAGTTCTTGCTCCACACTGAGTTCGTGGGAAAATTCCAACTGCACCGAGGCAATCTCTTCGAGCGTCGGTCGCGCGGCATGGACGTTGAGCAGTGAGAAGCCAGGGGGGATCTCGTGGGAACAAACCACTGGCCTGCCAAGCCCTAATTCCGCACCGGATCCTGCAAGCTGTTCGTCGAGAACCATTTCGAATCGGTTCGATTCCGGCCGGCGGAAACGCACGACGAGATTCTCTCGTGGCGTTTGGGTAAGACAAACCGGCTCGCCAAGCTTTGCCTTGGTGCTGTCGTCGCGGAAGCTTATGTGGCGCAGAAGATCTCCCGGATCGACTGGCTGGTTGAATACGACCCGAAAAGTAACGTCGCTATTGTCGAAAGCGACCAGTTCAGATCTGTCCAATGCCAGTGCTTTGGTTTTGAATTCGAATTCGTTATCACCTTCCAGAGTCCTTCCTGTTCTGTGCTCAAGCTCTTGCGTAGAACTGATTCTAAAGACTCTTCCGGCGGGCAACCGCTTGGCGAGCATGTAATCAAGCTTGTCTGGCGCCGACCACGTCCACTCACCGGGCCATTCAGGGGTGAGCTTGAAAACTGCTGTCTTCTCAACCTGCCCCACAGCCGCAGGTTGGACCATCTGGCGGTCGAAGGTCAGCGAGAGCTGATCGGCCAAGTCAACGTCGGGTGATACGACCAGCGATATGACCCGGGCGGTGGGCTTGGGAGCCTTTGTCAGACTGTGATGAATCCAAAATAGGCCGAGAATGTTGATTGCCGCCAGGAGACCTGTGAGGATCACGTACTTCCCTGAGATTCTTGGCATGATAGACTCCTTGAATATGGTTAATGAGCAGTCCGAATCGACGGGCCGATATTGCCATTGGTTTGAGAGAATAAACCCCTCAAATTTCACCTCCTGCGTCTTGGGCCTTTCCACCAGAAGGTGAATGCGATCAGACAGGAGGCAGATATCCCAGGTAGAACATCAAAGGTTCGAGACTTGCCGGTGTTTCCCTGGAGGAAAAACTGTCCGCTCGTGTTGTTTCTATCGGCATTGCTCGATCGATTGCTGCAGATTTTGCAGAAGATTCTCTGAGGAGCCCTTATTGATAAGACAGTGACTACTCGGCTTTGGTTTCAAGTGCCTTAGCGCGACGGTTCCAGCTGCTGGGAGTGATGACGTCACGCAGTAAATCAGGGTCCGGAAATGCCAACTTTGGAAAGCTGAAAAGGCACATGCGATTTTCCATCTCAGCAGTGCGCGATCAGTAGGCTTGGATCACCGTTCTCCGTTAGGCGCCTCCAGCTCAACGGACACGTTCTCGGGCTCAGCGGAACATTCTATCGTGTAAGCAGTCGGTTCGGTCGGCCACTTTTCGGCTCTTTTTAGTTGGCCGCCGATACGGTAGGTGTGCGTGGCTTTGACAAGATCTCGTGGGGCACGGTTTGGCAACAGATGCAGGCACGCACGGATGGTATTGAGACCGGTGTTGGCCGTGTATTTGACATAGACTGTATTGGTTGGATCAGACAGGACGACATCTTGATCCCAGTTGTACCGCCAGTGGTTCACCTTGTCGAACATCATACACCGTTCAAGCTTATTATGCTCTGCAAAAGTATTCACTGACGAAATATACCTTGCCTTTCTACTTGCCCTTATCTGTTCAAGAGAAATGCCGATTGACTGTCTCCACAAAATTGAAACTTGAATGGAGCCCAGTGTTATCATAGAATGCTGGCCGACGCCACTGTGTACATGGGGGCATCTCGATGCGTACATGCACATGATCTATACAAATACACACCTCCATCGATCCTCTCCAGAAAGCAGAGTGCTCATGCTTCTTATGGCTCCAGCGAGACTTGGATGTGCGTCGCCTGCAACTTCGTCAAGTGCAGAGCGAGCTTGCGGCGGTTGCGATTGTCCGCCTGAGGTTCCGGGTTGGGCGACGATGGCAATGGCCGGCAGTCCATCACCTCGAACTCGGCATCGGCGGGCTGCAGCAGTCGAACGATGAAAGATTTTCCGTGTTGGTTGAGCGTGGCCGTTCGGCCATGATCGCCGAGGCTAACTCTGGCTTCGTATGAAGGAACCACCACAGTTCTGCAGGCTCGCGGGCCTGCAGTTCATCGGTTAACACCAGGCGTTTCCGATCCTCGAGCGTAAACGTGCGTACGGCGCGGTCGGCGTGTGGCTGACATGCTTGTGTCAGATCCACCACCGCCACTGCCAGTTGCGGCGTAGACTCATACTTCACGATCTTCGCCACCGCCTTGGGATTCTGGTCGGGTCCCTTATCTGGATTGAACACCGGGACATTATGGCCTTCGGCTCGCACGCGATAATAGGCATAACGAGGATTCTTGTGCCGATGGGCCATGTAGGTTTCATGTTCGACGCCGGAGTCGATAATCCACCGCTCCCCTAGCGCGTCCAGCACGAAGGTGCCGAGATCCAGATGACGGTGGCCACCGAGGTTCATCGAGTGACCGGCCTGGATGCCAATCATCGTCGCATCCGGCTCCCAGGAACTCCGCAAGGAGGCGGATTCGGCCCCGCGGAAATACCGGTCCAACGGCAACGTTTTGCAGTCGAGACCTCGACCACGGTCGTCGTACCAGAGCAGGTCCAATGCCCCGCCTCGCTCGCTACTGCTTTCCAGGGCGCAGAGCCGGAACCAGCTGAAAGCCGGTGTGCCGTACTTGCGCGCCAGCCAGAAATGTTGCGGCTCAGAAACCCGCGACCGCCCACAATCCGCGAAATCAAATGCCATCCGGCCGGCACCGGAGAGATAGATCTGGTAGAAGCCGCTCCGTCCGAAGGCGCCGACCTGCGACAGGCCGAAGTCAGTACCCAGGGCCGTTTCCAGTGACGACAGGAGCACCACGTTATACCGGGAACCATAGCCCCAATACGTGACTCCCTCGGTACCGGCGCCGTCCGGCGCGTAATGTTGCATCGCCAACGGTACGCTTCGTACTGCCTCGTAAACGATCCGCGCCGCGATCTGTGGCTCCTCGTCGGCGACGGCCAGTGCGCCGCTGATCAGCCCACCGTTGCAGACCTGGTTCCAGTTGTTCTCATTGCGGTGCCAGCCCTTTGTGCTCTCGTAGACTTTCAATCCCTCACGCAAGCCTTTCAAGACAATTGCCTCGCACAACACTCGCCGCTGATCTTCGGTCCAGCGATCGTACAGCCAGTCGTATCCCAGCGCGAAGGCATGGGTCATCTCAGCCGTGTCCAGGAAATGCGCCGGGTTCCAATCCTTGAATGCCGCGGCAGCCTCCAGTTCCTTCCAGGCCCGGTCTGCATAACGCGGATCTCCCCCCAGGTTATTCACCAGCGCCAGGGTGCGGACCCGGTCCAGCACGCGCCGGCTGACGCTCAGTAGCCGCCTGCCGTCCGGCTTTTCGTACTTTGAGACCGGCGCTGCGAGAATCTGATCTGCCGACGTTTTGACGTCGTCGTAGATTCGTGCGGGCAGACCCCCGCCTCGCACCAGGGCTTTCAGCGTATCAAACGTCCCCGGCTCGGTCATCACCCTTGGATGTCCTTGTCGCAGGGTTGTCAGGATCTTCTCGGAAGGCGGCACCGTAGGGCCGTTGTCATTCGCGGTCTGTTCCGGCGGGGCACTATAGACCGTAGTAGCTGTCAACGATAGGATCAGTGCGAGCCAGAAGCGGCTGCTCCAGAACGGTGAGACGGCAGAGTTGGTTGTCATTGATTGTGGGCAGATTGGCATTTTCGGTGTCCCTTCGTGAAGAACGAGTCTATCTAATTAATGATAGGAAATTTGGTTTCCACATCGAGGAGTGAATATATCACCAGAGGGGGTGACGATTCAAGGGGGAAATGGGCATAAAGTACATCTATTCATACAGGGCTCAAATGACAGCAACCGAAGCAGCAAGTCTGACCGTGTGTCTCATAAATCCACGACGTGATAAGGTTTCCAAATATCTTTCCTCCTTTTGTCTGTGTTTCAATACTCTTCAGCTTTTTGGGTAAATGGACATGGTCAGCATTCTAACGCCAGGTAGGACTTCCTGCAATTGGGACGTAGGTGAACATCAGCCATCCAAGGCCACCATTAGGGTCTCTCACACAAACCGCCTCCCGGCAGTCGCGGGTCGGGGTGTGGGAGTGGTTGTGGGTGGTTGAAATGGATTGGCAGTTTTTCGTTTGCTGTCACACTGATATCGATCTTAGATCTAATATCCGGCGAGCCTCTCTTGGTGTCATAGACTTCATCCCCGAAGTTGCACGATCCCATGTTCAGCGAAGCAACTTCCACGCGCGGGTCTTTCAGGAACACACATCTTTCCTCAAGCGACAGGCTTGAGAGCCCTCCAGTCGAACCTTGGATGATGATATCGGATTCCCACAATGACATGTCGTACCATCATTATGGGCGGTCAATGCAGACCGTAGAGCCGATGCCACCTCAGCGCGTGCCATATCCTTGGGGTTGGACCTCATATGAAGGTCAACGTAAGCGTCAAGAGATATCGGAGTGAAACCAGCCTTGGTCTTCTGCTTGAACCTGTTTCCACGTTTCTTCCCTTACTATCCTGCAGGCACAAGCTTCACAACGAATGCGTCGGCGCTTCCGGCCAACCGGGTCTGTACCGCGTTGGATGTGACTGGAAAGTCTCGCGAAGACGTGCTGCCAACAAGGTAGACATCACCATTTGGATCGATAGCGACACTTCGAATCAAGTCATCCCCACTACCGCCGAGAAACGTTGCATAGACCAGTTTCGAGCCATCAGAGCTGAGAACCGCCAACACACCATCCCCATCCTTGGCTCCCTTTGCACTGCGATAAGCCGGTTGCAGAGCATCAGGTGTTATTGGGAAATCAGATGAAGTTATTTTGTCAGCGGCATAACACCCGCCATCTCTCCAATAACATTAACGAGTTCAGATCCTGAAGGAATGACGATCTTGGCATTGTCCATCAGAGATTTCTCCAGGGTCTCGAGCTTTCTAAGTAGTTGTGCGTTGCCAATGAAGTAGGTGTTCGCTGCCTCGTTAACCAGCCTAATGGCTGCGGCCTCGCCCTCGGCCGACAGGATATTTGCCTGTTTAATCCCTTCGCCGAAAGATTTTACTTGACTATTTAGTCGAAACTGACGATATAGTCGAAACTGACGATATAGTCGAGACTGACGATATAGTCGAAAGCAACTAAATGGTCGAGGTTTTGCCATAGTGGAAAAAAGGTATTCGAAAGTAAAAAACAAGCAATCTCGTCAGCGGGACCGCACAAATATTACCCGCCAGAAACTGCTGGAAGCTGCGCGAACCATTTTTGCCGAGAAAGGAATGGACCTAACACGAATAGATGAAATCTCAGAACGTGCGGACGTTGGGAAAGGCACCTTCTATTACCATTTCAAGGGTAAGGCTCAGATTGTCAGGGAGCTTATTAAGGGCATCCTGGGCGAGCTAGTGGCAACTATGGAGGAAAAATGCAAAGATGCTTCTGATGTCCAGAGCCTGCTCAATAATCTAATAGGAGCACATATTGAGTTCTTTAGTAAACGCTGGGAAGATTTCGTGCTCTACTTTCAAAGCCGAAGCGATTTGAATCTCCTGGAGAGCTATTCCGGCATCGAAACCCCATTTATTGAATACCTTGAGTGTGTTGAAGGCCTTTTGGAGTCCGTTATTAAATACAAGCTGTCGCAACCGGTTTTGCGTCGTATCGCATGCGCAATCACGGGTTTTGTGTCCGGTTACTATTCATTTGCAGCGATAGATTCACGGGACGAGAATATTGACGAAGTATTTGTTTCGTTACAAGGTGCTATGGTGGCAAGTCTGGAGCGTTTTATTAAGGAGGCACTTCCGTCAACAGTATCCGGCTGAAGTTCTCCTAAGGATATGTAGAACAATTTTGTGGCAACGCCATGCAAGGCGAGGTTGCCAATCACTATGTAGTTAGACAAGGAGGTAAAAATGGAAACGCAGACTATAGTTGAGCAGGCGGTCAAGCAGGCAGCATGGGGTATCGCATCAAGCTTCGACATTTACAATTGTAACCCCGAAGCGATTCGCAGCGCCGAAAGGATTCAGCAATTCGTAGTTGAGCTATGTGACTTGATTGAAATGAAAAGATTCGGTGAGACAAAGGTTGTTAATTTCGGCGAGGATGAGCGGGTCGCCGGCTACTCGATGGTACAGTTAATCGAGACGTCACTGATTTCCGCCCATTTTGCCAACATGACAGATACTGTCTATCTGGATGTTTTCAGTTGTAAGCCCTACGATCCAGAAATAGTTGCTGACTTTGCCAAGAGATTCTTCGCTGGTTCTCACTGCATCACACATAGTAACTTGAGGCTGTAAGCCATGTGTGATATTCGCATAATAAATGGCTTAGAGCAATGCCGCGGTATTTGGAAACATACCGTACCTCAGGAGACTGTATGGGATCTCTGGGAGTTCCGTGCCTGCTTTCAGGAGCATTTTCGCCGACCGGTTTGTTTTATTACTGCCGAAAACTCCCACGGCTTTACCGAAATCTTGCCTCTTAGCTGGATAGAGGAGTCTCAATGCTACGGCTACTTTCCCGGGGAGACCTGGCAGGGCAAGACCTGGCTTGAGCAGAATCGCATTCCAGTCGGCAATAGAATACTTTGTGATATGCTGGATCGTTGTCCGGGACCATATTACCTTCGCTATTTACTGCCGTCTTTAGAATCCGTATCTCCACACCAATGCGTTGTTGACGAAGTTGAATATCTGTTTATGCCGTTGGATTACGACTATGATATCGAGAACTATTTCCAGCAGTTTTCGAAAAAGTCGGCAAAAAACATAAAGCGTGAAATAGCTTCATTGCAGGCAAGGGCGTGTTATCGCCATAACGACATTTCAGACTTTGAGCACCTGGTTCAATTGAACATTAGAAATTTTGGTGATCGTTCCTATTTCTATGACATTCGTTTTCGGGAAAGTTTCCGCACGCTGATGCACTACCTTAATGAGAAAGGATGGCTACGCATAACAAGCGTTATAATCGACGGAGATATAGCCGCGGTTGATATAGGATGTGTTTATCGCGGAGATTATACTTTACTCGGAGGCGGTACGAATCGTGACTATCCCGGAGTTGCAAAGCTGATAAACCTTTACCACATGCAACGAGGCTGCCAGGAACGGTTTAATCTGATCGACTTTCTGTGCGGGGATTTTTCATGGAAGCAGAAGTTTCATCTTACTGCCAGACCGTTGTACCTGTTGTCAAATTGCTTGCTCGAAACTCTTCCTTTGGAAGACCTGAAACTGGGGGGGGCAGGATATGTCGAATAGGCGCGTGCTGGTTGTTGGGACAACTGCTGATTATATTGACATCATTAACCGGCGATTTCCCAAAAGAGCGGTCTTTGTTACAGATGTTAACGAGCGAGCCAAGGCTACAGAGCCTTCACCCAGTTCAGATGACGAACTGTTGTGCGATCTGAATCAGCCCGAACGGATCGTTGCTGCACTACGGAGGCATTTAAGTCGGTGGCGGATGGAATTGAGCGGGATTGCCTGCTTTGACTGCGAGTCGATGCACACAGCTGCTTCTATTGCTCATTCGTTTAGGCTTTCCTATGCTTCAACTGAGGCTGTTACGAAATGCAGAAGCAAGTACGTCTGTAAGAAGTTTTGGCGACAAGCAGGACTTTCGTGCCCCGATGTGGAGCTTGTCCATAATGCTTCCGATGCTGTTAGTTTCCTGCACAGAATAGATGGTCCTGCCGTACTCAAACCTCTGACCGGTAGCGGCAGTGAGCTTATTTTCTTATGTTCTACCCAAGATGACTGTGTTGTCGCGTTTAATACGTTGCGGTTCAGATTGGCCCGCCATTCAGGTCGGCGGATGTACGCACCGTACATTTGTGACGGAAGAAAAGTTGACCCTTGCAGGGTTTTCGTAATTGAGGAGTTTGTTCGAGGAGATGAGTACAGTTGCGATTTCGCCGTAGACGGAGGTTGCGTGGAAATTATCCGTATTGCTAAGAAGGTCCTCGATCCGAAACAGGCATTCGGAACAACCTTGGCCTATCTTTTGCCTAGTTCACTTCCAGAAGGTTTGGATGGGGAGGTATTTCGCAAGCAATTGCGTACAGCGGCTCAATCGCTGAGCTTGGATAGAGCTATCTGCATGCTGGATTTTATTGTTCGAAATAACCAGGCTTTCATGATAGAGTTAGCACCTCGTCCAGGAGGTGACTGTCTGCCACCCTTGTTGTTGAATAGCTGCGGAATGGATGTGCTTGGACGCACGCTCGACTTTGCGGAGGGGCATCCTTACATCCCAGGGGCGTCCTCGCAATGGCGGCCTCTTGTTGGTGTTCGTCTCTTTGCAACATGCAGCGGTGAAATCGAGCAAATTGATTCATCGGTTCTACTTGAGGATCATCGAGTAGTTGAATGTCACTTGAAGCGAGGTCCAGGCCACCGAATAGTTCTTCCGCCTGAAGATTACGAATCCCGGTTTTTAGGCCATGTCATCTTTGAACCAACAGTACCTGAGAGCATAGAAAACGAATATATTGAAATCGCTTCTAAACTAAAAATTGAAATGAAAAAATCATTATGTGCGACAGTGAGTCCATCCTAAAAACGGCAAGTGGGGCAACCGCGCAAGAACCAGTCATATTTAACCGTGATGAAATCAGCTCCTTTGTAAGTAGCTTTCTGCGACGGCGAGATATATTTCTACAAGCATCTCGCCAATATGGCTCTCCTCTTTATCTGGTAGAAGAAAGTGTTTTACTTGAGCGGGCCAGGCAATTTACCGAAGTCTTCTATCAGGCGTTGCCCGATGTGCGTGTTTATTACGCAATGAAGAGCAATAACCACCATCTGATTGTCAAAACGTTGGTAAATGCTGGCCTGAATCTGGATGTTTCCAGCGGCTTGGAGCTCCAAATTGCTCTCGATAGCGGTGCGGCCGATATTGTCTTCAGCGGGCCCGGTAAAACAGAAAAAGAATTAACTCTTGCTGTCGAAAACGGTGATCGAACAACCGTATTGATTGACAGCTTTGGAGAACTTGAGCTTCTGCAGCGAATAGCAGCCAAAAAGGACACCTCTATTCGTGCGGGGGTAAGACTGACAACAGACATTAATGGGCTGTGGCGCAAATTTGGAATTCCCTTGAAAGACCTTTCACAATTCCTTGACGCAGCGAAGCATAGCAACCACGTATTGATTCATGGGCTTCAGTTTCATACAAGTTGGAACCTTGATCCATACAACCAGGTTGATTTCATAGCCCGCCTGGGTAATACTCTGAGCAAACTAACTTGCGAACAGCGGTCGATAATCGAGTTTATTGACATCGGTGGAGGATTCTGGCCAAGTCAGGGGGAGTGGGTGCAATCTTCTAACACGGCAGAAAGTCACTTTTCTTCTGCGATCAAAACAAGTTCTACGGTTACAGCCTGCCACTATAAGCGTCATTCAACCACCATTGAAGAATTTGCGAGGCAGATCGCCAAAGCAGTGCGTACTCACTTGTTTCCTTACGTGTCCTGTCGCATATGTGCCGAACCGGGTAGGTGGCTTTGCAATGATGCCATGCACCTGCTATTGACAGTCTTGGATAAGAAAGCAAAAGACTTGGTCATCACCGATGCCGGCACAAACGCTATTGGATGGGAACGGTTCGAGACAGATTATTTTCCGGTAATCAACCTGTCTCGTCCTGAAACCATTGAGCATGAATGTTACATTCTGGGTTCGCTATGTACGCCGCACGATGTGTGGGGCTATTCTTATTGGGGAAAGGACATCCAGCCGGGTGACGTTCTGATGATACCAACGCAGGGCGCTTATACATATAGTCTTCGGCAGGAGTTTATCAAACCACTTCCAGCAGTGGTGATGTTAGAAAAAAAGTGCTTAAGGGAACTGGACTAATGAGCAGGAAAACAAACAAAAAGAAAGAGAAACTGTTAAAGGACGCGGGAAAAAGCAGATACACAAGGAGATTGAAAATTGAAAAGGGTAGAAAAGAGGATTTGTCAAACGAGGGATGATAGCAGCAACAATATTGGCTTAACCGCGGCAGATATGAATAAATTAAAAGTTTTGCTGTTAGCAAAGTGAAATAAGATATTGGGTAACGTACTTTCCATGGAAAACGAAGCTCTCCGCAGGTATTGGTCTTCGCGATTTGCTCCACGATGAAATTGGCGCAGGAAACGCTGGAGATCACAACAATGTGGTTGCGT
This sequence comes from Phycisphaerae bacterium, assembly GCA_016782865.1. Lineage (GTDB taxonomy): Bacteria > Planctomycetota > Phycisphaerae > Sedimentisphaerales > Anaerobacaceae > SG8-4. Next base: position 46,654 of record JADHXR010000027.1, read on the forward strand.
ATGCCAAAAAGGCCTTCGCACCGGATTTCCACAATGACATATCGTACCATTGTTGTGGTCGTTCAGTGCAGACCGTAGAACCGATACCACCTCATCACGTGGCATATCCTTCGGGTTTGACTGCATATGAAGGTCAACATAAGCGTCAAAAGATATCGGAGTAAAACCAGCTTTAGCCATCAATTCTTCTCAGAGAATCTTTTCACATGATGTATTTGTATGACCGGCCACCAATGCATACGGCCAAACGTGGATGACATTCTACCAAATGGTGGGTTCAGGGAAATAATTAAGGCTCCCGTTCCTTCTCTCCTCCTCAAACCGCCTCCCGGCTGTCGCGGAGCGAAATTAGGAGTCTTTTATCCACAGTAAACACTTGAATTTGAGGGACACGCTTGATATCCTAACGTAGTTATCTTAACTGCGCAGTTGAGTCGATTTGTATAGGAGGTCAGAAATGAGCTTTATTCGGAATCGAAATACAATGGCAACGAATTCTCACATTAAGTCGTTGGTTGTGTTATCCGCAATTTTAGTCATTTTGTCCAGCTGTGGTCCGAAAGCAATTCGCGGCGGGCCGGGAACGCGTAATCCGGAACTCGACGAGCCGGCGATGAGCATCACCCTTGACCGGGCTGACCTCGAATACCTTGTGTCCGAGAACGTCAAGGCCCTATCGGCTTCAGCCCTCTGGAACAACACCATCGAGAAGGCCCTTACGCCGCCAACCGTAGCCATTTGGCCCATCCAGAACGCCACAAGTCAACACATCGATGACCAGATGGCCGCATTGCTTTCTTCCATCGAGACGTACCTGGTTAACTCCGGTGACGTGCGTATGGTCAGTAAGGAAAACCAGCAGCAACTCGTCCAGGAGTTGCGTCTTCGCGAAATCGACATATACGACCCGCAGACAATCGGCAAACTCGGCCGGCAATTAGGGGCTCAGTACTTTGCGACAGGTAAGGTAACCTCTGTTGAAGAACGCTTTCAAAGGACACGGCGGGTCCAGTACAGCCTGATTCTCCAAATCCTTGAGGTGGAGACGGGTTTGATTGTGTTCCAGAACGAAGCCACACGAAGCAAAGCACTGAAAGGCTAAGTCCACATGTATCCGGGAGGTGCGGCATGCCCAATCCGGCACGAGGCCGATTTCAGAGATGGGCCGTCATCGTATGTGTGCTATGGGCCGCAGGTTGTGCAACGTACACCGACACACTCAGGACATGTCACAAAGCGGCGGATCGTGGTGACTATGATGCGGGAATCAGCAGGTTGAACAACATCCTGGACGTCACCAGCTATAAGCAAATACCTGACGAATGGACCGCCAACAAGCCTTTAGCCGCTCTCGAACGCGCCATGCTGCTTCAGGCGCAAGGTCTGTATAAATGGAGCGCCCGTGACCTAAGTGCTGCTGAGATGGAATTGGATTTTCTGGATCTGAAACAGGACACAATAGGTAGTATCGGCAAGTATATCTACAGCGATAGCGCAGGAACCTATAGGGCCCAGCCGACCGAACGCTTAGTACTCAACGCCTTGAATATGCTGAACTACCTGGCAATGAATGACCTTCAAGGTGCAAGCATTGAAGCGAGACGATTCACTATTGCCCGCGAGTACCTGGAATCCTCGATGGAGAACCACCATCAGGGAAACAGTGGGGTATTTGGCTCGTACATAGCGGGATTTGTCTTTGAGAAATTAGGTGAGCCGGGTAGGGCTCTACGCTATTATGAGGAAGCACTCGGTGCCGGCGACCTGCAAGCTCTTCGCGAGCCCGTTCTTCGTCTGTCTGCTCAGGGCCACTATGTGGGACGAGAACTGAAGGCTTACCTTCGTAAAACAGAAGGTTCCGGATTGGCCGTCCAAACGGAGCGGTCAGATCGGGCTGATCCTGATGGTGAGATTCTCATCGTGTTAGCCCTCGGCCGCGCTCCCTACAAGACGCCGATGCGAATACCGATCGGAGCCGCCGTGGACTGCGCCGGGCGGTGGGTGACTGGCAACCCGGATATCCTCACTAACAGTGTATTTAAGGTCGTCGCCTATCCTGAACAGGTTGTACCAGACAACCAGATTACCGGCGCAACTATCAGCCTGAACGGTCGAGATTTGCCGGTAGAATTGTTGACCGACCTCACAGCAGAGATAACCAGAGAATACGAGACTATCAAGCCAATGATCATAGGGGCTGCCCTGACGCGAATGATAGCTCGTGCCGCAGCCGCCGAAAGCTCACGGCATTTAGTTGGAAAGGAGAAAAGGTCAACGGGGGAACTGGCCGCTTTGGCCACTGAGGCGGCCCTCGTCGTTTTGGATAAGCCGGACACGCGTTCATGGACCTTTTTGCCCGCACATGTCTTTCTCTGTCGCGCTCTGGTTAAGCCTGGCCGATATGAAATAGGGATCGAGTTACTTGGCAGAGTCCGGCAGACACGGACAATTCAGGTGGAAGTCTCTCAGGGAGGTCATAGCGTTGTCGTCATTACGGAACCACGGTAAAATAACGAAAGGATTCTCCAATCAACTCGATGCTCACATAAAGGTAACGTTCGGGATCGTTTCCCTGTTCTCCCCAACTAACCTCCTCCCTACGGTCGTAGAGCGAGGTGGATAGAGCCGGGCTATCTGTGCTTGTCAAGGGCAAATGGGACCGTGCGAGCAGACAGGAGACTCCCATGAACGGAAGCTGCGAAAGAGTGACAGGCACGCGAAAATGGCCTTTCTTCATGAGCTGAAAAACACCGCGATCTCCGCGGTTGAGTAGACCGAGGGAATTTCACCCTCGGCCCCTCCGAAAACCGGACGTGAACCTCTCAGCTCATCCGGCTCCTATCATTCAACCGCACGGAAATACTCCAAGACGCCAGTGGATGACGACAGCCTTGGGTGTGTGGCTAATAGACTTAATCCTAAAAGTGGAGTTTTGTTTCGAAGTGTGGTCCTTCCTTGACTTCACTCCACAAAAAAGCGATTGTGTTTTGAGGCCAACAAGTATCCGCGTTCCCGGCCGATGCAATATAAGTGCGAATCCGTCCGGTAGACCAAATGACTTCCCGATATGGCTGGTGAGGCGGTGATTCGCTCACCAAGGTCGTTCGTTTCCAACAGGTCGAACTTCGTCCCGGCGCGCACCACGAACGTCTTGCCATCGTTGTTGCTCACGTAGATCCGTCCGTCGCTGGCAATTGGTGACGAGTTGCAATTCCCACCAAGCCGCTGCCGATAATGCTCTTTGCCCATCTTCCCGTCCAGACAGACCAAGACGCCGTTGTCCCTGAGCGCATACAGCAGAGCTCGATAGTAAAGCAGGGACGGTTCTACTGGCCCCGGCTTGTGGCTGACCCATACGGGCCTGGGTGGCTTTCCACTGCCCGTTAGCCGAATAGCGTGGATTCGGCTCTGCCGCCACAATTGCAAAAATACGATGCCATCCCCATAAACAGGACTGACAATAATCTCACCATTGTACGGCCCTTTTCCCTCGCCGTATTGCCACAACTCGGCGTGTGTCTTGGCGTCGAAGGCGGTGAGCCGATTCTTACCCGGCACGAGGATATCGGTTTGACCGTGATGCTCGACCAGCAGTGGAGTCGCATGTGCGGTTCCAATGGGTCGATCCTTTTTCCAAGCGATCTCGCCCGTCTGTTTGTTTAGCCCGATCAGAAAGCATGGCCCTGTGTGGTGATCCCAAGGAAACAGAACTGCATCGCCCAAGACAACGGGACTCAAGGCGTACCCCCAAGCCATCTTGGGATCACCGAATGTGGGAATGTACCGATTGACCCAGATCAGTTCTCCTTCGTGCGAGTACCGGGCAATGTCCGCATTGCCGAATGCAACATACAAAGCATCGTCCGTGACGGCAGGAGTATTGACGGCGAGATTTGACTTGTCATGCGTCCTTTGGTTCACACCCAAGCCGAAGTCATCCCGCCACAATTCCTTCCCGTCTTTTCGATCAAAACAGAGAGTTAAGAGCGATTTCTTTTCTCCATCTTCCGTTTCGGAAGTGACGTACACTCGGTTCCCGTGAACCACTGGCGAACTGGTTCCCCACCCCGGCAACTTGACTGACCACCGGACGTTTTGTGTCCGGCTCCATCGAATGGGAAGGTTCCTGCCGTCTGCCACGCCGTCTGCATGTGGTCCTCTCCAGCGAGCCCAATCGGTCGCCGCCGAAGTAATCGCTGACGATAGGCTCTTGCTATCCTGGAGAACTTGCTCCGCATTTGGCTCGTCAGCGAATGCGCCACGGACCAGAATGACTGCCAGACAAAGAGACAAATAAAACCACCGACTGTGCATGTCTTCTGCACCTACTCTTTCTCTTTCTTCCTGAGTTACTGATAGGAAATTTGATTTATCAATCATGGGAATGATTATACCCCATCGAATCAAGGCAGCTCAAGGGGAAAACAGCCCCAAGAGTGCCATGGCGGTCCACGGTAGAATCGCTGAATACACCATAAATGCTCTGTGAAGAATTCATACATGGGATAGCTCCGGATCATGAAACAACAACAGTTTCAAGCCGGCAACTGCGACCTCAAGTCACCTTCTTCACGGGCTGAAAAACACCATCAAGACCAAGGGACATCGTGTCTCCATTTTGACTCCACAGACCTTGATTTTGTCCCAATTTAAGCCGCACATAGGCCACTTTTTGGCTGAAAAAAGACATTTTTTGTATTTGCATCGTTTTCAATGTACGGGTGAACTGTCACGACTGCCTGCCCATTCGGCCACAAACGATTGATATCCTTTTGCCGTCAAAACCAATGAAAGTCATGTACCATGTCTTGTCACCGGGCAGTTGGAAGACAGTTGGAACGTCAGTCGTATGAACCCTTTCAAATCCTTTGATGTCTGGTTTCGCGAGGATTACACGGTCAGGATAGTAATGCCAGCCTCTGTATGGTGCAGACCATAGCTTGACTGTGTCGGCGCCAATAGTCCCAGATTCCTCCACGCTTTCTGCAGGCACATCGATATTCGTTTTCGGTTCCCTCTGCCCGTCTTTCCATATCAATGGCGCAAGGTAGACACCACCTCGCTCCCAGCCACAACGACTGATGTACCACTTTCCGTTGCCATCACGAACAACCTCTGCGGCATGCGCCTTGAAATGACCGACCTTGTTGTCGATCTTCCAGTGGAAAGGATCATCACTGACAAAGACATCAGTGCCGTCGTAGCCATGACGCGGCCCAATGAACAAGTAGAATCGTTCTCCACGCCGCACAACAAACGGTGATTCTGTAGGTCCGCCGTACGTTCCCATCTTAGGATCGGTAAACACAACGCCTCGATTGTCCCAAGTTATCAGATCATTGCTCATGACACAGGCAACAACGTGATTACCACCATTGGGGCTGCTGTTAGCGGTATAATACATCACCCATTTGTTCTTCACTCGCAGGATGAACGGGTCGCGTGCATCAAAACCATCGACGATCATCGGATTCTTCGGGTGTCTCGTCCAGGTTTTCAAGTCCCGTGAAGTCGCCAGGTGGATCTTGTACATTGTGTGATCCCGATCTCCAGCACAATAGTACATGTAGTAGATACCCCTATGGCCTATGACATGCGGCGCCCACAAATGGACCTCGTTACAAGGAGGCTCTTTGGCCACGGTGAGTGCAAATGGTTGTTTGGACCATGGCTGTTGCAGCAGTGTCTTTGCAGTCGCGTGGGCAAAGTTGATCTCTTCGAGCGGCATGGCAGGCTCTTGTCGCGTGATTCCAAACAGGTGCCACGTGTGCTCATGCCCGTAGATGAAACAGTGGTCATTGATGTACCACTTGTCGTCCTCCCCGACACTGGGGTCGTAGATTTTCACAAACTCGCCGCATTCAACCAGTGTATTCTTCTCGACCTCTGAAGCACAGACAACCGCTGCCCCTAACCTCACCAGCATCACGCCCATTACAAATGGCTTCCACATTATTTGCCTCCTTTTCGCCGAGCCTTCACCTTTGGCCGCAAAACAAGGACATCACCACCACAGAGAATTTACGCCGTGACAGGCGGACTTGCAAGAGGAAACCTGTACCTGAGAACATAGCTCAATCAACGGAATCTACCAGAGTATCCCTCAGGGTGTTTTTGGCAGTGCCCAAGATGCATCAGGAGATTCCAGGCTTCTCCGGCATCGTGCAGAGCATTTGACCTTCTCGGGATTGACTCATTTGGTCCTCCAGCGTCTCCCGGCCTCCTTCATAATTGAACTCCAACAAAGGGCACAACTCCTCTGGCTGTGAGACCACACAATGCGGCGCTGCAACCCACGGACTTGTAATGTGCGGGACCACCTTGACGCCAGGATGCCGCCGCGCCAGCTCGCATACCCTAAGCCACTCGGAGATACCGCCACACCAGACCGGATCAGATTGGACATAATCCACGCACTTGCGTTCCAGGAAAGGCTTGACTTGCCAGCGTGTACACCAGTGCTCGCCGCCGGCGATCATAACACCTGTCTCCTCCTTGATCCGCGAGTAGCCATCCACGTGCTCGGGACAGATGGGTTCCTCGACCCAGAAAGGCTTGTAGGGGGCAATAGCCTTGCATAGCTTCACCGAGTAATCTACGTCGGAATAGTACCGGATGCTGTGGTTGTCGAACATGAGCATCGCGTCCGGCAGCTCTTCCCTGAGAACGCGCACCAATTCGACGTTCTCCTTCAGTCCTTCATCCCCGTCCTTGGCGCTCTTGGTGAAGTACCATTTCTGGTAGCGGTAGCCCTCTTCATAAGCCTCCCGCGCTCGTCGGCAGGCATCGTCCAAGCCCCTGTTAGCTTCGCCCGGTCGCCAGTAGACAGGGACTTGCCTTCGATCAGCTCTTCCGATGATCCGGTATGCTGGTTGTTTGAGTAGCTTGCCGCGCAGATCCCACAGCGCGATATCGACCGTACTGAAAGCCATGAATACCCGTCCGGTTTCAGTGTGGCGTCCTTCTCGGGGTTTGTTCGCGATCATTTCACCTGTCAAGGGATCTCGACCTTGTGCGAAAAGCTTCGCCTTGCCTGGATAGATCGTCTCCCAGAGCAGTTCTCCTTCCAGCGTCGGATTGAAGGGGTCTCTCCCTACCAGCAGTTCTCGAATCTTCGCGACGTGCTCCGTGAGGATCTTGAGGTTCTGCGCGCCGCTGCCCTTGAAGCTGCCCTCCGTCCCATCATCAGCCTCAATCGTCACGCCGCGTTCGATCCTCAGATCTTTAATAGTGATCGTCGTTCTGTTCGCCTCCTGTCCGCCTGTGCTCTCATGGATGCACATTACGCCAGCGGTGATAGCTCCAGCGGTTTTGAGAAACCGCCGACGGTTGAATATTGACGGCATCATTCTCATCGGTTCCCTTTTCTCTTACCACTACCCTACGTGGCAGCGGAATGCCACAGCAAATGATACCATAATCAGGACGATTGAGGCAAGATTGGCACCTGAATGACTGGAGTAAATTACAGATTACACACACCCCACAAAATCTTCTAGAGTAGTCCACACTGGTGTCCTGCGCTCGTAGATTCGACGATCTTCGCCCGAAGGGTATCACAGGCCGTATTTTCAGAGATCGCGCTTTAAATAGGCTTGTAGTGTGCTACGATGATGTGTGAAATGTTCAGTGGCTTGCAAGTGTTTCAGCAAAGTGTACAGGGGATCCCGATTATTTGTTTTTGTTCTGCTGAAGGATGAGTGATATGAGAATTCCAGCCAGGAGTAATATATTGGTGATATTACCGCTTTCATTTGTATTCCTGTCTCCAATTGCTACAGCGACGTACCCCGTTACTGCGGGTACCGGAGGAACGGGCATCGATCCATCTTTGATAGGTAAATCATGTACTTCATTTGCAGCTGGCAAACTTGCTACAGTAGATGGGAGTGTCATGGCTGGCCATACTCTGGATGGTCCATTTGACTTTACTCTGAGTATTGTGCCAGGGGGAAGACATGAATCGGATGAAATGGTTCGCATTGACTATACAGGGATTCCTGGTGGGTATCAACACAAGGTGCAAGGTGAAACCAACATTCCTCAAGTCAGTGAGACTTTCAAGTATTTCCATTCAGATTGTCCCCTTGCGAACGAGTATCAGGTATTCTTTGGTGAAAATACCTGCGGCACCAAAAAGGAACTGAGAACACTATCACCCGAGGATGCTTTGCTTGATTGGACACAGGTCGCAAGGTTAGCTTTGCAGAGAGGGAGAACCGCACGAGAAGCCATCAAGGCTGCGGGAACTCTTATTGAGGAACATGGCCTGAGCGGGGTGGGAGAGAGTTTTCTGGTCTCAGATCCAAACGAGGCATGGTGCTTCGAAATACCCGGCTTCACAAATGAGTGGGTGGCCCAAAGAATCCCCGATGACCATGTTTGCCCACATGCAAACAGGATGAGAATAGGAGAAATAGACCTCAGTAACCCAGACTTTTTCATGGCTTCCTCTAATCTAATCAAATTAGCTCAAGAGAAGGGGCTTTATGATCCAGCCAAAGACGGACCTTTCAATTTTGCGGAAGTATATAACTCCAAATATGGGCACATCAGTATAGACAACAGACGGCGTGAATGGAGGATGATGAGCCTTCTTTGTCCCTCGAAAGACTGGGACGCCGATGCCATAAGTTACCCATTCTCGGTGAAGCCCGACAAGAAGATTTCTGTTAAGTGGTGGATAGACAAGGTATGGAGGGATCACTTGGAAGGTACTGTCTATGATAAAACAAAAGAAATTGCAGCGGGTCCATTTGGCTGTCCAGATCGTCCGAACGTAAAAGGAACTCGTTCTGAACGCAGTATCTGTATCGGAGAGATGGCCTATTCTTGGGTATCTCAGTCAAGATCGTGGCTTCCAAATGGCATTGGGGGCGTCTTCTGGCTCGGATTGGATTGTCCACGCTCGACCTGTTATGTGCCTTTCTATGTTGGGATTTCTGAGATTCCAAAATCTTGGCAAAGTGGGGACTACACTACGTTTTCCGAAGAGTCAGCGTGGTGGTATTTCCAAACGATAGATTCCTTTTCGTGGCTTAGGTACAACGAAATTCATGCAGATGTGAGGAAGACTTTTGGCGCTATTGAACAGGAACAATTCTCTGCTCAGTCTGATATTGAGAAGAAGGCGGTGGAACTCTATGAATCACATCCTCACGCAGCACATGAATATTTGACAAAATGCTCAAATGATCATGCCCAAAGGGCCGAAAAGACAGCACGAGATTTGTTCTATTCCTTGATAGTGAAATACAGGGATGGCATGCCGAGAACGACTGTGAGTGAAGAGTGGATAAAGAGACTGAATCGGCGGTAATCATTTCTTTCGAAACCGCACAGTGAAGTATGTCTGCAACGTAACGCCGAAAGAATCGCCATAAATCAGTTCCCAGCAATCACCTCCCACCACAGTCTCGAAGAAATGCTTGCACTCAGCCCCGCAAGGAAGCATGATTATATCCTATTTGGCATCCAAAAACTCTGGGGCTCTACAATGAAGCAACTGACCAGTTTTGTCTTCATAACGACACTCATAATTAGCGTCAGTCAGG
>JADHXR010000138.1 GCA_016782865.1 Phycisphaerae bacterium
CAAGCGAAGTTCCTAACCTTTAATTATGACAAAGCACTAGTTACTCGTGCGCATGCGCATAAAGTCATCTACTCATAGTATAGGCGTTTGCCAGGTGGCAAATGTAGACAACAAAATCGGAAAATTTTGGTTTTTTTTGTTTTCCCCGTTTCCCGCTCAATATGAGGGTTTTTGGTTAAAAAAAGTTGCCTGAAACACCGGAACACACGAAAATCTCCCCTGCCTTTCGCCATCTTGACCTTGCGGGACGATTCGTGTATCATTTGAGTCATACCGAATTGGCCAGAATCTCGTGGAGATATTTGGAGAAAGTAGAGGAATATCGCGATGTCAATATACAGAATCTTCATGTTGATTACCATCCCGGTCCTGGCAATTGGATGGATAGCTTACTGGTGGTGGATGCGCAAGATCGCCGAGGAGGAGAGAAACCAGCCCAGAGAAGTCTCGAAACGGCTCACACAGACCAAGAGCGAGGTCTCCGACTGGGCACAGAAAATGGCTGGATTCAAACCGCCGGGACGCAAGAAATTTGAAGACGACGAGTAAGGTGACCTGGATAAACCTAATCTCGCCAACTGATAGAATAGACGCAGAAAACCAAGGACATAGAATGACCGCATTCATTACAGAAGACTTTCTCCTGCAAACCAAGACCGCTCGCAATCTCTACCACGAGCACGCCGAGAAGATGCCCATCTACGACTATCACTGCCATCTGCCCGCCGAGCTGATCGCCGAGGACCATCAGTTCGACAACCTCACCCAGCCCTGGCTCTACGGCGACCATTACAAATGGCGGGCGATGAGGGCCAACGGCATCGCGGAAAAGTATGTCACAGGCGATGCGAGCGATTATGAAAAGTTCGAGAAATGGGCGCAAACCGTCCCCAGATGCCTGCGAAATCCGCTCTATCACTGGACACATCTGGAATTGAAAGAACCTTTCGGCGTGAAAGACAAGCTGCTGGGCCCCGATACTGCAAAAGAAATCTATGAGACCTGCAGCCAGATGCTCAGGACGCCTCAGTTCAGTGTCCGCAGTATCATGCGCAAGATGAACGTCAGGCTTCTCTGCACCACCGAGGGGCCGCTCGATTCGCTCGAACACCACAAAAGAATCCGCGCCGACGGCTTCGAAACAGAAGTCCACACGGCGTTCAGGCCCGACCAGGCTATGGCCATCGACGACCCGGTGAGCTGGAACGCATTTGTGGACAAGCTCTCAGAGACCTGCGACACCGAGATAGCCGACTACGATTCATTTCTTGAGGCGCTGCGCGGTCGCCACGATTATTTCCATCAGAACGGCTGCCGGCTTTCCGACCACGGCCTGGAGACGGCATACGCCGATGATTACACCGAGCAACAAATTAAGAGCATCTTTGACAAGATCAGATCCGGCACCGAACCGGACGGCTCGGAGTCTCTGAAGTTCAAGTCGGCGATGATGGTCGAACTGGCGCTGATGGACCACGAGGCCGGCTGGGTCCAGCAGCTTCATCTCGGCGCGCTTAGAAATAACAGCACGCGGTTGTTCGAGGCCCTGGGACCGGACATCGGATGCGATTCGATGGGCGATCTCGAGACAGCGGCGCCGCTTTCGAAATTCCTCGACCGGCTGGATACCAACGATAAGCTGCCCAAGACGATTCTCTACAACCTCAACCCGCGAGACAACGCCGTCTGTGCGACCATGGTCGGCAATTTCCAGGACGGCTCGACGCCCGGCAAAATGCAGTACGGCTCGGCGTGGTGGTTCCTCGACCAGAAGGACGGGATGGAAGAACAGATAAACGTGCTCTCGAATATGGGCCTGCTGAGCCAATTCGTCGGCATGCTCACGGATTCGCGCAGTTTCCTCTCGTATCCGAGGCATGAGTACTTCCGCAGGATACTGTGCAACATGCTCGGCGACGACGTCGAAGCGGGCCTGCTGCCCAATGACCTGGAACTGCTCGGAACAATGGTCGAGGATATCTGCTTCAACAACGCCAGGAACTACTTCCCGATGGAGCTGGATTGAGGTCGCCGCGTGGGTAAGCCGAAACTATGCTCTGTCTGAAAACTCGATCTGGCTTCGAGCGGCTTATTTTCCGCCTGGCTGCATCCGGCTGCATCGACGATAGAGCCAACATCGCCTGCTTCGCCGTCTTTGCCAGGCGAAAAACCGCTCGATCTCGCACCCGACGACGGAGTTTTCAGACAGAGCCTCGCGCACCCCTACTTGCGATCCGATAAGAAATGCAGGTACTCCTCGATGTTGGTGTAACCATCGCCATCAAGATCGTCGGCGCCGTCGGCGGCATCGTTCGGATCCAAACCGATCTGCCGCTCCCATTGGTCGGGCATCCCGTCATGATCTGAATCCATGGGCGCGGTGCCATCTGCGAGTTCGGGATAGCCGCCCACCTCGTCGGGCGAATCGATTATCAAGCCACTTCCATTCTTCACGTCATTGACAACGCGTTGGTCGACCGCATCACGTTGCGGCGCTGTCGCCCCGGCTTGCGCGAGCACGATGTCCCGAGCCTGAGCGGCGCTGGCCGACGTGATAGAGGGAGTTTCGAATCTGTTGAGACTGCGATACTTCACTGGCGCGACACCTTCCTCACCCCAGCCGAAGCCTACAAGCGCCCATTCATCCATATTCGTCTGCGGACGATGCGGGCCGAGATTGCCTTGGACGTAAATCCTTGGATTGCCTTGTGGAAAAAGGATCTCATACGGACCTTTATTGGTTGATGGCCCCTCAATGAAGTAGTTTGCCACGAAGTTTAGAAATGTGTTTGAGCCGTAATCGGTGATCTCAGCAGGCAGCACTCCCCAATTATAAATCACGTTGTTCACGAAATCGTGCGTGCCCCCTTCGGAGATCAGCGGATTGCGAAAGTCGTTGTGCGCCAGCAGATTGTGATGCACCGATACGTTGTAGGAACTGTCACCGATCAGCAGGCCCGCGCTGTGGGTGCGCTTGCGGTGCCGGCTTCTGTTCAACGCCTCGCTGATTATCGACCACGAGATTGTGATGTCGTGCGCGCCGTGCCATGTGCTGACGGTTTCATCCTCGCCCCAGCTTGCTGAGACATGATCCAGCACGACGTTGTACCCACCGTCAGGTTCGCCGCGGGCGCCGAGAATTGAAATGGCATCGTTTGTATCGGCGTCAACCGGCCCCTTGTTTCCGGGTCGCACGCGGATGTGCTGAATCAGAACATCATGGGCGAAGATCGCAAGGCCGGCGCCCCTGATGCATATCCCACCGCCCGGAGCCGTCTGGCCAGCTATGGTTAAGAAGGGGTGATTTACCTGTAGCTCTGATCTTAGTTCGATGGTTCCGGAGACGCCAAAGACAATGATGCGAGGCGCCGGATCGTTGATAGCCGCGCGAAGTGTCCCCGGCCCATCGTCAGCCAGCGAGGTGACTGCGATCACTTTGCCCCCCCGGCCGGCGACGGTTCGAGTGCCGAAACCCTCAGCGCCGCCGAACACAGGTAATCCAACCTGCGGCTCGAAAGGCCGCGGCGGGCTCGGGTTCTTCGGAGTCTCCGGCGCCATGGCGCTAACAAGCAGAGGAATGCCAATCATCACAACGAAGGCAACAAACAACAGACCGCCCGCTGAGGCGAACAACCAACCGGCCAGAGGAGTTTGCCGCGTCCGGATCATCCTGATACCGAAATACACCACCGCGAGCGGGCAGACGAGCATGGCACCGAAGACAACCAGAGGCCCGGGGAACTTCATCAGGTAAGCATCGAAGATGTTGACAATGCGAAAGAGAAAGAGCAATGCCGTAATCCAAAGAATCGACGTCACGCCGAGTAGGAAAAGCCCTGCCATGGAGTATCGCGATGACTTTCTCATGTAATTTCTCCGGAGTCGGTCAGCACATCTGCTCTAATAGACGGGAGTCGATTCGCCCGCTTGTTGTCTTCTCGTGAATCGTATCCCGTCTACTGCTAATCCAAGTGATCGCAGTGTGTAAGACCCACACCGTACCGAATACACCTTGTTCCGAGCTTAACTGCAATCCTGCCCATTTGTCAAGAGACGTTCGGTCATTTCGACCGGAGGCCCGCCAACGGTGGGGCGGAGTGGAGAAATCTGGCTGCGAGTGAGAGAGACACTGCTTCGAGGGCCAGATGTCTCGACGGTGCGCGACATGACAGGGGACGGACGCTCTGCAGTCGTGACGTGCAAGGTCTGTGTGCGGCTGAGTGTCGTTTTCGGTTGACTGGAGTCTTTGAGCGGGCTACTATCTCGAATGTTTGGCAGTTTAAGCCGCAAGGAGTTTTCTTACGGAGGATCGAATCTTTCAATTTGTGGACGGACAAGGAAGCACTCGACGCCTTCTGTTTTCACTGGGACATATTTGCCAAACGGTATCGCGGCATTCCATCATCCAGCGTCAGCTTCGATCTGATCAATGAGCCGCAATCAACGACCGTTGAATATGAAAAGGTGGTGCGCGCCGCAACGAAGACCATCAGGGCGGCGGACCCGCAGCGCCTGGTGATTATTGACGGCTTGAAGACGGGCAACGAGCCGGTGCCGGAAGTTGCAGACCTAGGCGTGGGCCAAAGCTGCAGGGGCTATTCCCCCGCCGGGATCAGTCACTACCGCGCCGGTTGGGTTGACAAAAAGAGTACGTTTCCCGAACCGATCTGGCCCGACACGCAGGGCAAAACTCATCGCTGGGACAGGCGACGGCTTGAAGAGCATTACGGCAAGTGGGCCAGGCTGGCGGAAAAGGGTATCGGCGTCCATTGCGGCGAAGCCGGCGCCTATAACAAGACCCCGCACAAGGTGGTCCTGGCCTGGCTGCGTGACATCCTGGAAATTCTCACCGGCCACGGCATCGGTCTGGCGCTTTGGAATTTCCGCGGCCCGTTCGGCATCATCGACTCAGGTCGAAAGGACGCAGCGTACGAAGACTTCAACGGCCACAGGCTCGACCGAAAATTGCTTGACCTGTTGCGGGAGTTTGAATAAGATGACTACGGGGTCATTGGTGAGACTGCCGAGGTCGTTGGATTTCTGATCCAGAGCAACTCGCTTTCAAAATCCAACACAATCATGGTCTCTTGAAAAAAGCCCATTCCTAAAGTCAAGTTATCCTGTCCGAACGGATTATTGTCTGCGGTGACATCAATCTGTGCACCACGTATTGGGTTGTTAGTGGGCCAACCAGTACTCGCACGGTGTTTGCTCTATCGTGACATTGCCTATCTTAAGTGGGGACAGCTCACAAAGCCCTCCGATCAGTGTGTTTCACTGCAAAGACAAACGCCCAGCACAAAGCCGCTACGATCCACAGAGAGATTACTATGATGGTCCGTTTTCGCATCAAGGATCCTTATCTGTACTGCCAGTGCCCAAACAGAAGCCGCACGATATCGTAGACACTGTTCATATTGCTTCGTCACAAAGAAGCCCGTACTCCGATGTTAGAGACTAACGCTCATTTTCGTATTCAAATACTTCTTCTATCGAGACGCCGAAGGTCCGGGCGAGCTTGAACGCCAGAGGCAATGACGGTGCGTACTTGCCGGCCTCAATAGCGATGATAGTCTGGCGGGTGACGCCGACGCGGTCGGCCAATTGCTGCTGCGTCAACTCGCCGTTATCAAAACGCAGCCGGCGAACTTTGTTGCTGAGTCTGTCACTGCTCATCGTCGTCCTCCAGTGCGCACATGACCAGAATCGCTACCGAATGAACGAACTGTGCGGCGAATAAGGTACCAAGAAATATCAAAGGCAGATAATAGACCTTTATGACATTTTGCCCGCCAAGAACGAAAAATGGAATGATACAGATACAGGCCAGAAATATCGTTAAAGCGCAAGCTGCCATTCCGAACGCTCGCTTGTTAATCATTCTCTCACGTTCGTCAAAGCCCGCTTCAGGACTCTTTTTCCGGTAAAACACACATATTCCGAGACCGGTTAAACTGCCGACGATGAAAAAAATGAATATAAGGTGGATACCTTTTGCGTTTAGAAGGGATAATAAAGAAAAACCTACGCCACCCACAATCGCACACATTGAAACCGCTATAAGATTGAACCATGCAGACTTTTGCAGCTTAGTCATTGTCATTGCCTCCCGAGCCATATCGCAGCAGAATCGCCGCCGACTCTGCGAGAAAGAAGCTCATAGCGGTTAGCTGAAATATTCCGAGTACCGAGCCGATTTCTACTGAGCCGCCTGGCCCCACGCTCAGAAACGCAATCAGAGTTGCTGAAAAGAAGACCGCGAATGCCGCCACCAAGCCGGTCAGGGCGGCCGTCTTGTGAATTGACTTGTCGCGCTCGTCGTAGATTTTCTTCCAACCCCACTCGATGACAGCTATCAGGAACAGAGGGATCGTCGAAAGAACTCCCAAGAGCACATAGCGTCTGATACGTGCCGGCGTACTGAAATCGTAAACGTCTATTCCACGGCTCCGAAAGTATATAATGAGGATCGACGCGATCAATAAAGTCGCCAGAGATATCAGCAGGCGAAACCACGTTCTTTTTTGTGCTTTGTTCATGATTCAGCTCCGTTTGTTTCTCGCCCGTGCATGACCAGAACCGCCACAGACTCGACGGTCTTGACAGCCACCAACGTGACAGCGAGGATTGCCCAGCCAACACGGGGAATAGCGATCATGCAAGTGAGAATAAAGACGCATAAGAGTGTTGCGTACCCGGCGAGATTGGCATTCTTCTCGATGGCTGCATCGCGTTCGTCAAAACTCACTTTGCCGGGCTCTTTCCTGACGATCAACTGGGAGAGGCCCGAAACCAGCGCGGCCAGGCCAAGAATCAAGAAGCCGAAATAGGTGAGGGCTTTCGACCCAGCCGCCAGCGAGATCAGAACTGTCAGCAGGGCCAGGCCGCCGCCGATCGCGATCACAGTCAAATTGAAGCGGGCGATTTTCTGCGTTCTATTCATGATCTTTGTTCCTCCAGCCGTACTCGTTCAATATCGCTATCGAGTACAAAGTCATTACCACGAACATGCCAACGAAGACCATCCAGCACAGATATGTCACCGGCACCTTCCCATCCGGGCCGTATACAAAGAACGGTGCCATTGCCATCAACACAAATATCGGCCAGAAACCCCAATAAGCTGCTATCATTGCCTTTCCTTTAATTAGTAAGTCCCTTTCATCAAGCGGAGGTTTCTTGCTCTTAATCCTGAACATAGAAGGATCGACACGACTAAGAGCCATCAGTGCCATAAAAGCAAATCCAGCCATTGCACTGTGCCATTTTAGATAGAATACAAAGCGCAAGATCCCAACCGCTGTAAGACTCAAGGTCAAAGCTATTCCCATAACGATAAGAGTAAATCTCGCTTGTTTCTGCCACTTGTTCATTTCACATCTCCGGTTATAATTATGATTTCACCAGACTTATGTAAGCTAAACCATACGTAATGTAAAGCGTCCTTTACTTTATGTCAAGTTCAATTCACATTTATTTCAGAGATTCTTCTCC
This sequence comes from Phycisphaerae bacterium, assembly GCA_016782865.1. Taxonomy (GTDB): domain Bacteria; phylum Planctomycetota; class Phycisphaerae; order Sedimentisphaerales; family Anaerobacaceae; genus SG8-4. Next base: position 7,495 of record JADHXR010000138.1, read on the forward strand.
CTGGATTGATGACGAAGTTGTGGGTTTTGACATAAGTCCAATGGTTACAGGAGTTTAAACTTACCCAAAGAAATTAGCTCGCTTGCAAAGATTTTGCGAAAGAACTCCAATCTTCCATTGTTCCCGCACGCAAGGCCCCGGGTTTTTAGTGATTCGCCTTGGAACCTGACCGCCGAGAGAATCTGCTGCTCAAACTCCGGGCGGATTTCCGATATATAATTGATGGCATTCGTGGATTTAGAGACAAAGCCGTGCATATTCTGTGCCGAGACGATACAGGCCCGCGCCGTAAAGTGCCGGTTCTGCGGGGAGTTTCTCAACAGTGAAAAGGCCAAGGCGCTTCAAGCCGAGGCCGAGGCCAAGGCCAACCCGGACACCGAGGCGCCCGAAGACGAAGAGGCCGAGACAGACGATAGCATCCTGTTTGCCGGCAGACCATCACTTTGGGGGATGGCCTCGTCGATGGTTAAGAGCCTGTTCTTGCTCATCTTGGCGACGTGCTTAGTCAAGCTGCCGCTGGAGGAAATGCTCAAAAGGCTTCCGGATCTGAAACTCACCGCGAATGAGGCGTCGGCGATCGGCCAATACAGGGTGCTTGCCGGCTTCGGCATCGGCGTGCTGGTCGTGCTGATACTTCTGATCAAGATACTCAAACTCAAAATGGTCTACTACGAGGTTAATGCGGACAGGATTGAGTGGAGCAGAGGGATACTGGACAGGAGGGTCGACAATATAGACATGTTCCGGGTCGTAGATCTCAAGATGCGCAGGAGCCTGCTCGACTGTATCTTCGGCGTGGGAACGGTGGCCCTGATAACGACCGACAAAACGGACCCGGAGTTTGTCTTCGAGAAGGTCCGTGATTGCCGCGATCTCTACGACATCATCAAGAAAGCCAGCCTCGAAGCCGACCGCAAAAGCGGCGTTGTGCATCTGGAATAACAATAGAAGTCTGTCAAGTGTGAGTCTATAAGCTGTTTTCGCACGATTGGGTGGCAGCCTCATTCCGATTTCGTTCATCGGGATGGGGATGGTCAATACAGCACAAGCCATCTCCGGATTAGCTTGTGAAAATGGGGCCGTTTGGGGGCTATGTCACTCCTCTGTAGTCTCTGTTTGCGGCAGCTTTGCTCGCCACTCATTGGCCTCTTGTGGGTTGTCCCAAGCTTCGTAGAGTTCGATGAACGCCAGAATGCAGCCGCGGGTCTCCGGGTGAATCTCACCCAGGTAACGTCGTGTCATCGTCAGGGCTGCGGTGAGTTGCTGTTCCACCGCGTCGTATTTCGCCTTGCTAATCATTGCTCTGGCACGGCTGGTCAAGAAGCTCTCACGGATGACATGACCCGACTCAAACAATCTCAGCGCATGACTCCAATGTTTGGCAGGAGCAACGCTGTCGCCCTGGCGAGTGAAAGACTTAATCGCCTTCCTTTGCTCCCTGATAGCCGCAGCGAAATCTCCCGTCTCCGCTCACACACCTTCACGGACAGCTTCAGACGCTCCTCGATGGTGAGCTTCTGGCGGTCGCAGTGTTCTGTAATGGGTACGCCCTTGACGTACTCCATCACGAAGTACGGTCGGCCAGACTCCGTCGTGCCGGCATCATAAACACGGGCGACATTGGGGTGGTCTAAAAGGGCCAGAGCTTGGCGTTCGGCCTCGAAACGTCCGATGACCTGCGCAGAATCCATGCCGGGCTTGATTATCTTCAGCGCAACCTGGCGTTTCATTGGTCTTTGCTGCTCAGCAAGGTAGATTATCCCAAAACCACCCTCACCCAGGATTCTGAGTAGCTTATGGCGGTCAATCTGCTCACCAATGCCCACCATCCCAGGTCCATAGCTGGCGGTTGGAACGGATTCCTCATCAACCTGGCGCTTGAGGTTTCTCTCGTTCTGGCTGCTCATCGGTATTCCTCACTGCAAAGATCCCTTACCGTACTATGAGACAGCAACAGTGAACGTCCAAGAACAGAAGTATGCATCCCGTAATCATGAAGTGTGAGTTGAGTTACGCCAACAATGAAAGCAGAGAGTTCTTGATAGCGACCTCCCAGACAGCATACGTGCGACATTGCCTATCTGCCGATATCCGGGATCATCACAGAAATTTCTTTGTTGAATTCCGGTGAGATCAGACTTCATTTGACATTTTGCCGAAGGAAAGGCCCTGACGTTCAAGCTCGAGCATCTTCTTCTTCACATCCACTCCGCCTGGGGCGGAGAAGCCGCCGAGCTTGCCGTCGGTGCGGAGCACGCGGTGACATGGGATGATCAGGGGCAGGGGGTTTTTGGCGAGCGTGCTGCCTACCGCTCGGCTCGCGGCGGGGCTGCCTGATTTCTTCGCCAATCCCGCATAGCTTATCGTTTGGCCAAATTGCAGTCGCCGGCATTCTTTTAGAACCGAAGCGCCAAAGGCACGGAAACCGTCAAGTGAAACCGGGATTTCCGGGCCGAAATTCACCGAAGCGCCCTCATAATAGGCGGCTATCTGTTTCTGGAGCGGCTCGAAATAGCCGGCGTCGAATTGTGCGTCCGGCAGATCTCTGAGCAGGTGCGTCTCAGTTTCTCTCCGTTTCGGTCCGGGCAGGCAGGTTCGGCAGAGGGCCGATTCGGTGCCGGCAAGCCCAAAATAGCCCCATCTGGTCTCAAAAATTACATAGTTTGCCACTTTTTGCATCTTTTCGGCCCTAATTGCCCTTTCAAAATATTATCTAACGAGCAAATTCATTGACGCAAGAACAAAATTCTGTTAAATATAGTAGTTTTTACAAAAACGGGCCGAGTTGTTCGGCTGCAAAGATTGGGTTGCTAACTTCGTTTTTTGCTTTTTGCTTATGTCTCTTGATGATTTGAGAAAGAAAATAGATGAGCTTGACTGCCAGCTCGTGAAACTTCTCAACGAGCGGGCGCGGGTGGTCGTGGATATCGGCAAGCTCAAGACCAGAACGGATAAGCCTGTATATGTTCCAGAGCGCGAGAAAGAGGTTTTCGCCAGGATTGCCGAGGCCAATGACGGGCCGCTGCCAGACAAATGTCTGATGGCGATTTGGCGCGAGTTGATGAGCGGCTCTTTCGTGCTGGAAAGGCCTCTGCGGATCGGTTATCTGGGCCCGGGCGGCAGCTTCAGTCACACCGCCGCCATGCTCAAGTTCGGCCAGAGCGTCGAATATGAGCCGCTGGCGGATATCATAAGCATCTTCGATGAAGTGAGCAAAGGTCATTGCGACCTGGGTCTGGCGCCGATAGAGAACACTATGGGCGGCGGCGTAATAGAAACGCTCGACGCGCTGGCGGATTCGAATGTGAAGGTCTGTGCCGAGGTCCTGATGGCGATCCATCATAATCTTCTGGGTAACTGTGCGCTCGAGGAAGTCGAAAATGTTTACTCCAAACCAGAGGTATTCACACAGTGCCGAAACTGGCTGAGCGCCACGTTTAAAGAGGCTAAGACCATCCCTGTAGCGTCCACCGCCAAGGCCGCGCAATTGGCAGCCGCCGAGCCGAGGGCCGCGGCGATTGGCTCGAGCGCCGCTGCCGAGTTGTACGGGCTGAGAATTGTCTGCGAGGGCATCGAGGACAACGCCAACAATGTGACCAGATTTCTGGTCATAAGCAAAGAAGACGCCAAACCAAGCGGCGAGGACAAGACAGCTATATTGTTCAGCACGGCCGACAAACCCGGCGCTTTGTCCGATGTGCTCGACGTCTTCAAACGATACGGCATCAACATGACAAACATAGAGTCAAGGCCCAGCAGGAAAAAGCAGTGGGAATATCACTTCTTTGTCGATATCCTGGGGCACAAGACGGAAAAACATATCAGAGAAGGATTGGAAGAATCGCGCAAACACTGTTTGCAGCTTTCGATATTAGGCAGTTTTCCAAGGGCAACGGAATTATTGTAATTGCCGGTTGCCCGTAGACAATGACCCGAGCGACGGGTCACGAATACAGGAGAGCTTTATGAGAAAACCGTTCGTGGCAGGCAACTGGAAGATGAATACCGACAGTCATAGCAGTGTAGAGCTGGCTGAGGGAATTGTCTCCGGATCTCTGGAGGTGGCGGGAAAAAGTGTTACCGTAGCAATCTGTCCGCCTTTCGTTTATCTCCAGGCGGTGGTCAAAGCTGTTGGCAACTCAAACGTCGCCCTCGGCGCTCAGGATATCTACTTTGAGGGCAACGGCGCCTTTACCGGCGAAATCAGCGCCTCAATGCTCAAGGATAGTGGTTGTGTATATGCTATCTGCGGCCATTCGGAACGCCGGCACGTCATCGGTGAAACCGACGAGCTGATAAATAAGAAAGTTGCCGCTGCAATCGCAGGTGGACTTCTGCCTATATTGTGTGTGGGCGAGCTGCTCAGCGAGCGCCAAGCCTCGCAGACAAACGACGTGGTGACCCGGCAGTTGAAAGAGGGCCTGGCCGGATTGAGCGCCGAAAAGGTCTCGGCGGTAACGATAGCATACGAACCGGTCTGGGCTATCGGAACGGGCTTGACGGCAACACCGGATCAGGCGCAGCAAGTGCATGAGTTGATACGAAAGCTGCTAAGTGAGATGTACGACGATGAGTTGGCTCAGGAAATCCGCATCCAGTACGGTGGCTCGGCGAAACCGTCCAACGCCGCCGAGTTGATGGGCCAGCCTGACATAGACGGCCTGCTCGTCGGCGGGGCGAGTTTGAAGACTGAAGATTTCCTCGCCATAATCAAGGCGGCGGTATAATCGACAATTGACTATTTACTGTTGAACGAAAAAAAAGAAACTACTATTCTCAAACAATGGTAAATAGAAGAAGGTAATACATAGCCAGTTGAAAGGGGAATAAATATGACAGTTTTAGCATTGTCGGCGGATAGTTTTATCATCAAGTGGATGGCTGCCCCGCTTTTCGTCATTTGCTGTCTGGTGTTGATTCTAATCATCCTGATTCAGAAGGGTAGAGGCGGCGGTTTGAGTGCGGCCTTCGGCGGAGGCGGCGGCGGACTGCTCGGCTCCAAGACCGGCGATTTTCTGACCTGGGTAACGATAGTCATGGTGGGGGTGTTTCTGAGCCTTGCTGTTTTGCTGGCCAAATACTATAAACCGCCCCCCGCAAGCGCGTCTGCCCCGCAACTGTCGGCTCCGGAGCAGTCACTTCCACCCGCCGGGGCCATGGACGCCGCCGGTGATGCCAATAGCGGCGCCGACGCGGATTCGCCCGGCACAAGATAAGACGATTACCGCGCGGTGCACGTTGAACGGCCGTTTACTGGACCAACTTCGGCTTGAAGGCAGAGTATTATGATAAATAGCATGACCGGCTATGGTGAAGCACAGGGCCAGTTCAACGGCGCAAGTTACGCCGTTGAGATCAAGACCGTCAACAACCGCTATTTCAAAACCATTATAAGGTTGCCGGAGCTGGCGGCGTTTCTTGAAGAGGACATCGACAAGCTGTTGCGAAAGAACCTGTCGCGCGGAACGGTAAATTACGTGCTTCGGTTCAAAGACGCATCGGCAAGCACGCTCTTTGACATAGACGAGGCTGCTTTGCAGACTATTGTCGAGAGGCTGAGCCGGGTCGGATCCTCGGCCGGCGTCAAAGGGACAATTGATGTCGGCAACCTGCTCAATCTGCCCGGCATTATTCGACCGGCATTGCCGGACGAGGAGGTAGCCGGGCAAATCAAAAGCGTGATCCTTCGAGTAAGCCAGGAGGCGATAGATCAACTCAAAAAGATGCGTGCCGCCGAAGGTGTCTTCTTGGAAGCCGATTTGAAGAAATGCCGTGGGGCGATAGAGCAGAACCTCGAGCAAATATGCAGTCGACATGCCGTGGTTCCACAAGAGTATTCGGATAAGCTGAAGAAGAGGGTCGATAAGCTGCTTGCACGCGCAGAACTGAAATTGGACGAAGAGACCCTTGCCAGGGAGGTGGCGGTTTTTGCAGACAGATCGGATATCTCCGAAGAGGTGGCGCGGTTGGATTCGCATATGCAGCAATTTGAGCAGTGTTGTCAGGCCGGCGACCAGGCGGGACGCAAGCTGGACTTCATCAGCCAGGAGATGCTCAGAGAAGCGAACACTATCGCAAGTAAGGCCTCCGATATTGAAATTACGCGGTGCGTGGTCGACATTAAGTGCCAGATTGATCGGATTAAGGAACAGGTTCAAAACATAGAGTGAGAAGCAGTAAGACGGCGGGCCATTGGGATCTCTGCGCTGAGACTGGAATGACCGATACGAAGAGCAAGAAAGGCAAGGTGGTGATAATTAGCGGCCCATCCGGTGTGGGCAAGAGCACTATTTGCAAAGAACTGGTCAAACAGATAAGCGACGTTTGCATGAGCGTATCGGTGACTACCAGGCCGAAGAGCGATGCCGAAATCGACGGCAAAGATTATTGGTTTATCTCCGAAGAGGAGTTTCAGCAGCGTATCGACAACGACCTGCTGCTGGAACATGCCAAGGTGTTTAACCATTATTACGGGACGCCGAAAGACAAGATCGCCGAGGCGCTCGATGCGGGCAAAGTCGCTATTTTGGAGATAGACGTTCAAGGCGCCAAGCAGGCCAAGGCGGTTTTCGATGATGCGGTGATGATCTTCATTCTGCCGCCGACCGAAAAGGCCCTGGCCGACCGGATGAATCGCCGGGGCCGGGATGCCGAGGATGCTGCCGAAGAAAGACTCAACGGAGCAAGTGCCGAAATCGCAGTCGCGTGGCAGTATTATGAATATATGGTTATAAACGAGGATTTGCAGCAGGCGGTGAGCGAATGTGTGCAAATCATCGAGAACGCAAGGGCCCAAACGTAAACAAGGCGAAAAACGAAATTGAAAAGCCGCCCGTATCGGGCGGACATTAACTGCGAGACACGAAAAATGATAGAAGATCTTAAGAGCGAAAAGATAATCAACAAGGTCGGCGGCAAATTCAAACTGACCGCGCTGGTCCAAAGGCGGCTGGGCGAGCTGTTGCAGGGCGGGCGGCCTCTGATCAAGAACATCGAAAACAAGACGATGCTCGAAATCGTCGTGCAGGAGATTCTGCAGGACAAGATTGCCATCGATGACGGGACGCCTGCAAAGTCCGACAAGATCTGAAAGATCGGCCCAAATCCTCCTTGCAGTTCAGTGGCCGGACGAGATACGAGATGCTTGAAAACCTGAACATCTTGCTGGGTGTCGCCGGCGGAGTCGCCGCATACAAGGCCGTCGATCTGGCCAGCAAATTGACGGCCCGCGGCGCCAGGGTGAGCACGGTAATGACCGAGGCCGCGTGCCGGCTTGTCGGCCCGAAAAGCTTCGAGGCGGTCACTCGGTCGGCCGTCTATACGACAATGTGGAACCGGCCCGAAGAGTACGAAATCAGCCACATAGCGCTGGTCGATTCGGCTGACCTGGTTGTCGTGGCGCCCGCAACGGCTAACATCATCGGCAAAATCGCGGGCGGCATCTGCGACGATCTGCTCAGCACCGTCCTTTGCGCCTGTTGGCCCCGGATCGAATCCGGCGCGGCGCTGCTGGCCCCGGCGATGAACGATAAAATGTGGGCCAACCCTGTCGTGCAAAACAATGTCAAGACCGTAAAAGAGCTGGGCTTTCAATTGATAGGCCCCGTCGAAGGCCGGCTCGCCTGCGGCGCCGAAGGCCCCGGCAGAATGTCCGAACCACAGGACATCACCGAAGCGATAGAGGCAATCGCCTCGAAAATCAAAAAGCGTGACTCTTGAAGCTCAGGCGCGACAGGCGGCTCGGGGCGGATACAGGATGCAAATCATAATTACAGCAGGCGGCACCCGCGAATACATCGACCCGGTGCGTTTCATCTCCAATGCGAGCAGCGGGAAAATGGGTTGCGCACTCGCCCGCGCGGCTATTAAGGCCGGCCACAGGGTCACACTCATCACCGCGCCGACCACACAGCGCCCGCCCGATGCGGCAAAGGTCGTCAAAGTCGAAACGACCATCCAGATGTTCGAGGCGGTGAAAAAGCACTTCGACCGATGCGACTGTTTGATCATGGCCGCCGCCGTGGCCGACTACACTCCGGCACACCCGGCTAAAACCAAATTGAAAAAGGGCAATCAACTTCTTACAGTCAAACTGAAACCCACGCCCGACATACTGAAATGGGCCGGAAAACAGAAAGAAGTAAAAAGTAAAAAGCATGCCCTGAGCAAAGCCGAAGGGGCAAAAGGAAAAAGGCAGATCGTCATCGGCTTTGCTCTCGAGGACAAAGCCGTTCGAGTACACGCCCAAGAGAAGCTGCAAGAGAAGAACCTCGACATGATAGTCGCCAACTCTCCCGCGGCGATCGGCGCCGACAAATCAGACTTTCATATGAAAACTGCTGATTCTTCATGGGTCAAAATCCAAAACGCCACCAAAGCGGCGATTGCAAAGAAGATCATCGCGCATGCGGAGGAGCTCTGCAAGGCCAAGCTCAAGCGGAGTATCTGTAGTACATAATACACACACCCGCAGACAGTGCCATCACCCCTGAGCCAATCGCCAAGAGCCAAAACGCCCATTTCGGCTTGAATGCATGGGCGAAAGGCCCGAAGAGCACTCGAGCAACCTTGCGTGGCTTCAGAAGAACCGCCGCCAGAACACACCACCACGCACCCAACACAGCAACATTAGCTGAAATCACCGTCACCCAGTAGCGGAGATCACCTGGAAAACGGGTCAAGCGATCCTCATATATCTCTCCCAGAGGCATCAGCACCAATGGCCACGTGAGCAATGCCAGGAGTAAGAATCCATACACCCCGATCAGCGACGGATAGAGAAGCCACTTCTGTGCCCTCAGCTCTTTGGTATCGGCCGCCTCTGAAATGGCTGCTCGCGAAGCAAGAAAGCTGGCCAGTATCAACGCCAGAAAGACCGGGGTCGTAGGCGCTATCGCCAGGGCCGCAACGAACAAGCCGAAAGATACGTACGCCAATCTCCAATCTTCCGGCCCGCTTCGCACCCTGAGGATTATCTGCCGCCACCAGGGAAGTTCATCCTCAGGAACCCACTGTTGAGGGTCGCCGAGCTTTTCGAGCACCGCTTCGAGTTCGTCGCACGAGACCGGCTCGCTCGCGCCTTCGAACTCATTTTCGATATGCTCGGTTATGTTCTGCTCGATCTCGCCGGCATCAACGGATTTGGACCCGCGCAGATATGCCCTTGCCTGGCGCAGATAATCGTCCAGACTTCTTCTCGCATTCTCACTCAATACAATCATATTCTCTTACCCTTTCTCGACAGAGTCTGTTGCGCCGCTGATCGCCTGCCAGTACGCGTTCATCCGGGATACCATCTGCTCGCCCCGTTGCGTGAGCTTGTAGTATTTCCTGGCCGGACCCGAGGACGATTCCTGTATCGAAGTGGCCACCAGGTCCTGACGTTTTAGTCGGCTCAGAATCGGATATATTGCACCTTCGCTAATGATCAGCCCTTCGATCCTTCGCAGCCTCCTGACAATCTCGTAGCCGTACATCTTCCGATCTCGGATATCGTTCAGGATGCACAACTCCAGCATCCCCTTGCGAAGCTGATTCGTCCAGTTATCAAAAAACTTGTCATTCATAATTCATACTATATCGCAATGAGTAGTACCTGTCAATGCCATGTAGTATTTTTTTCAAATTTTTTTTCGCCGGCCCTTCGCCAGCCGCCCCCCTGAAACCCGTCTCTTCCTCCCGCTCCTTCTCGAGATAGCCGGCAGAATATAGACTCCTGGGTCGCTTTTCGCGTGGCGTATGGCACATCCGCAACAGCACAGTGCAGGCTGTAATATCTTCGCGATGAAGTCAGAGATCTTGACTATTCAAGAAAGGCTCCATATTCTGTTGGACGCGGGGCTCACTCCCGAAGCTGAGCAGGGAAATACGATGCTACATGGGAAATATGGGAGAAAAGCTATGTGTGCATCTATTAATGTTGAAAACAAGAAGCAAAACCATCAGAAGCCGCCTCTAAGTCGCCGTAGAATAGCCGGTGAAATCTTAGCTGGCACAGCACTTGGGCTTGTTGCACTGCTGGCGTGGAAACACGTTGCTGGCACCCTGCTTGGTGGAGACCGCACTGACAACTGGGTCGGGCTGATAACTTTCTTCCTTGTCTCTCTTATGTTGTATGGACCTGCCAGTGCCGTTGGTGTTTATCTCGTCGGCACCATAGGTAAGGAAACGGGTTCGTTCCCGCTGACTTTAGGCGGTGCCTTTGCTGGAGTGATTACCATGTGCGTCATGCTCCCTCTCTCACTTGAAGTCTCGGGGGTGCTGATAGTAGGAGTAGAAAGGATAGTTTCATTTGCTGTATTTGCATTTGTATTGCTTATTCCACCAACCATGGCGACGCTTGGTTTCAATTTGACCCGCAGGTACAAAAAGCCGCCATCGCCTTGAACTGCCATGACCTGTTTGGCTTGTCGGAAAGTTAGGGTAGGAAGCTATGGATGAATCCATTAATGCTGAAAAGAAAAAACGCCAGAAGCCGCCTCTAACTCGGCGAAGAATTGCTGCTGAAATCCTCGGTGGTGTAGCAGTGGGATTCGCTGCTGGATTGCTGGGCGGATTTGTGTTCCTAATGATGCCGTATGATAGGGGCTGCTTTAACGGAGTGCTGGCTCTGGCGGCGGCTATTGTAAGTGTTTTTCCCATGGTGTACGGAGTTGCCAGCGGCGTCGGTGTTTATCTTGTCGGCAAGAGAGGCGAGCAAACGGGCTCGTTCCTATGGACCTTAGGCTGTGGTTTTGCAGGATGGTTTGTCATCATTGGCATGCGCCGCCTCGTCCACAGCTTTTACTGGTCATATTGGCTTCCGAGCATACCGGACTGGGCGTTTGTGCCGCTCGTATTACTTACTCCGCCGCTACTGGCGACGATTGCTTTCAATTTGACTCGTAGGTATAAAGAGCCACCCTCGTCATAAATCGCTCCGAACCGTTCAATTTGGCCGAATCAGGTAGCCTGGAGGAATGGATAGACCACGGGCACAAAGAGACCGGACGACGGCAGGCAGCTCTGGTCACCACGTATGCGGCATATAGCTCTCGAATCTCCTGATGTATTGCCAGTCGCCTTTATACTCGTGGCAGAGGCCCCAGCGCATGGCCCCGAGGGGGCCCTTGTCGGCATCGAGCGAGCGGACCAGACCGACCGCGTGCGGGCCCCATTGAATGTGCGACTTGATTTCGAAGTTGATGCCGTCTTCGGCGAATTGGATGGTGTTTCTTTCGGGGCCGTCGGTCGTTAACATCGCGGCGATGCCGCCGGTGTAGGGCCAGACACAGAGTTCGTGACCGCTGTTGGTAATGGGATTGTACAGAGACTTAACGTAGGGGCCCTCCGGCTTGTCGGCGACAGCGACGCCCCATTTGATTTCTCGTCCTCCGAACGTTATACGCTCGCCCATGCGCTCGCCTTTGTAGTAGAGGTAGAATTTGTTCCTGTAGAACATCAGCGTGGGGTCGTGCACTTTATGACTGTCAAAATCGCCCTGCTTTTTCACCTTGAAGCGGTTGTCCTCGTCGCCCAGCCATTGGCCGTTCTCGGCGGGCTTGAGAATAGGCGCATCCAGTTTCTTCCAGGGTCCGTCAGGAGAATCGGCGATGGCCATGCCGACGTTATTCTTCACCCTGTTGACGTAAGGCGCCTTCACCACCTGATAAACGAGATAGAACTTGCCATCGTGGGCCAACACTTCAGGCGTAAATACCGCCCGGTCGTCATAAGCTCCCTCGGGCCCTCTGCCCACAGCGAGCCCCTGTTCTTTCCAATCCCACCCATCTTTTGAAGTGGCGTACCAAACCTCGGTCAAGTCCCACGGAAAAACCTTTTTCGAAGGATCGCCCGTGCCAAATCCATACGCTTTTCCTTCGCCTTTGGTATACCAGACATAATACGTCTGGCCCACCAGAATAACCGCGCACGGGTCCCTGCGAATCACGCCTTCTTCGTATTTGAAATCGCCCTTTAGATCGTGCTTTCTAAAACCGCAGAACCACTCGGGTCCTTGCTCATAGTTCCTTTCCAGCGCGCGCTTCGATGCCGCGCTTAATTTGTCTCCGATTGGGATGGCATTCCTCTTACAGACTTCTTCGTCGATTCTTTCGGTTGAAGACGCCGACTTACATCCTGCCACACAAACGACAGAACACACCAGCAAGTAGTTGATGATCTGCTTCATCTCTCATTACCGCCATTCATTGTAGAATTCTCATTTGTCGGCAACAGCATAACTGCCTTTCCCCGTTGCTTCTCGTCTTTTCTGCTTGCTAATATCACGGTCTCTGTTAGAGTAGCAGGCTCTGAGCCAAGGTCAATTGGGAAATACCAGATCATGAAATGCAATCTCGTCAAAACGTGCGAGCGAACAACTCATGCCAGAACATCGGATCGGAGAATCAGACCGACTTTCGCCTGCACTGTGCTGCTCATCGTTCTCACGGCGTGTGCCTTGTCGGAGCCGGCCCGGGACGAAGAACTGCACACGGAATCGCCCCCGGCGTTTGGCTTCGACTGGACCGAAGGCTGGCACGATCGGCCCGTTCACTGTCACTTCAGCCTTCGCGGCACGCCCATGGTTCACTCTTTTCGCACGGAGCCGGCGTTTACTCGGCGCGACTTCCTCCTCGATTACAGCACGCGCAGCGAGACGGGACGCAGCGAGCAGGAGATCGGGGCCGAAGTCGAATGGCCCATCTCCCGCCGACTCGGCCTGATATTCGAGATACCCTACGTCTTTGTCGACAGCGACGACGGCGGGCCTATCGACAGCTTCGGCAATCTCACCGTTTCACCGCGTTTGCTCCTGGCCGAATACGAGCGCTTTCTTCTGGCTTTCGGCCTGGAGGTCGAGACCACAACGGGCGACACCGACGGCGGCATCGCCGAAGACGAAGTCGCACTGGCGCCGTCGTTTTCAGCGTGGATCGATCTGGGTGACTGGTGGACGGTTAACGCCCAGTCGGGTCTCGAATACCCCGCAGAAAGCAGCGATGCAGAATTCTTCTTCCGCTCGGCGCTAATTCACACATTTGGCTCGGGTGACATCGGCGCCGGCGATCATGCGCATCACGATCACGCCGGTGAGCTTTCACCAGGCCTGATAAGCGTAATTCTCGAGGCAGATCTGGCCGTGGGCCTGTCCGGCGCCGAGGACGGCGATTGGTTCGCCGAGGGCATTGCCGGCGTGCTGGTCGGCCTCTGGGACAATGCGGACATGCGAGTCGGCTATCAGTTTCCTCTGTCGCGATCTCAGGATTTGAACAACGGCGTCACCGGCGGCCTGCTTTGGCACTTCAAATGAATCGCCGCCGCCGGCTGTTCAACCTTTCGGCAGGTCGGGGTAGACTCCTGA
>JADHXR010000028.1 GCA_016782865.1 Phycisphaerae bacterium
TGTGGCACTATGAATACTGACGGAGACCAGTTCATTCTCAATGAAGCCAAATCTGCATGCGCCTACTGATAGGCTCCATATGTTATGACTCCTATTTGTATCGATGCCACATGGCTTTCCCCAGATAGCCACTACGTCATCCATAGATGCGCCAAAGAGCAATCCTGCAGCTCCCTTCTCAACCTCAATTAAGTTTACATCTCGTTTTGATGCGTTAGGTCGAACCTTCAAGGTTTTTTGCGTTAACAAAGATTTCAACTGCTCATAGTAAGACTCTGATATTTTCTGTTCTGTTCCGGAGAATGCGATTAGTGGTATCAATACAAGCAGAATGAGAATCATAGGATTGTAAAGTTTTCGTTTCATGTGAATCTCTCCAAATTGTGTGATCTAACAGAAAGATCAGGAGACACTTGATCGCGAAGCGATCATGGGGTCTCCTGCATTGCCTTATTCGTATTTCTATTCACAATATTTCTAAGCAACAATGCTACCAATGAGGCTATGGACGCGACAAGAAAGACAATGAAAATAACATGATAAAGGGTTTCACCTCTCTCCTCTTCAAAGTCAACCATTTGGAACATGACCTCCATAATGATTCCCCACATGACCGCACCCGAGATTCCCGCGGCAATTGAGGTGAGCCATATATTGGGAAGCCAACGTCTTAGGATCAAGCCAAACCCTGCCCCTAATGATAGCACAACCACCACTGGTAGAATTGTATTCATTTCGTTGGCCTCCGATCAGAACGCGGCAAATCAGCCGCCGTCGGGTCGGCTGAATTTGTTTTGTTCGATAGTGTTCATTTACAGTTTGTCTCGGATAGTCCCTTCCATTCCATTCGAAAGGGTTCAATCTGAGTCAACAACTCCTTCATCGCTTGCTTCGCGTCACCATGCAAAGAATTCTCCAAATTGCGAAGTCTGCCATACATATCAGGCCCCCATCCTAGGTGTATATTGGCCAAGTGAGTGAGTTGGCTGGGCTTGGACTCATCTCCCAAACTTAAGCTTAGGAAGTAATAAGGCATAAGTTCTAGAGGAAAAGAAGCCTTGTTGAAAACTGGATTATCATCGGGGTCTGCAACCGTTCGCCAAAGATAGTCAGATTTCTCAAGGAATTTAACAATCGCGATCGCATCCTCGCGAGTAATCTGGATGACACTCCAAAATGTGGGATAGTCTTCTTTCGGCTCAAGAACAGTAAGCTTCAAAGAGCGCAAACGCGAATTGTCTTCAGCAACACGAGAGATCTTGAGATTGAATCGATCTATATTCTTCCTTAGCACGCCAGCCACTTTCTCCGTTAGTTTTTTTCGGTCGGGTGGCAAGACATGTAGTTCTGTCCATCTACTGGCAAGATTAAAACTCTTCTCCAAGCCGTCCGCAGAGTGAACCTTGAGTTCATAAGCAATACGATACTTACCTGGAACGGTGTGGGCAACCCTACGAGAAGGACGATGATGTGTGGGATAATACACAGGAACTCTGGGAGCCAACATGCAAGTAAGCGTATATAGTTCAATACTATCCCCATGCTTGAGTCTGTATGTCTTTACTTGAGCAGGCCCGTGATATGTAGCCCCGGAGACATAGACAGTCGTTCCTGTCGTATTTCGAATGCGCGGCGAGTTCAGAAGAGGGTGTAACAAAGAAAATTCAACCGGTTTGTCAGAAACATTACGGATACAGAAGACAACATCAATCGCTTCACCCAATCTCGGCGGCTGCGGTATGTTTCCAATCCAACGTCCTGTCTGGATATATATTCCTCCCTGTAGGCCGCGCGTTGCCTCTCCCCAAGCCACTCTATCCTCTTGAATCGATTGAGAAGCAGATTCTCCAATGAGGGAAATAGAGACGCAGAACGTGAAAATGATGAGTGGTGCTTTGTTTCGCATAAGCTGCGCTCCTGATCGAACGTCGCGAATCAGGGGCGGCCTTTAGGCCGTCCCATTGCATTCGCATGTTCGCGATTACTTCTCCAAGGTCTGTTCTTTGAGTTGGATCGAAAACAGAGAGCGGATCAGAGCCGTTAAAGCAGCACCAATAGCAAGTCCGACAACTAATCCCAACACATGAGCATAGCCAGCGGGCACCTTCACAACTCTTAGTAACACTAAACACATAATACCCGCCGAGACGCCACTCAAAATGCATTGTGTTGTTGCGAATATCCAATGTGATTTTGTCATAACGTTCCTTTACTTGGGTGCGAACATAATTTTCTATGGTTTCCGTACAATGCTGAAAACAGATCATCTTGACAATGTTTTTCTGTCAAGCTGCACTTGATTTCTAACTGGATAACACCGCAATTGGCAAGAGTGAATTGTGAAGGGTGAAGAGTGAAAGAGGATAGCCACATTCATCCTTCATACTGCATCCTTGAGCTTCTATTTAGCTCGGCACTGCAAACTCAAACGTCCTTTCCATGAGATCATTTCTCACTTCACTCTTCACTCTTCTCCCTTTCTTCCCTCTCCCTTTCGCGATGATCTACACCCACACAATCAAGAGCCGGACAATCAAAGAGGCAAAGAACCCATTGGATTTCTAAGCTGACAACTGAACGCTAAACACTGATCACTTCTCTCTTCACCCTTCCCTCTTCACCCTTCTTCCGGCCTCCGGCCGGATAAACTCCGTCCCCGTCGGGCGCACAAAGAATCCCTATCTTAAGGTGTCAACGGTCTGAAGATTAAACCGCGAAGCCTAAGCCTGTCCGGTACGGCATAAAGGATGCAATCTCAAGTAGTATAGGCAGAACACTCCAGCACCTATAATATATCTCGTTACTAAATTGTCTTTCCTTTGGACCTGTGAATCCAAAGAACAATTGTATCTGTTAATTTGGGTAAGTCAAATCCAAAGTTGTAGTCTGTTAAGAATGAAATTGTGCGCAAAATGGTCACGTATAGGGCTGCGTCAAATCTGGTGACAGATCGTCTCTTATTTGGCGAGAGATTTGATTAGCCCGGCAGCAGCAGCGAAGCTCTTTAGTAGCGGAAGAAGCAATCTCCCTCCCTCGAAAGAGGGTGGAAGGGGGATTGTCCGCCGCAGGCGGACGCGAATAGAGAAGATGTTTGGCAGCGGAAGGCACTTTCGTCAAGGCGTCAGCCTTTCGCCTCTCCCTGTTCAGTATCATCTGATACAGATTTTCTCTTTTCCCTTCGAAAGAAATGAGGGAAAAGAGAAAATCTACCGTGTGTTTCGTGCATGGTCCGTAGCTGGCAGAGGCCTTGCTGCACGCGGCAACTGCGGTTGAATAATCGTTCGAAGCTTAGGCTCTGTCTGAAAACTCCGTCGTCGGCCCGAGAGCGAGCGTTTTTTCGCCTGGCAAAGACGGCGAAGCAGGCGATATTGGCTTTATCGTCGATGCAGCCGGAGGCAGCCAGGCGGGAAACAAGCTGCTCGAAGCCAGATCGAGTTTTCAGATGGAGCCTATCCACCCGGGTCGATCTAATCCGGGCGCCAGGGTTGCTGATTGTCACCTCTGGGACGCAGGAACTTCGCATCGACCTGCTTATACCACACATGGAGCTTTTCGCGCATCCACCTGACTCGTTGCGGGTATTCGGACGCCAGGTCCTTGCGTTCGCCAATATCCTGTTCGAGATTGTAAAGGTGAACGCGGCCGTCTTCAAAACGCTCGATGAGCTTCCAATCGCCCATGCGGACGGCGCCGCCGGGAAAACCGCCCTGGTTGGAATAGTGCGGGTAATGCCAATAAATGGCATCGCGGCCGATCTTGCCTCGGCCCCTGAGCAGCGGCACCAACGAGACTCCGTCCAGATGCTGGCTGCTCTTCGACGGTAGCCCGGCCATCTCAAGAATGGTCGGATAGAAATCCGTGCTGACCACCGGGACGTCGCACTTCGAGCCGGGCTTTGTGACACCGGGCCAGCGGATCAGGAAAGGCTCGCGGATACCGCCCTCATATAGCCAACCCTTGCCTCCGCGCAGCGGAAGATTAGACGTCGGAGAGCCCTCACTGGTTGACAGTCCACCGTTGTCCGACATCAGGATGATGGCTGTGTTGTCAGCGATGCCGAGTTCCTCCAGCTTGTTCAGAACGCGGCCAACCTGCTCATCCATTGCCTCGACCATCGCGCCGTAAACGGCGTGACATTGGCGGATGCGCACACGACGCTCTTTGACATCGGGCCAGACCTGTTCGGCCGGGCCAAACTCCGTCGCATCTTCGGCCAACAGCCTGTCCCTCTTGGCCTGGTACTTGGCAATCAGGTCCTCACGACCCTGGAGTGGGGTATGAACCGAATAATAGGCCAAATAGAGCAGGAAGGGTTTGTCTTTGTATTTCTCCATAATCGCCAGAGACTCATCGGTCAGCACCTTGGGAAGGTGTGCACCTTTGGGGTAATCGGCCAGCCGCGGATTCTCAAACGGGGCAAAATAACCCCCGCGCGGCCCGCCGGTCGCCCAGCCTCCGATGTTTGCGTCGAACCCCTGGTTCTCAGGCCAATATTGTTCGTCGGGGCCCAGGTGCCACTTGCCGGCAAACGCCGTCTTGTAGCCGTGCTCCTTCAGCGCCTCGGCCAGAGTGACTTCCGACAGTGACATCTTGTCGTTCAGTTCGGCGGGATTGAACCGGCCCGGGCGTTTGCCGCTGAAGAAATTGGTCGCGTCGACGCGCGAGGGGTACTTGCCCGTCATGATGCTGTAGCGCGTCGGGCTGCACACCGGATTGGCGGCGTAGCCGTTCGTGAAGTTCATGCCCGAACGCGCGAGCCGGTCAATGTTGGGCGTCTCATAGAAGCAATGCGGGTTGTTGGCGCCAATGTCCATCCATCCAAAATCATCAATCAGCAAGAACACGAAATTGAGAGGCTTCTTATTACCCACAGAGGCTCTGGCAGATGCACCTGGGCGCAACGATACCGCGGCAGCGCCTCCGAGCATGGTTTTCAAAAATTCACGTCGCGTCGTATCTTGATTCATTGCAAATCTTCCTTTTCTAATGTCCCTTGAAGCACGCTATCGTGCCGTCTTTGAGCGAAATGTACAGGCGGCCATCGGTGACAGCCATACCGTCAAAAACCGGTGGGCTGTCCAATTGATAGTCGGCGAGTTTCTGACCATCGCCAGCCGAGACGATCCACAGTTTGGCGCCTCTGCGCCCCTCCAGCGCAGCCAAGGGATCTTTCGGATCGACAACATCGGGCGGCCCGGCGGCAAAGAGTCTCCTGCCTGCGAGCACCATCGCGGTGAAACTCACCGCCGCGCGTCTCTTCCAGAGCGGCTCGAATTTCTTTTTCTTCTTTGACTTTGAGCTGCTATCGGTCGCAGGCTTGCGGGGCACCTGCTCCTTCCATCGGCCCGCAAAAAGTTCGTATCCACTACCGTCGGGCCGATAAGAGTGCGCCCGGTTGCCTCCTGAATATGCAACGATTCCACAGGCTATTTTGTCGTCGAACACGACAAGTTGTGCTCCCGATACGGCGCCAATCGCCCACTGCGTGCGGTTGAACCAGGCTTCGTCCCGGAACCCGGCGGTGGAGAAGACATGGCCCTTCGCAGCAGAGTCGTCACCGAACACCTTTTCCTGCCGCATGAAGACCGACGAACCGTCGCTGACCAGAATGTCGGACAAAGCGCCGGGGATGATCTTCCTGTGGACAGTCGGCAAGGGCATTTCATCCGTCTGGGGATCGGGACTGTAGAGCGTGCGTTTGTCAATAACCACCCCGGCGACGGGGTTGATGGCGCAAAGGATGATTCCACCGTCAAGATACGAGGACCGTCCGGCGCTCAGGTACGCGACGTCGTCTTTTACGAGAATACCGCCGTGGATGGGCCAGGCCGATTCGATCTGCCCGTAAGCTCCCACTAAGCGTTCACGCGGTGCCACTCGCCTGCGCCAGGCGAGTTGACCGTCGGCCTCTCGCAGGCAGTACACCCAGCCATCCATCGAGCCGAATAGGACCAGACCCTTGTAGACTGTGGGCGGAGTATCGACTCGCCCGCCGGCAGTGAAGTTCCAGATTACCCTGCCGCTGTTCGCGTCGAGTGCCGTCACCGTGTGTTCGTCAATCGACGAAATAAAGACTTTGCCTCCCACTGCCACCGGCGGAGTGATTCGGCTGCCCACGGGAACTCGCCACGAAGGTTTGAGCTTCTCGGAGATCGATGCCGTTGTTGAGCCGCTGCGAAGCGGGTCGTGACGGAACGTGGGCCAATCGTTTGGATTTTCGATTTTCGATTCTTGGTTTTCGATTTTTCTGTATGCGGGACCGCGTTCAAACGCCGCAGATGACTCCGTATCCTCGGGCCTTGACTGTCCGGCCGGGGCCAGGGCATAGTAGCCGTTCAGCTTGGTTTCTATGTAGCATTCGCACGGGTGAGGGTTCAGATAGATGAGGCCATTGCAGGGGACGAATCCGTGCAAGCAGCCGCCGCGGGCCCAGTGGTGCAGGAGGTTCTCCTCGGTTTCAAGGTCGAGGAATTCAACACCGCGACGCGAGGGCAGCAGGTATCGCTCTGTGGCTTTTCCGCGGTAACAGCGATGGTGGTGGTCGACTTTGTTTGTTTTCGCAGTCGAGAATCTTCGCTTTAGCCGGCCGGTCCTGAGATCGAGCCCTATGACCGCGTAGTCGATGCCTTCCTTGGTGTCGGGTTCGTGACGTTTCATCTCAACGTCAATGTGCTCGTGGATCCAGACGAGCCCGTCAATCACAAAGACGTCCGGCTGCCAGTTGTGAGACCAGCCGCCGTACTGGTGTTTCCACAGGAATTCCCCATCTTTCGCGTTGTAGGCGTACAATGTCCCCGGCAGCGTGTGCCACGATCTCATCTTGTCCATCTCGGGTTGAGCAAACAGGATAACGCCATCCTGGTACACGAGCACACATTGGTCGCTCATGCGGATACTGTACATTCGGAGCTGCTCTTCGAACTGAGGCCGCCGGAGGCGCCATTTCTCTTGCCCCGATTTCAGGTCCAGACTTATGATCGCATCGTGGTCCACAAAGAACACCTGCCCGTCACCGGCGATCAACTCCAGACGTCCGAACGGCTCGGACGAATCGTACTTGGCTCGCAATCCACTGTAGCCGCCCTTTCTCCAGAGTTGACGGCCCGAATCCGCATCGATCACGCAGACGCTTTTCTTCACCGGGCTCTTGTTTGCCTTATCCGGCTTGCGAGTTTCCTCGTTGACCGAAAGAATGAGCAGCCCCTTCTCGTAGAGGATTTCATCAGTGTTGCTTGTGCCCTCGTAAACGTACAGGATCTCGCCGGTAGCCGCATCGAGCGCCGTCAGCGGAGCGTTGAAGTTCAACGTCGCATAGAGCCGATCGCCCGCGGCGACGATCCGCTTCGGCATGTGCGGCGGCATATTAAACCGGCCCTTCCACTCGGTGTTCCACTGGTTCGCCCCCCACTCGGGCATGGACCGCTTCCATAGCAGGACGCCGTTGAAGGCATCGCGGGCCACGAGAAACCACTTGTCGCCAAAGCTTCCATCCAGGCCTGGCGGCGCTTCGTCGGATATGTAAAACAACCGGCCCCGAGCCGAAACCATGGCGCTCATGCTCGGCACCGTATCATGATGGCGCGCCCACAGCGGTGCGGCGGCCCATTGAATCTGACGGGGAGGCCCCACAACCCGATCGCGCGCGACTGCGTTGCCATCCGCCGAGTGCAACCAGTGCGTCCATTCATCAATCTCAGCAGGCCAGGGCTTGGTCGCTTTCGTCCATTTGCCGCCGGACTTGAGATAGGCAACGCCGAGCGGGCACAAAACGCGCATTATTTCATCGTTTGAAATGGGCCCAGCGTTTTCCGAAACAACCAGGTTGACCATGTTGTCGGCGTAAGGAAGAGACCTGCCATCCCATTTCCGTATGGACACGTTTCCATAGAGACCGAGCGACCGGATATAGCCGCGGGCCTTCTCAACATCACTCGCGTCAGTATCCAAACCGTGCACGAGATAGCGTTCATTGGCGCGCAGAGCGGCCGTCAGCCGGCCATCGCCGCAGTCAACGTGGACGATCAGCCCTCCCTTGACACCGGTGGCATCGAGAATCTGCCGGCCATTCTGCCCGTAGCCGATCCCAACGAAGGACAGGCAAACCATCAAAAGAAACCCCAAGCCAACCGGCTCTCGCATCACTGAACACATTTCATTTCTCCGTTCGTAAGTCTTCATTGCACAACTCCAGCAGTATTGTCAGATTCGCCAGATTGTATCATCTTGGCCAACCGAAGGCAAATCCTGATGATACACGCATGAACAGGGGTACCAAACAAGAAACATATCTGTTATCATGGAGTTGCAATGGCTGGAAATGATTGTTCAGACGATGTCTCTCGGGACCGTCTCACACGTTTGGAAGATTTGCGCCTCAAAGGCCGGGTGCCAAGCGCATCATACAAGCACAACGGATTCCAACAAGAAATAATACGGAGGCAAAAAGTAATGGCAAATCTGACACGACGCGAGTTCCTGAAATCGTCGGCTGCTCAGAGCGATGGACGAATTACGTCTCCGCAAGAACACTATCGTAATATTCACCTGCGACCACGGCGAAAATTACCCGCCAAGATGGAACTACCACCACAAGCGTCTGTGCTATGACCAGTCCGCCAATGTGCCACTGATCTTCAGTTGGCCCGGGACGCTGCCCGAAGGAAGGCGAATTGAAAACGTAATCAGTATCGCAGACCTGTGTCCCACCATTCTACCCTGATCGAATTGTGCGGACTCGAAACGAAAGGCGAATTGGATGGTGTGAGCCTCGTGCCGCTTCTGCAAAATCCGAACGCCGCCTGGGACCGCCCCGCTCTGATGACATATCAGCGCGTTGTGGGTTCAATCCCCATATCGCCTATTCACGAAGTGTATAATTGGCAAGAACTTACGAAAGCAGGGACTTTCAACCCCCCTACTGTGTTCCGAGTGACTTAACGTATGCTTAACGGAATTGAGATTGACGGAGTCTGATTTCCGTGCATAACGAATCTATGGGCAGTTCGGCGGCGGTGGTTTGGATGCTCATCTTTTCCACCGCTGTCGGCTGCCGACATTCGTCAATTGACCTGTGCCTGGTGGGGGGTAGGTAATATCACTCAAGGCGAGATCGTCCATTCTACGGCCATTTGAGGCGTCTGAAGGCTACTCTGTGAAATTGTCTTGACTCTTATGGTTAAATAACCATATACTGTGCTGGCGGCAAGAATTGGTATTTTGTCTTCCGAAAGAAAACGAATGGCAAAACTTAAAGAATCAATTGCGGGCAACAAACTCCCTGCCAAACAGGGAGACTACGAGGTGGGCAACAAGAAGCCGCCAAAGGAACATCAGTTCCAGCCGGGCCAGTCCGGCAATCCAGCAGGCCCGCCCAAACGCAAGACGCAGTTGTGGCCCTACTTCTGTGAGTTTATGAGCCTGACGGACGCCGGGATCGAGAAGCTGGACAGGGCGAAGCTGACACAGAGCCAATAGATGGCGCTCAGTCTTGTTGAAAAAGAAGGTAAGGCAGGCTCGCGGGCGTTAGCTGTCGCCATATTTGATCGAGAAGAAGGCAAGGCCCTACAAACACAGGTAGTCGAGGACAAACGTGAGCCTATGACACGACAAGAGTTGGAGCAGGCATTGGCGGAACTGGACGAACTGGAGAGAGAAGCGGACATTATCCAGATGCAAGTCAATCGTCGTGTTGGTTAGTCGAGAAGGCGTCTGTGCCTGCGGCAAGGCAGTCAACCATACTACCATGTGCTTACCCTGTTGCGTGTAGGGGCAAGCTGTAGAGTAAGACAACACGACGGGTAGGCACCCCCCTTGCCGGAGTCCCGTTTCCTCTCTTGGTACTTATCTCTCCCCCTTACTGCATTCCCAGTACTTTCCGGAGTCCCAAATATCTCACAGAAAAAAATTCCCAAAAAATTTTGGCATAATCTTAATACGTCCTGACAAAACACGTTTGATGAGCATACGGCAAATCGTGCATACGTATGCACGGTTTCACCAGAAAGATGTTTGACGAATCCTGTAAGGTGATGGCCAGCGGTGCGATTACTTTGAGAGGGCCGTCCTGGGGCCACCCGACTACAAGTCCCGACTGCCCGGTTATGACTACCAGAAACTCTTTGCTCAGTATGCAGAGCAAACCAGGGCCGAGAGACAACAGGTTAGCGTCCGGCATTGTGGTTGCGGAGCCCCCCTGCGACATCGGCAGAGATTCTGTGATGATTGTACCATGAAAAGGCGGCGAAAGACCAAGAGAGTGAGTCAGAAGGCTTGGCGAATGGCGGTATAGACGCCCCCCTAACTGCCGTGTGAGGCCCGTGGTGGGCGGACTGAGACGTTAATTAGTCCAAGTTGCTACCGTAGCCCTTATCCGGGATCTTCGGAAGTTAACTGTCCTACAGGGAAGTCTGGGCTGTGTGGAGTTCGGTTAGGCATTTCTGGGTGCTCAGCGGCGTCCTGGGGGCCTTGAGTCGAATAATAGAGGCAAGGTTTTGTGGATCGTCACCAGAAAGGCCCTTTACGGGGCAGTGTAAGAATTCTGAGGGTATTATGTGCGGTAGTGCGAACTTTTTGCGAGATTTGTTGAAATTTAGGTTGTTCCCCTGCCGAAGAATATAGTATAATAGCGAAAGAGACAGAGTGTGTAGGCTAAGCTGCGTGTTAATACTATCAACAAGTTTGCTGCATGGAGCGTGTCGGTACACAGAGAGAGAAGGAGAAGTTGCGACATCGTGTCTTTAGATTTTCACGGACGATCAAGGGAAGAACTTGAACTCATGGGCTATGAGAGATGAGCACGAAAACGAGTGTTGATCCTATTAGATTGCAAGTGTCTGACGCAGGCCGCCAGGTATTGGTCGACCCAGAAGACCAGGATAGGTTTGTCATGCGCGTTGAAGAGGCTGTCTTTGCATGTAGAATTATGAACGAGTACAAAGAATTGTTTGGGAAGCAGGTCAACCATTTGAAAGACGTCTTGGGCAATTGGACCCGCGAGCACATAGGTAAAATCGACAAGGTCTTTTTGACTTTGCAAGATGCACGAATGCTCTTTTTGATTGTTGCCAAAGGTAGCGTCTTTGATCCTGATCTCGAAAAAGACCTTACTGATTTGGACCTCAAAATCGCTCGTGATCCAGAATGTTCGCAAATCAACCTTGATGTCCAAACGTTGCCATTGTGTGGGCCGGACGGCTTTCTGTCTTTTTGTAACCCAGGATGGATGTGCGAATACATAATGCCTGATGCCGAACGGCCCTGACCATATCGATTTGGCGATTCACAATATTGAAGCCGCAGACTACTTATTGGCAGAACCAAGTTTCTCCGATTGGGCAGCAGTTGTAGTTTTTTATGCGGCCCTGCATGTCGTTGATGCGGTTTTTTTTTGTGACCCAAAGGCACCAAAAAAACACGGGATCAGCCACAGCGAACGCAACGACATTCTAAAAGGCACTGTTCACTATCAGAAGATTTATGAACATTATTGCATAATGTCCCGTGTGTCGCATGTCGCCAGATATTTGCAGGACAGGAGCACAGGTAGGACTGTTGTGTTCAGTACCTACATGCCAACTGAAGTGGTTCGACAGCAACTGGTTAAGCACCGCCTTTGGCAGGTCATAAAATCTGCGGCTAACTTCTTACCCGACAAGCTTGCTACCAAGCTCACAGAGAAATACAGATCGTCCTTCGATGTGTCCGAAGGGGGGCCTGCTCCACCTTAGCAAAGCCGGAATGACGGCGTAAAAGCCTTCGTGTGAAGCGATCTCTAAAAACGAGCTGATACCCTTCGGAGGTAGATTGTCGATTCTGGTGCGAAATGAGCCCGACAAACGCCACGTGAGAAGACTCTGACAGCAGTTTACGAGTCTCTGTGTCTTCGCAACTTCACGCCAACTACACTCAAGCCGAGTATGCTCAGCAAAAAGGCACCGGGGACGGGAGTATAAGTCAGTTCTGTCATACTAACATCCACTCCACCATAGAGGCCCGTCACTTGTAACCCGATGTCCCGTGTCATGCCGGGACTGAAACCCCAAGAGTTAAGCATGTCACTTGAGATTAAAGGATTTAATCCGAAAGCGTCATCGAATAGACCATCTGTATCAAGGTCCCAAGCAGCCTGACTATACTCCCCCACAACCGAGCCTCCCAACATGATAGGCGGGTCTCCAATGTCCAAGAAGTAGGGGCCACCGGCATCAGCGACTGGGGGGATCGTAGGATCAGGAACGGTGTGCAAGGTTACGACGGACCATGTATTCGCATATATCGGGGGGCCATCCACGATACGAGGATTCAGTTGTATGCTCAGAGGTGTCGCATCTCCCCAAAAGCCAGTGAGAAGCCCCATACTTGGGTCATAGTTGAAACCGTATCCATATACATTGTAGCCGCCGCCATTGTCCACAATGTTCCGACTTATCGTTCCACCGTACAGATTCACTGTCCCTCCAAACGTATTGATGTGACCGATCTCGCCCCCATACACATTGAGGATGCAATCGTCATGAGGGTATATACTGTTAATATAGGCATTGTAGACGTCCACGATAGCGGTCCCGTAAATATCTATTAGAGCTGCCCAAGTGCCTTGAAGAGTCGTATCGGTGTATATGGCAGTGTTCCCGAACGCATCACTTGCACCTAATACGACGAGTAATACTCCCAACGCAAGAACTGATCTTTTCATCATCCAACCCTCCAAAAAGCTGCCAGCACCTCATTTAGGAGATGCTGTACAAAGAAGCTCGGCTCCTCCTTAAGCCCCAAACCCTCCACGGCTAATATCATTTTACACTTTGCCGGATGATTTGTCAATTGAGGTGACGTATTTATGAAAGTGGCCCCTGCGTAGCGGAGGGAGAGGAAAAAGCGAGATATCCGCAGGGGCTTAGAGGCATAGTTGATGTGTGTATTGTAGCAACTCTTGCCAGTCCGAGTCAAGCCCAAAGTGCCACAGAAGCCCATTCAAATCGCTATGCCTGAGAGTAGGGCCTGTGGTGTGCATCACAGGCAGATCGTCCATTCTACAAACGCCAAACCCTCTTAGGGCTGCTCTGTGAGATTCTGTGGGGTGGATTATACAAGAAATAGGGCTGCAAGTATTGAACTCACAGCCCTTTGCGGCAAACAGTGAATCACCCGACTGACATCTCGAATCATCAGTCCCAAATAGAACTGCCAAAGGTGCCATAGCTCGGAATTGTGTAGCTCGGGAGCGACCAAGAGTAGCTGCTCCTGTAATTTGGCGTGCTCCAGTTGTATCTTGGCATCAAGGACGGATAGCTTCTTGAGTAGCTTGGTGTGCGTCTTGTGCCTCTGATCCCCGTGTATGGGTTGACGTTGGGATAGGTGCTCCAGTTGTTCCAGAAATTGCCGTCGGGATTGGACCTGTAATGAGGTCTTACATAAGTCCCGTTGCTGCGAAAGTAGCCGCGAACACGCACGGCGGCATCTGCCGGAAGGGTCATCGCACAAATGATCGCCAGTACTGCCAGAATTGTAATTAACCGTTTCATTTCTTGTCTCCTTAAATTCTTTGGTTTTGATTCACTTTCTTTTACGTCACTTTTTGGACTCGTCCGTTCTATCTTTACAAGCGGGGAAAAGAATCCAATGTCACAATTATAGTTGAGGTTTTTCGTAAGAAGTGATATTATGTTGTTAACATCTTGGACTCATGGAGGTTAGCGAACGTTGCGGGAAAGTGTCAACTACAAGACTCAGCGTTTGGTTTCACTGGCCCAAGCCGGCGATGAATCGGCTTTGGACCGGCTGTGCAATGTCTATGGTGAACGGGTACGCAGGATAGTGCGGATGCGCATGGGCAAAGAGCTGCGTTCCAAGATGGAATCAATGGATTTGGTGCAGGATGCCTTCATTTCCGCTTTGAGGAGTTTGGAGAGCTTCACATATAAGAATGAAGGCGATTTTCTCCGGTGGCTGTCAACAATAGCAGAGAACAGGCTTCGTGACCACGTAGATAAATTGCGCACGAATAAGCGTGATATTCGCAAAGAAATCCCGCTTAATGATAATAGGCAGAGTCAGGATAGCGTTGTCAGGACTCCTGGGCCGGTTGCCTTGACCACGCCGAGTATGATAATGTCCAAGAGAGAAGACTTGGACAAGCTTGAAAGAGCGATAGATAAACTGAAACCTGAATACCGAGAAGTGATCGTGTTAGCTAAGATCGAAGGGCTTTCCAACATAGAAATCGGCAAGAAACTGGGGAAAAGACCTCATGCGGTATGTATGCTGCTTTCCCGTGCGTTGACGACGCTGGCCGGTGCCTTTGAGGATGTTTAATGTCAGAATCACAAGAGGACAACCAAGAGAGCATTATTGACGAAGCTGTCCAGCAGTTTGTTAACGCTCGATTGCAGGGCCAGGAACCGGACTTGGATGAGTTCGTGAAGAACTATCGGGATCTTGAGCATCAGATCAGGCGGAAGATCGAGAAGATCGAGAGGATTGACGGCCTGTTCTCCGGCCTTCTGGAAGCTGATGATAGCGACTACAACGAGCCAATAGATGCACATGACCTTGTCGGCCAGAAGCTCGGAGACTTTGAAATCCTGAGTCTGATCGGAGCCGGTGGAATGGGGGCGGTGTTTCTTGCCCGGCAGGTTTCGCTCGATAGGGAAGTGGCATTAAAAGTCATCAGCGATATTAGCGGCGCACGTGGTAAGAGCCTGGAGAGATTCAAACGAGAGGCGCAGGTACTAGCAAAAACTTCCCATCCAAATATCGTTCCCATCTATGAGGTCGGTGAACAAGGGCCGTACTCATATTTTGCTATGGAGCATGTCCAAGGAGTCTCCCTGGATAAGATTTTGGCCAGTATTCGGAATGCACTACCTGATGAGAAAGCAAGTCATGTGATGCAAAAATGTCTGGAGGCTCAATCCAGCACCCACGCTGACAGAGCATGTGACGCTAAAGGTTCAAATGGCGCGGAAATCGACACAGCTTACATTATTGCCATCAGCAGGATAATTATCGGTCTGTCGTCCGCTTTGGAGTATGCGCACAAGAAAGGAATCCTGCACCGTGACGTGAAACCTTCCAATATCCTCATCGGTTCGGATGGAACAGTCAAGCTTGTGGACTTCGGCTTAGCTAAAGCCGAGACGCAACAGACTGTAACCATGACAGGTGAGTTTTTCGGCACGCCAAGTTACGTTTCACCTGAGCAGATTCGTAAGCCCGATACTGTTGATTGCCGCAGCGACGTTTATTCGTTGGCTGCCACATATTATGAATGCCTGACTTTACATGCGCCGTTTGAGGGTGATACTGTCAATGAAACACTCACAAGAGTCGTTTCCAGGGAGGCCGTACCGCCCAGGAAATACTCTCCTCGGCTTTCAATTGATTTCAGTACAGTGATGCTTCACGCTTTAGAAAAGGCACCCGAGGACAGATATCAAACTGCCGCAGATTTTGCCGCAGACATTCAGAACGTACTGGACTTCAAACCTATCAAAGCAAAAAGGCCGAGTATAACCCGGCGAACCTGTAAGGTGCTGCGCCGGAATTTGTACAAGACAATAGCTACGCTCATATTCATTGCTATATTATTGACAGCTTCTCTTTTTGCCTTGTCTTATCTGAAGGAAAGGAAGGCCGCATCTGCTGGGAAATTGTATGTGACCGGAATGTCACATATTTACAGGAAGAGCTATGATCAAGCGCTCGAACACTTCACCAATGCTTTAGAAAATGATCCGAACCATCTGCAAGCAATGCTTATGGCGGCATTTTGCCACGCGCAGTTAGGCAATCAAGAACAGGCCCTTAACTTGTATGAAACTGCGGTCAAGACTTGGCCGGATTCTGCTGAGGTACACCAGAACTTGGGCATCTATCTCCAAACACAGGGTCGCTTTGAAGAATCCGTAAAGCTATTGCGGAAAGCGGTTTCTTGCGATCCTAACAATGCTGATTACAACGTGGTGTTGGCGGGGGCTTACCAGGTGACCAATCGCTATATTGAGGCTATTCCTCATTATCTCAAATATCTTGGAGCTGAACCGAACGACGCATCCGTGTTGCGTAAGCTGGCTTACTGTCACAGTGCGTCTGGCGATTACGTGAGCGCAATCCGGACATATAAACAGGCCGCCACAGTCGAACCCAAGAATAGTACAACATACTCCAGCATTGCCTGGTGTCACCATGGATTAGGAGAATATCTGCTGGCAATTGAAAATGCCCAAAAGGCCCGACAATTCGATCCAGAGAACTTGGAAGCGCTACGCTGTTTAGGGGCCTCATACCAGATGCTTGGCGACTACGATAAGTGTATAGAGTATTGCGAGAAGGCAGTGGCAGTCGACCCCAATTACTATCTTGCCTACTCAAATCTTGGGGACGCCTACCAGCAGAAGGATTTACATCAGAAGGCAGTGAACGTCATCCGCAAGTATTTAACATTCGACCCTGACAATTCTCTCGCCCTGAACGTGCTCGGTAGTTCCTACGCCCGTCTGGGTCGCCATGATGAAGCAATACGAGTACTCATAGAAGCTATTAGAATAGAACCTTACGATGCCAACAGCCACTATAACCTAGGCACTATCTACGGTGAAACTGGAAGGGCCGAAAAAGCAATAGAGGCCTTAGAACGTGCTGTTGAAATAGATCCAAATTATGAAGCCGCCTACAATAATCTTGGCAATGCTTACTGTGACATCGCTCGTCATGATGAGGCAATCAAGGCATTCAATCGGGTAATTGAGCTAGATCCTTCAAATGCCAATGCGTGCAGGAGTCTCGGCGCCGCTTACTTGGCAAAAGGCATGCGTCAAGAAGCCGTTGATGCTCTCGAAAAGTGCGTAGCAGTTAATCCTAATGATGTTGCAGTGCAGATAACCTTATCAGCATCGTACTCTCAACTCAATCGCCCCGAAGATTCGATCAGAGCTGCCAAGGAGGCCGTCAAGCTCGCCCCAAACAATTCACTCGCCCTCTACGCGCTGGGCGATTCCTATACCCGTTTGGGTCGTCATGATGAAGCTGTTAAAGCTTTTGAGGAGGCGATAAAAATCGATCCGAAGAATGCAGCTCTATATACTGGGCTTGGCGCAACTTATAGCCAGTTAGGTCGTCATGAGGAGGCCATCAAAGCCTATAAGCAGGTTACCCAAATCGATCCGAATAACCCTGATGCATATTTTAGCCTTGCCGCACAATATCGCGGGATGAAACGCTATGGAGAAGCAGTGGAGTCATGCAAACGTGCGTGTGAGCTTACCGGCTACAAGAATCACATTTGTATCGCAGCCTTGGCGTTTTTCCATGCCGAATCAGGCAATTTTGAGAAAGCAGTTGAATACCAGGAGAGGGCAATTGAGGCCGCAGGCGAGAAAGAGTTCATTGGTATCGGTGTCAACTTCAATATTATCGACGGGCAGATCAAAGTCGTTAATGTTGTCCCCAACACGCCGGCCCACAGGTCTGGCCTCGCGATCGGAGATGTGATCGAGGCGATAGATGGACAGAATGTGACGGGGCTATCTGTCGAGAAGGCCGCAAATATTATCAGCGGACCAATAGACACCGAAGTCACACTTACCATCAGGCGCAATCAGGCGAGCACTTTTATGGACATAAAGCTCGCTCGTGAGAGAATAACGAATCCTCTTTATGCGGCATACTCAGAACGACTTGAGGCGTACAAGGCCAACAAGATCTGGTCCCAGCAGCCCTAAAATCGTCTGACACGCAACAATCCCTCCAGTTCCTCCCCCATCAAATCTCTTGTGCCCAAGGATCTTAGGGATACATCTGTACCTTTCTTAGGCAAAAATCTCAATTCCTTTGTGACTTTGCCTCTTTCTTCCCGCTTACCAGAGTAGAGCAAACGAATCTGACAAGTAAACAAGAGGCCAAAGAATACTGAGGAGAACAAGAATGAATACTTCAACCACACTTCCAATGCCAGTTATCACAGTGAATAATATGCTAACGCAGGGTTCACATTGCAGAGTTCGTCAGGTGAGGCCGTGGGTTCGTTATTTTGCCCGGTTCGTAGACCTCTTTTTGTTCTCATTGCTGGCCGGTTTCGTGCTCGGGATGTATGTCCCATCGGTATTGAACGTGCCCAGTTCCTTTCTCACCGTGGCAATATTGTTTGTCTGGATTTTCCAAGAGGCCGTTCTCCTGGCCAACTGTGGCACGACACCGGGTAAATGGCTCTTCAAAATCAAAGTGACAGACAGCCAAGGACAAAAGCTCAAGTTCTCAGACGCGCTTAACCGTAGCTTCGGCGTCTGGCTCAAGGGCATGGGAGCGGGAGTTCCGCTTCTCTCGCTGCTTACCCTTCTTGGTTCAAAGAGCAAGCTCAAACGCGATGGTGTGACTGTCTGGGATGAAGATGGTGGCTTCCTTGTCACACACAGCAGAATAGGCATACTGAGGTCTGCCGTAGCCGCCATACTCGTATTGGGCTTCTTCTCTCTGGGCACCTTGAGGGATGCGTTGGAGGAGACAGAAGACTTCACATTTGGCAGCACCTCAGGTGAGAGCCAGAAACTCTTGGCCGAACCTACAGATAACATTGCAGCAGAACTTGAACACCGTGTGAGTTCTGACAACGTCAATAAGGTTGATATCGATAACTTGGTCGGATTCGCAGAGAAATGGCTTGAGAACCAATCTGGTCTTTGAGTGAAAGAATATCGGGAGAAGACTGCATCGTGTAGTTTTCCATGTCAATGTAATGTTTTTTGAAAGGAGCCTATCATGGCAACTGAAGAAGAACAGGTAGGGCTTGAGTGCTTGGATGATGAGACTCTCTCCGCGATAGTTGACTCTGAACTTCGCGAGCATGGGAAACTTACGTCCAACGCCGACATCGCCCTTCAGGAGTTAAAACGAAGAACTCCTGAATAGTCTTCGGGCTAACCAAACACCGTGCTGTTCTCGATCTGTGCGACAAGTTGAGTTGCGTTACGTTAAGTTGAGTTGCGGTATGGTGTGATAAGGCAAAGCAAGGCGTGGCATGGAAAAGAAAAGAAGAGAATAGAGAAGAAGAGAACGGTGCAGTTTTACACGACGCAGGGCTGGTTTAGACCAGCCCTGCTCTTTTTCATTTGGAATGTTGTAGTTCTGTGGAAACGAAGTACAATGGGACTGCGAAGATAAGAATAATTCGGGACGGCAGGCCGTACACCTGCCAAGCGGTTGAGCAGAGGCAGCGAGTTTAGGACTCACCTGCCTTTGGCGTTGCCTTCTGCCCGACCGACCCGATGCAAAGGTAGGTGAGAAATGAAGAATTCAAATCCGTTTTCGCAGCTTGTGAATAAGCTATCAGACTTCGACCGGGCTGTTCGGGAGCAGCTTGAAGAACACGTCCGTCAGGCAAGGGCCGATTATAAGAAAGCCGACCGGAAGACTCGCCAGGGAATAGTCGATGGTTTGCACAAAGATATAGGAAAACATGACAGGGTGCTTAAGAAAATATGTTTGGGGAGAGAGCAAGAGCAAGCTGTTTTTGAACTTCGGCGGAGAGACGACCAGATACCTTCGGTGGATGAATTGAAAAACCAATTCGCCACAGTATCGGAGGACTTCTATCACCATTTTCCCACGGACAAAGATGAGCTTGCCCGCCGGCTTGAGGGTGGGAAGTTTTTCTCGCAAGGTCACAGTTTCTGCTTGGCCAGACTGAATACAGAAGAATTGATTACAACGTTAAGCCGCATTGCATGCAAGCACAGGGAAGGCGCACAAATAACCGGAGAGGCCTTGGCTCTTGCTATGCTGGTGGAACACCCTGGATGGTCTGACACGAGAATCGCAAAAGCCGTAGGTGTTAACCGAACTACCCTATACGACTGGCCAAACTTCAAGAAAGCCAAAGAGGCTCTGAAACAAGGGAAAAAGAAGTTCCCAAGAGGAAGCAAAAACGCTGAAACCGGCGATATAGAAGCCTGGGACACCGACACATGAGGATAAGAATTGAAGCGATATTGGTACCTGCTTTCTTTCTTCTTGCAATAGTCACTACGGGGAAACTATACACCCTCCCGAAGGAGACCTTCCCGTATTCTCCCGCCGGATATCATGAGGTTTACGAGCAGGAGTGGGATGGACGATCTAATCCTGTTGTTCCTACCGGAGACTACGAATCCCATATTGGTGGATACAGTGATATTCTATTTCGGAATGTCATTAGTTCTGTTTTACTCTGTTACATTGCTTATCGTACAGGCAGAATCCTGCTGGTTATCGACCACTATTCAACCAATCACGTATCCACTTTTCTTTATTTCTGGTATTCAGGTACTGGTACTCTCTCTTTGTACAATTTGGGTTGGATTTGCAGAGCAACTGCATGGGAAAACGCACGGGCTTTGAGTATCATACTTTTTATACTTTCGGCTATCACATTTGTCATAAGCCTATTAGTGGTACCTTCTGATTTTTCATCCCCTCTGTGTCGGCAATCCAGACATTAAAAGAAAGTAAACCCGACATTTAGGCCGACACTTTGAATACGTAACACCTGATATTTCAATTGTTTATCATTTCAAGAAGCCGACACTTGCCCGACACACAGCCATTTTCCAGAAACGTTTAGCTAAATTTCTGGAACGTGGTTATGAACAGTAAAAGCGTAAACAAAGACAAATACTCTAATAGCCCAGTTGCCTGGTTTGTCGTGTTGGAGCGAGCGCGCCAGGATAGCAATTTTGAGTTAGCTGCCAAGGCAAGGCAAGAGTTAGGCCGTTTAGGGGTGATCGTCAAGTATAGACGGCTCGCCACACTTCGCCGACCGGGGGGACACAATGAGCAATAATCAACTCCCCGAACCGCTGCGAATTCAACCGCTCCTGATAAGTTTCGCCGACGCCGCCGCCTCGCTCGGCATATCTCGGGCGATGCTCTACTCTATGTGGAGCGATGGACGCTTAGGCCCGCAAGTCGTCAAAATTGGCAGACGTAGTCTGATAGACCGAAAAGAACTGGAAGCTTGGGTATCGGCCGGATTGCCGCCCCGGAATACCTGGGGGGCGAAATGAGCGAGATTGTCAAAACTTACGACTACACCGACGCCGAAGGCAAGCTGCTCTATCAGAATGTCCGGTTTGAGCCGAAGACTTTCAGACAACGCCGCTCAAATGGAAACGGGGAATTCATCTGGGATTTGAACGGCGTCAAGAAGACGTTGTATCGCCTGCAGGAACTGCTTAAGTCGTCAACGCAGGACTTCGTATTCATCACCGAAGGCGAGAAAGACGCCGACAATTTGAACAGTCTGGGCTTGACGGCCACGACATCGGGCAGCTCTACCAGTTGGAAGCCTGAATTCGCCAAGTTTTTCAAGGGCCGCTTGGTCTGCGTCCTGCCCCACAACGATGTTGCCGGCGAACGATACGCCAAGGCCGTCGCTGATTCGCTGCATGGCGTCGCTTCAGAAGTGCGCATAGTTGAGCTGCCGGGACGTCCGGCAAATGGGGGCGACGTTTCCGACTGGCTTGACGACGGCGGTGACGTCCCGAAGTTGCTCGAATTGGTTGACAAAACTGAATCTTACAAACCCGTCCCGGACAAGCTGATCCAGCATCAAGTCTTATCGACAGTTAAACCGAAACAGGTTGAGTATTTGCAGCCGGAAGTCATACCGATGGACATGTTGACAATCATCGTATCGCAGGAAGGGGAAGGCAAAAGCTGTCTTGCCAGCAATATCACGGCCCACGTTACGACGGGTAAGTGTTGGCCGAACGCAGCCGACGTCCCGAATCCGGAGGGTTCAGTTATCATTTTTAATCACGAAGAAGATACCGCCGCCGTATTGGTTCCCCGGTTGATTGCGAACGGTGCTGACTTGAATCGTGTTATCGACGCCGGCAACATTGTCCAGAAGGGCGACGAGATGCCCTTTGACATCGAAAACGACATCTGGGAACTCGATTCGCTTATCGACAAATATCCCGAAACGAGACTTGTTATTTTCGACCCGATTACCAGTTATTGCTGTTGTAACGAAAATAGCAATTCTGAAGTCCGAAGGGCTCTGAAACCTTTGCTTGACTTCGCGGCCCGACGAAGCGTTGCCGTCCTGGGCTTGACGCACCTGAATAAGAAAATCGACATCGGAATGATTAACAGAACAATCGGCTCACGGGCATGGTCGGCAGTCCCGAGAATGGTATGGGGAATCCGCACCGAACAAGTCGAGGATGACGAAGGGCAGAAGAGCGATACGGACAGCAAGTTTCTGCTTTGTATCAAGTGTAATCTCGGCCCGAAGCCCAAAGGATTAAGATTCTCAATCGGTGACGGTGGACGGGTAGTCTGGGATGAAGAACGAGTCCATATCAGCATCGACAACGATTGCAAGGTAAGAACGAGCCGGATTGACGAAGCGGTGATATGGTTGAAGAAATATCTCGGCGATAAGCAAATGACTTCGGCAGCGATATTCGAGGACGGCGGCGAAGCAAAGTTTGGGCGAAACTTGCTATACGCCGCCAAGAAAAATTTGAAGATCCGGAAAAGCAAGTCCAGTTTCCACGGCGAAGGTATTTGGTTTTGGGAGCTTCCAAAATGATAACGATACGAAGGTACTACCTAAGAGAGAGTTATAGGTATCTTGGGTATCTTGGGGATATTCGCCTGATAAGCCAGAAATGCGAAGGTACTCAAGATGCCCAACTTACCCCCTTAGGTTTTGTTACCAGTATCTTGGTAAAGGCTAAAATAGGGAAGTTCCGTAAACGCATTGAGGATAAAGACTTGAACGCAAAACAGGCATTTTTGGGGAAAAACCGATATGAACGGGAAGTTGAGTATGTTTGATGAGGTGGACGTGAATTCGGGGCCAAATCGGGGCAAAAAGCCGGGATTGGTGGGTATCTTGGGCGTAACGAGTCAAAAACGCCGATTTGGGGGCCGAGTCGGTGTCGCAGGCCGATACGTCCTACAGCGGAACCTGCGCCGCCGACATCACCGGGTACTCTGCCGCGGCGGAGACTTGGTGGAGATACGCTTGGAACCGTCTGAAAAGCGGGCCCACGGGCCATGTTTGGTTAAGCTGCCGTTAAGTCAAACGTCAAATGGGCAGAAAACGTTGATTGCGACGAATGAACGCACTTTGCAATCTGATACCGAATCAGTTGAGGTCGAGAACTTGGTTGCCCTACAACAACCAAGTTCCTCCGCCGGAACTCGCTCTGCGTTGGCTTGCCTTGCCTGTCCGGTGGGCCCTACTGTCCCTGCTGGCCGAAGCCCCCCTACTCACGATTTCCAACAGACGGGATAAAATGGACGGAATGTCCTGGTTAGCGGTAGTTAAGTTCTTTCAAAAGTTAATATCGGTGGTAAACGAGACGAAAAGTGTCAATTTTTCGTTTGATTATGTCGATGAAAGAAAGAGCTTGATGTCAGCCCCTTCTTATCATATAATTTGTAGAGAAAAGAAACTATGGCAGATGTGGCTCCAATATTACTGTCGATCATTACCTGTGAACGGGTAGTTGTAGACAAGCTTTCGGGTATGATGTATGTTAACGGCATTGTTCACACAATCAGTGCCGTTAAGTACCCTGCCCGACATGCACGGATCGTTTTCTTTGCCGAACTGACTAACGGACACGGGCAAGTACAGTGTTCTATTAAGTTAGTGGATGTCCGAAACGATGATGAGATGGTTTGGGAAGCCACGAATTTACCTATTATGTTCCGAAATGTTAAACAGATTCAGAACATCTCGATGGACCTTCAGGGTCTTGTGTTCCCACATGAGGGAGAATACAGATTCCAATTGTGGGTAGGGGAACAATGTTTAGGCGAAAGACGTATAGTATGCCGAAAGATTGAATTGCCTAAAGGAGGCAAATAATGGAAAGCGAACAAGTCACTTTGCAGGGTGATGCTGATAGCCTCACCAAGTTAGAAATACGACAGAAGACGAACCTGAAAGTAACTTCACGGACAGTTGAGCTTCCAGAGCCAAATTTCGCCGATATAAGCCACTTAATAAGTGACAAACCATTACGGTTTTCTCAGCGACGATTCTTGAGCTAAATACTTATAGCTGATTTTCCAGTGACTTTCTCTTCTTACTGTTCTTGTCCATCGAACAATGTTGGATACTTCGGATATTTAGGCAGTGCCCGGTTAAGCATATCCTTGAATCTTCGCCAGTTGGGTGCTACCTTCATTAAAGCGATGATTGCCCAAAGATGTTCTCTTAGTCGCGGATGCCCGAAATCTCTTGTTAGCCATTGGTGGTGGTGGTGGTGTTTTCTTGTTCCTTTAGGTGTTTTAGGATTACGCTGCCTAAGTTCTTCCAAAACACTCGGGGCAATGCGTTCATAGACAAGGTCATTTGTCAGCTTACCAACAAGTTGTGGCCGTTTGGCGGCAACACCAAGACAGGGCGACAAGCATAGTTCTTCTGGGAGAACCATACCCTCTCATCCCCCCGGCATAGACAAAAAGCAGAGCCGCTACGGGGAAGAAACCGGGACAGCCGATTTTTTGGGGGGGGCAAACTCTGCTTGCCTCACGTCCCGGTTTTTATTGAAACTTAGTGTGAAGATTTCTTCAGACTCATTATTTATCGGAGATAGATTCACCCCCGACACCGTCCGAGCCGCTTGAAGACATATACGGCGTCCCAGAAGCCGCCGTGGGCGTCGATAATGTCTTGGTAGGCAAATAATGCCCCCGGTAGCGGCGATTCTCGCGAGATAGAAAATTTGGAAAGCGAGAAGATTTCTCTTGCAAACTCATCGGATTGAGGCCATAATATTATCGTGAAAATAATTAAGTCCATCTCGATAGTAGTAATGTCCCGGAGTTCCGAAGCAGCAATGCCCGGACAGGTTGTTGACTTAATTTCCTGCACAAACTCCGGGACACCTTTTTTGAAAGCGAGGTGTCCCCATGAAGATTTACAAACACACATTTCACGACAAGAAAACCGGCAAGAAGAAACAGTGTAAAGCTTGGTATATCAGCTTCACCGACAACAAGCAAATCCGAAGGCAACTTCCGGCCTTCCCCAGTAAAAAGGCAACCGAAAGAGCGGCCGGGAAGATTGAAGAACTCTTAGGATCGCAGGGGATTCTCAATCGGGACTTGCAGAAGTGGATTGCAGAAATTCCTTCACCGATGCGAAAGCGGCTCGTCAAATACGGACTGATAGGCGACGGCAAGCTGTCAGAGAATATCGGCAAGACGTTGTTGGTTCACCTGGAAGAATACTGTGACGGATTGAAAGCCGACAGACGGAAACTCAAATATATCCAACAGGTTCAGAAGCAAATCAAGTGCATTTTGGAAGGTTGCAGGTTCACGACTTGGAGCGACATCGACGGCAATAGGGTTAAGACGTTTCTCGCCAAAGGCAGGGGGCCGGACGGACACGGCGAACGAACCTACAATTCCTATCTTCAAGCGTTCAGGCAATTCTGTTCTTGGCTAATACGGGAAGATAGAGTTGCAGGTAATAATCCGATGAAGGCTCAGAAACTTATCAAACAGACGACTTTCAGGAAGGTTCGCCGAGCGCTAACGCTTTCAGAACAACAAAGTCTCTTGAAGGCCACAGAAGCCGCGCCAAAGCGTTTTCATATGGACGGACACGAACCGGGCGCTGGCTTATCGTTTGGGGCTTGAGGCCGGACTGCGAGGCTCTGAGATAAAGTCCCTACGTCGTCTGTCGTTCACCTTTGAAAACAGCCCCCCAACTGTAAGGGTTGAGGCTTCAGACTGCAAAGGCAAACGAACGGACGACCTTGTTCTTATGGACACTACAGCAGATGCGATTAAAAACTTTCTCAAGGACAGGGAACCGACTGACAGAGCGTTCAAAATGCCCCACGATTCTGATTGGGCCGCAATGATAAGAGCTGACCTTGCAGATGCCGGAATCGAGTACCGCGACTCCGCCGGCAGGGACGCGGATTTTCATTCGACGCGACACACTTTCTGCACAAATCTTGCGCTTGCCGGCGTTCATCCGACTGTCGCTCAGAAGCTCGCACGTCATTCTTCAATTTTGACTACGATGCGATACTACACCCACGTCCTGCACAAATCCGAGTGCGAAGCGATAGACGCTTTGAAAAACTTAACCGCTGCTTACCCAAATCGGGAACCAAAGCAAGACTTCAATAGACGTCGGTGGACAGAAAAAGTTGGATAATGAATCAGAATCGACGTATGCAGCTTAATAACAAAGATACGAAATTGATGACGTATCAGCGCGGCAACCACGCCGTTCGGGACCAGCGATGGCGATACATACGGTACGCCGACGGCACCGAAGAACTTTACGACCACGGCAGCGACGCGAACGAGTGGCACAATGTGGCAGGCCAGCCCACAAACGCCGAGGTCATTGACCGATTGAAACGCTGGCTGCCTGCGACAGAGGCCTTGCCGGCTCCTGACATGAGACGGGCAAAGAAGTGAAATCCTGTGTTTATGCTGCTACTCGCTGTTGTCGAGAATCGTCATGAAAGCCTCCTGCGGTATCTGAACGTTGCCCACGCTTTTCATGCGCCTCTTGCCTTCCTTTTGCTTCTTGAGCAGCTTCATCTTGCGCGTGACGTCTCCGCCGTACAGCTTTTGCGTGACGTCTTTACGAAAGCCTTTGATCGTCTCTCGCGCGATTATCTTGCCGCCAATGGCGACCTGCAGAGGAATCTCAAACTGATGCCGCGGGATTGCTCGCCGCAGCCTTATGATCAGCCTGCGCCCTCGGGCCTCAGCCTTGCTGCGATGAACAATCAAACTCAAGGCGTCGACAGCGATCTTGTTCACAAGAATGTCGATCTTGACAAGATCGCTGGCTTCGAAGCCCATGAACTCGTAATCCATCGTCGCATAACCTCGGCTGATGCCTTTGAGAATATCGTAAAAATCGTATACAATCTCGGCCAGCGGTGCCGTATATCCGAGCATGACTCTGGTCGGGCTGAGATAGTCAGTCTTAACAAGCTTGCAGCGCCTGGAGTCGGCAAGTTTCATGATCCCGCCGATCGCCTCGGTGCCGCTGATGATCTCAAGGCGCACGAAGGGCTCCCGCAACTCCTCGATTTGATTGGGTTCGGGCAATTGGCCCGGTGACTCGATCCTCTTGACGACACCGTCCTTTGTCACGATCTCGTAGCTCACCGTCGGCGCGGTCTGAATGACCTCGATGTCGTTCTCACGTTCGAGTCGTTCCTGGACTATCTCCAGATGGAGCAGGCCGAGAAAACCGCACCTGAAGCCGAAGCCAAGCGCGGGCGAATTCTGCGGGCTGAACGAAAAACTGGCGTCGTTGAGAGTGAGCTTGTCGAATGCATCCCGCAGATCCGAATAATCGGTGTTGTTGCCCGGATAGAAATCTGAGAAGACCATCTGCATCGGGGCCTTGTAGCCGGGCAAAGGTTCTGCGGCGGGTTCAGCCTGATCGGTGATCGTGTCGCCTATCGTGACATCGGCCAGCTCGCGAATATTCGCGATGACATACCCGACCTCTCCGGTTCCGAGCCTGTCGCCGGGGGTCATTTCGGGTGTGAATTTTCCAAGCTCGGTGATTGTATGAGTTCTGCCGCTGCGCATGAAGCTGACCTTCTGCTTCAAGCTCAAAGAACCGGCAAAGACTCTGACGTAACAGATCACGCCCCGGTACTGGTCGCTGTGACTGTCAAAGATCAACGCCGCGGCCGGCTGGTCGCTTTTGTCCTGCGGCGGCGGAAGAAATGTCACTATAGCTTCGAGAAGCTCCTCGACTCCCAGGCCGCTTTTTGCGCTTATCTTGAAAGACTCATTCGCACCGATTCCGATGATATGATCGATCTCCTCGGCGACCCTGGCCGAATCTGCGGCGGGCAAATCGATCTTGTTGATCACGCTTAGAAGCTCCACGTTGTTTTCAATCGCCAGATAGGCGTTGGCTACGGTTTGGGCCTCCACACCCTGGCTGGCATCGACCACGAGAAGCGCCCCCTCGCAAGCAGCCAGCGCCCGCGAGACCTCGTAGTGAAAGTCAACATGTCCGGGCGTGTCGATCAGGTTCAGCATGTACGCCTTGCCCTGGTGCTGATAATTCATCGTAACCGCAGAGGCCTTGATGGTTATCCCTCGTTCTCGCTCGAGATCCATATTATCGAGGATCTGATCGACCTTCCCTCGGTCGGAAATCGTGCCGGTCAGCTCGAGCATCCGGTCGGCCAGAGTGCTCTTGCCGTGGTCGATATGTGCTATGATCGAAAAATTTCGTATGTATTTCGTATTCATCTCGTGTATTTTCAAAAGTCGCCCGAATCATCAAGAAACAACGATCTGGTCAGGGCGACACGTTGTTGACAGATTTAGTATCCTCCGGCATCACTAACCGGAACAAATCCAGGTTGGAATGCCTGCAAAGTCCCCATATATGCGAAGGGATCATTCGAGATAGGCCCATTTGGCATCGCTCTGAGGCCGGTACCAGAACTGCTTCCAGTACCGCTGATCCGTTTCAAAAACGTCGATCGGATCCCGGCTCAGATCGAACTCCAGCGGCAGGACGCCGAATCTCTTCATCTCTCGAACGTACTGTTTATTCGGCTTGAACTCGGGCGTCCCAAATCTCGGCACGTCCTGGAGCCGCTTTTTCTGTTTTTCGATGGCAGCCAGCAAAACCTTGTAGGCGATATCGTCTTTGCCGGTGAACGCCGACGGACAAGTACCCCAGCCCCCCGCCTCCTTCGTAAGCGGCCCCAAAAGCAGTGGTGACAGCTCCGGACGAGACAGATTAAGCAGGACATGCCCCGAGAAGCGGAAGTCGTCCTTCTGCACGATGCGTTCGTGCGGAGCGGTTCCCAATTCTCTTACCAGCTTCCTGCGATCCTCCTCCGACAGCGTCAGGGGTAGAGGGGGAGCCTCGCCGTCGGGCTTATGACACGTCCGGCATCGCTGATTCATCCCCGCAGTGGCGAAGACGGCCCACGTCATGTTGTCCCGGCCCTGGTCCTCGGCGTTGCGCAGCCCGGCGTACGTCCCGGCGTACGGCGCACCGCTTTCGAGCCACATCCAAATGGTCCGCCATTGATCGGGCGTGACGGTGACATCGTAATGCGAACCGTCGATCTTGCGCATAAGCCCGCTCGCCGACGAACCGATCGTGCGGGGCTTCTGGTTGCCGTAGCCGTTGCGACCGTCGGCAACCTGGTTGGTTGCCAGCAGCGTATAGTAGGCCATCGACCAGCAATAGCCGAGGTCCTCGGTCAGAGATATCTGGCCTTCTCGGTTCTGGAA
Source organism: Phycisphaerae bacterium (assembly GCA_016782865.1). Classification (GTDB taxonomy): domain Bacteria; phylum Planctomycetota; class Phycisphaerae; order Sedimentisphaerales; family Anaerobacaceae; genus SG8-4. The sequence goes on from JADHXR010000028.1 coordinate 29,260, forward strand.
GTTGTGACACGAGATGCAGTGCTCATCCAGTACGGGCTGTACGTGCTTTCGAAAGTCGATAACGTCCGGGAGCCCCGCAAACGACTTGATCCTGCTCGGCTCTCGCTTGAGCGCCATAAGCGTATTGGGCCCCGCCGAGGCGACAGGCGACTGCATGCGCTGCTCATGGCATCCGACACAGCCGAGCGTCTCGCCCGGCATGACATTGGTGAAACTCTGCATTCGCTTGACTGACATACCGTCGGCATCCAGAGCGACGAACAAAACGGGTCTTCCCGCGGGGGCCTCGAAGTACGCCGAGCCATCCACCTCAACGGGCACTGTCCCCAGGACGCGTTCGAGCATAAACGTGCCGAGCCACGAAGTAAGATCCATTCCGCCGCTGAAATTCACCGGCTTGGGTAAGGCTTCCAACACTAACAGTTCCTTGATCTCGCCCCGTTTGATTCCTTCCATATTCCGACCGCTGTAAACGTCTGCCAGGACTATTCTCCCGGTCGGTTCGTTCTCCTGCGTACGTTCTGCAACAATCTTCTCCCGCGGGCGCCGCATCACGGGGATCGGCTCATGCATATTCGCCTCGCCTTCGTACGTCAGGAGCGTGACAAGCTCACCGTCATGTGTTCCGAGAAGGATCTTCTTGTAAGAGGCCACCAGAAAATGGCTGCTGCCGATGGGCGCCGGATCGTTGAATTGAGGTTTGGGCGTGATGCGACGTAAACCGCGTTTGTCGTCCGGCCCGTACTTGGCCTCCATGGTGCAGACATACCCACGATGATCGGCTCGGCCATGCCCCGGAGAATCGATCACGAGCAATTGGTCGGTGCCCGGGATCGGCTCGGGCTCGATGTAGAGCGGATAGTGCTCCTGATTGCCGAAATACGCGGCGACATTGGTCCCGTCAGGGTTCATCGTCCAGAAATGGTGATATCCCACCTGGGAGCGGTCCACGTATTCCCATCGGGTATAGAGGATGCGCCCGTCAGGCAGAACTGTCGGAGTATTGTCGTGTTCGAGATTGACAGATAGCGGGCGAAGGTTGCGCCCGTCGCGAGCGCAGCGGAAAAGCGTGCCGACCTGGGTCATCCAGCAGCCGACCCAACGTTTGCTCCGCGTCGAGACGAAGACTATGTCGTCGTCAGGCAGGTAGGTCGCCTCGAAATCATCGTACGGTATATCGGTTATTCGCATCAGGCCCGTGCCGTCGATTTGCATCTCGTACAAATTGTAGTAATCCGAATCCGGTCGGCGGAAGGAAAACAGCACAGTCTTGCCGTCGTAATGGAGTTGTGGGTCTCGAATGCTGCCGCCTTTGGGATCGAACAGGACTCTTACTTTTGCCTCGGCGACGTCCAGCAGGTACAGCATACTCTCATCGGGCTTGCCGTTGCCGGAATAGGCCTTCTTATTTTCGTCGTCGCAGTAGTATCCAATGTTGGCGTACCAATGCCCATCGTCGTAACTCAGCCTTGTCGTGAAGATCGCCTGGTCTATGCCTAATTGAGCAAGGCGTTGCAGGCCCTGCTTGTTCTGGATAATCTTCCGCGAGGCGAGAGGCAAAACATCGGCGCCATCAGTGACGGCTGCGAAACAGCAGAACCAGAGAATCAGGAGCAAGACAGCCCTGTAGGGTGAGGTTTGCCCCACCGCAAGGTATTGTACAGCCCGGTTCGGTGGGGCAAACCCCACCCTACTTTGCTTTGCCATAGCAGGCTCCTCAAATGCAACTGTCGGCAGTTGTAATTCTTGCGCGCCGACCTACTCCGTGAGATTATACCAGTTTTGCCCCGTTTTGGCAAATGTCGAGTGGCATTCAATCGGAAACGCCCGCCCCCCGGATGGTTTCGACCCAATGCAGGGCCTTAACATTGGCGCCGTCGGCAATCTGATGGCGGCAACTGAAACCGCAGGCAACCGTAACCGTTCCCTCCTCGGCACTGCGCACGGCCGGCAACAGACGGTCCTCACCGATTTGAGCGGAAAGCTCGTAATGTTCTTTTTCGTAGCCAAAGGAACCTGCCATGCCACAGCACCCGGAATCGACCTCGGAAACGGAGATTCCCGCCACGCGCTCGAGCAACTGCTTCATAGCGTCGGTGCCGAAAAGCGCTTTTTGATGGCAGTGGCCGTGAATGAGGATCTTCTCATAGGGCGATGTGAATTCGCACTTGAGATTGCCATCACTGACCTGGCGGGCAAGGAAGCCGTCGATCATCATAACATTTTCTTTTATTCGTGCGCCGAGCTGCTCATCGTCGATCAAATCGGGCAGATCGTCAGTCAGGGCCGAACAGCAGCCCGGCTCGCAGACCACTATTTTCAGACCCTGCTGGATGTACTTGTCCAGATTGCGAAGAGTCTGCTCGCCCTTGGCCCTGGCGTCTCGCAGGAAACCGTGGCTTATCCTGGGCCTTTGACAACATCCGGCACGGGCCAGAATCACTTCGTACCCGCAGGACTCCAGCAATTCCACGGCGGAAATGCCAATCTCAGTTTGATGATAATTCATGTAGGTGTCGTCGAACAGGACGATCTTTTCGCGAGCCTGGCCGTTCGGCTGCGAGCGCGCGGCAAACCACTTGGCAAACGGTACAGCAGCGTACCTGGGCGGCTTGCGCCGGCTGTCAAAACCTGCGAGAAGTTCGAGAATCTTGCGGAACAGCCAGGTTTCTTGAAGGAAGTTTACAATCGGAGCCTTTCGCCCGGCCATTATTCGGGCCAACGTGGTCGAGCCGGCGATGATTCGCTCTCTCAGGCTCACGCCGTGCGCATCGTGACACTTCTGAAGAAACTCGCTCTTGAGCCGGGCCACGTCCACGTTGCTGGGACATTCGGACTTGCAGCTCTTGCACGAGAGGCACAGGTCCATGACCTCGAAGACACGGTCGCTGGTCATCCCGTCGGGGCCGAGTTGGCCCGTCATCGCCAGGCGCAGGGCGTTTGCCCGGCCGCGTGTCGAATGCTCTTCGTCGAGCGTTGCGCGATAGCTCGGACACATGGTCCCGGCGAGTTTTTGCCGGCACGCGCCCACGCCAGTGCACATCTCCACCGCAGCGGCAAAACTGCCGTCCTCGCGGTAGTGGTATTCGGTGGATTCGACCGGTGTCTTGTAGTCGGTCCCGTAGCGCAGGTCCTGATCCATCGGATTGGCATCGACGATCAACCCCGGATTCATCAGGGCGGCGGGGTCGAAGAGTTTCTTAGTCTGCCGGAAGGCGTCGTATACCTGGGCGCCGAAGAACCTTTCCAGGAATGGACTTCGAACGCGGCCGTCGCCGTGCTCGCCGCTCCAGGCGCCGCCATGGCTCTTTATCAGGGCGAAAGCATGTTCGGCAATCGCCTTCATGAGGTCGATGTCTTCCTGAACCTTGAGATTCAGGACGGGTCTGACGTGGATCGTGCCGACGCTGGCGTGAGCGTACATCGCCACCCGAACGTCGTGCTGCCTGCAAAATTCTAACATCTGATCGACGTATTTGGGCAGCGCCTTGATCGGAACACAGGCATCCTCGATAAAAGCAATCGGCTTGCGGTCACCCTTGACGCCGAGCATTAACCCCAGGCCATTCTTTCTGACGCCCCAGACCTTTGCCTGCTCGGCCGGTTCGGTTATCACAGGCCAGGCGTATCCAAGCTTCTTCTTCTTCAAATCCGCCGCAAGCTTCTTGCTTTTCCTCTCGGCCTCTTTGGCTGTGTCGCCAAAAAACTCCACCACGAGAATCGCCTGCGGGTCGCCCTGGATAAAACCACACAGCGGCGCTATGCCGAGGTTCTTGCGGGCCATGACGACCACGTCGGCGTCAAGTATCTCGACGGCAGACGGTTTGTGCTTTAGGATCACCTCAACTGTGCGAATCCCTTCGATCAGCTCGGCGAAGTGAACGGTGCACAAGGCCTTGTGCTTCGGCAGCGGTTCCAGATTGAGCCTCGCTTCGAGGAATATGCCGAGCGTGCCTTCGCTGCCGACCAGAAGGTTCGTCAGGTTCCAGCGGTCGGTATTGACGAATGAATCAAGGTTGTAGCCGTTGACGCGGCGCATCACTTTGGGGAATTGCTTCTCGATCTCGCTGCTGTTGTCGTCGATAATCTTCTTGAATCCGCTGAGTATCTCGGCTTCGCGCGCGTTCGTCGATTCGGACCCGGCACGGCGGTCGTACTCGTCGAGCGTAAGTTCTTCCAATTCCAGAGTCGTCCCGTCCGACAGCAGGACTTTGCCGGCCAGCACGTGATCGGACGTTTTGCCGTATATGATGCTCTTTGTCCCGGAGGAGTTGTTGCCCATCATGCCGCCAATGGTGGCGCGGCTGCTGGTGGCCGGATCGGGAGCAAAGTGCAGACCGTGTTGGGCCAACTCGGCGTTGAGTTCATCAAGAACTATCCCGGGTTGGACCCTGACCCAGCGATCCTCGACGTTCAGTTCGAGGACCTTGTTCATGTACTTGGAAAAATCGACGACCATGGATCGGCCCACCGCCTGGCCTCCCAGGCTCGTGCCGCCGCCGCGGGGGACAATCGTAACGTTGTACTCAGCGGCGGTTTTCACCGCGGCGCGCACGTCCGCTTCGTCGCGCGGCAGCACGACAGCGACGGGCGTGATCTGATAGATGCTGGCGTCGGTAGCGTAGATGCCCCGCGTGACCTCATCGAAAGAAACGTCGCCTTCAACGCGGTCACGAAGCGTCCGCTCGAATTCTTCAAGTCTTGCCTTTTCCACTTTGCTCCCTCGAATTCAGAGTCTGTCGATGTTCTCAGTCGGCAAGCTCGCGGACCCAGATGTTGCGATACCGCACCGGGTTGCCGTGATCCTGCAACGAGACCGGCCCCTTGTCGGCATGCGGCTTATAGTCGGATATCGCATGCGGGCCCTTCCATCCGGTGCCTCCCTCAAGCACGACGTGATCGTGGACTACGACGCCGTTGTGGAGGACGGTGAACGTTGCCCTGGCTCTTCTGACGACCTTGTCGCCGTTGAAAATGGGCCGATGGAAGATGATGTCGTACGACTGCCACTCACCGGGCTTGGCCGATGCGTTGACCAGCGGTACATTCCTGCCGTAAAGGGCGGCACATTGTCCATCGGGATAGGTATGATTGTTGTAGGAGTCAAGGACCTGGACTTCATACTCGCCCATGAGGAAGACGCCGCTGTTACCCCGTCCCTGACCGGAGCCTTCTACAGTCGAAGGTGTGGCAAACTCCACGTGTAATTGGCATGAGCTGAATTTACGCTTGCTCTGGATGTAGCCGGCTCCCTTGACGGACTCCATGCAGCCTTCCTTAACAATCCACTTGGACTTTCCGCCCTTGGCGTCGGTCCACTCCGAAAGATCCGTTCCGTCGAACAATACGACCGCATCGCTCGGCACCTTGCCAGGTGTTACCTTCGGCGGCGCGGGCCTGTTAACATCATGAATCAGCCATCGCCCCGTGTCGCTTCCGACGTACTGCGACAACGGGCCTTTCTGCTCGACCTTCTCTTGTGTGGCGCAACCGGCCAAAACCACGAACCCGCATACGACAACACTCAACAAAACTTTCCTCGCCATAGTCAACCCTTTCAAAAATTGCTGTACCCTTTGCTGCGGCGCCCCACTTAAAAGGCGCCGGACCTAACGTGACCGGCAGATTATATACCGATCCGCCGACAGCGCCAACAGTACGTTTCCGACGGCGGCAGCCAAGGTACGAGATTTCGGCTCTTCGGGGTAATGGGTATGTGCAGTGGCGTTGCCAATAACCGAGAAGAATCGTTCGGGGCCCCAGATGTCCAAATTACCCCCCTGGTTGCCCCTAATGTGGTCATCTGCCCAAACGATTCTTCTCTCGAATCAGCCTCAAAGCCTGCCCCGATGTCTTCGTACCACATACACATTAACCGGATGGAGCAGACTCTCCGGGAGGTTGCAACTGCCCCTTCAGATCGTCGGTGAGTATGTCCCAAAGATGTGGATGAGCCTCCACTAAGCGCGCGATATCGGCAAGATCTTTGAGCCGCTTGCTCTGCCTTCGCTCCGGTTCGGACCACGCCTTCATCTTCCCCTTGAGCGTATCGGCCAGCGAGGCCACTCTCAGAAGGATGCCGTGCACGTCAGCCGGGACGGCACGGGAAGGATAATCCCGGTAGAAATCCTCCGTATTGAGTTGAATGCTGACCGCCGAATGTCCCTTGAAGTTGGTGGACCACTCGAACCGCTCGGATCGGAATCCAGCCTCTTCAAGCAGCGAGACAATGCGCTCGATCGCCTCTGCGGCCACGACGAAATCGACATCCTGGGTGACCATCGGTTGCTCCGCCCAGTGATTCACCGCCACACCCCCAATCGCGCACCACGCAACGTCCGCTCTTTCAAGGCAGTCCACGAGCCGCATCACGTCATCCGTCCCCCCCGCCGTCTGCCAGTCGTAGAATTGCTTCGCCGTCATATCTGCACACCACCAAAACATCTCCATCATCTTCGTGCTTTGCCAGATTATACCTGTGGCTGCGCTATATGCAATGAAATGTTGCTCGCTGCTCGATACGAGATGCTGGATGCTTGTCATTCCTGCGAAAGCAGGAATCCATTAGATACGGATTTACGCCGATGAACACGGTTTCTTGGCCTTCGATATTCCCCCAAAAGAACCAAGAATAATGTACCGGATCTCAATTCCCCTGTCCAGTGGTGGAGCAGTGAGCAAGCAGTTAGCCAGGCTCAGTGAAATGATCAATTAAGGATAAGACACTCCAAAAGAACCTGGCAGATATTGATCGTACCATTCGCAATTGTTGTTAAGTACTATTTCAGGGTGACCCCAGAGGCACCCAGCAATTCTTGCCTGTTGGCAAATCGATAGATACTGTTGTCATCAGAGCCCGGATGCCATTTTTGACCTGCGTCATACGGTTAACGATCTTCTGGCGGTAATATATCAAGCTGCGTTTTTGCCTGACAGCTTTTTCAGGGATATACACTTCCGGGAAAAAACCATGGTGGTACATCATCGCCAGGCGGTGAGCATCGGTCTTGTCACTTTTGTTCTGGTTGTTGGTCCACTTCCAGGCAGAATGGTTGACGTTGGCAACCTTGAACTTGATCCCGATGGCACGCAGCATGTCGGAAAGCCAACCAGCCTGTGAACCGACCTCGAAAAGTACTATGGAATTTTCGACATCAAGTTCGATGAAGATGTCATGAAACTTTTGCGGGCTTGTCTTTGCGCTGAAATATTCAGGTTTCAAAGAACTTGTGTCAAGCTTGCAAAATACGCTCTTGTGTTTGCCGAGGTCAATAGCTAAAATCGTCTTCATGGCCAGATGCTCCTTAAGTAGATTTATCAGATTGAATTTTGTGACGCCCCTGTGGCGATCACGCGAAGGCGATTATAACGAATTCGCCTCCGAGCATCTGGCTTTCATAGTTTCTTAATTCCCCTTGTACATGCAACAACCCCAGTACCGCCATGGCGGTACTGGGGCTGTTTTCCATTGATCTGCCTTTCCCTCGGGGGTATAATCATTTCTATGGTTGAAAAATCAAAATGCCTCTCAGTCAGGCGAATCTGCTGACGGGTCGAATCCTGGATCGATCAAACAGTTTTATTCAAACCATGAGGCAATTACATGATCGAAGCAGACAAGCGTAAAGCCATTTACCTCCTGCATCAGCACGGCATGGCGCATCGGCAGATTGCTCGTCTCCTGGCAGTCAGCCGTAATACGGTTCGCAAGATCGTTGCACAACAAGGCGTAGTACCGGTGATTCGCAGAAAACAACAGCACATCGACGAGGAACTGCTGCGGCGTCTTTACCATCAATGCAATGGGTATTGTCAGCAGGTACACGAAAAACTGACCGAAGAAGAAGGTATCGTTGTAACATATCCAACCCTAACACGCATGCTGCGTGAGTTGGGCATCAGCAAACCTCTGAAGGTCAGCCTGGACCCTGCTAATCCAATGGTGAGTATAGACGCGGCGCGCAAGTGGTTGGCTGAGATTACATATGGCACGAGAACGACAGAAATGCTAGAAACAGAGGTAAATAGTACGGACGACCTCCCTGTCCTCGTTGATTACATAAAGAACGGAAGGCTACTGGAACGAAAGCGGGCGTCAGTGGTTGTTGCAAAGAGACGAGGACTTACCAATGGAACTATTGCTAGGATTCTTTATACAGGCAAAAAGTTTGTGAGACTACACTATAGCTGTTACTGCAACGAGGGGATGGAGGTACTATTTGCGAAAAAGAGATTTCCTCCCAGAACGAATGCCGCGACTACCGAGAGAAAGACCCGTATTCTGACGTTGCTACACGATAGACCTGGGAGCTATGGTATCAATCGTACAAACTGGACCCGAAAGACGCTAACGCAAGTCTATGAAAGGCTTTATAGCGAAACGCTCAACAGATATAGGCTTTCTCGGGTACTTCGTAAGATTGGCTACAAGTGGACAAAGGCGAAACGCGTATTGAACAGCCCAGATCCGGAATACCAAGTGAAGCTTTCACGGCTTTTGAGAATATTACACGGACTCGCTCCATGTGAGATGTTCCTATTTCTGGACGAATGGGGTCCTGTGCAAGTGAAGAAGCGTGGCGGGAAGGCCTACCGAAGCACTACTCAGCATACACAAATACCAAGGAGGCAGCAGTCAAAAGGGACGGTCTCACTTGTCGGAGCACTAAGTGCGACCACGAATCAAATGACGTGGACATTTGAATCAACAAAGAACTCGGGCGCAATGATAGACCTTCTTGAGCTTCTTTACAATCAGTATTATGCTAATAACAAAATCTACGTCACATGGGACGCGGTTAGCTGGCACAACTCGGTTGAACTGACGGAGTGGCTTGATGAGTTCAATAATGTTAGCAGAGAATCCGAAGAAGGTCCTGCTATTGAATTAGTCCCGTTGCCCACCTCAGCGCAGTTCTTGAATGTGATTGAAGGGGTGTTCATTGCAATGACCAGAGCCATTATTCACAACTCAGATTACAGGTCACCAGAAGCAATGAAGTCGGCGATATCCAGGCATTTTCGAGAGCGAAATGAATATTTCAAACATAACCCTAAGCGGGCCGGCAAAAAGATCTGGGAGCTGGACTTTTTCAATGAGCAGGTCTCCCTCGAGTCTGGAAACTATGGTGAGTGGTAATGCAGCATTCCGTGTTCATCGTAGACTCCACCTTTCTTTTCGTGACTGCTCATAGAGTTCTTTATGAAGTCCCGGCCCTGGTAGTAGGCAATAGGGATAATACAGAGCTATTTGGCATCATAAAATACTTCCTTCGCATTAGAAACACATTCGGAACGAACCGCTACGCACTCGCAGTTGGCGAGGAAGCATACGCTGAAACAGAAGCGCCTGCTGTACAAAGAGCTGTAAGCCTCTTTAAGAGACTCGGTGTGCCTGTTTTGCATAGGCGACACAGCAGGATGGTGGACATTTGTGATGCGTTACCCACAGGCAGTTATTGCTTAGTGACACAGAGCGAGATTCTGCTATCTCTGGCAACTGAGGCACGGGAAGTCGTTTTATTTGATGGAAAGGGGAATTACAAAACGTTTGATCGTGACATTGTCATTTCCAGGTATGGTCTTGCGCCCGAATCCATACCAGATATGCTTGCTCTTACGACTGGCCTAAAGCCAAAGTCATTCACAAAACGACAGGCTTTGAGCATAATCCAAAGGTACGGGAATATACGGGAATTAATACAGGATCCGACACAGGTTGCTTCTGAACAGGTCAGGAGAAAGCTGGAGAACGAAAAGACCTTCTTTCTTCAGCAACTTGACCGATTCAAACCAGTCACAAGAAGAACTAGACTACGCATTCCAAAGCTTGACCCGAATCATGGCCTAAACACTACCTCAAACCGTGAAGTCCTACGGAACCATGGCTTTCACTCGCTTTTGCGAATGCTGCCAAGTACGAAAAAGGCCAAAGCAATAGTACCTGTCAGCACCGACCCAGACGTGAACTACCACGCAGTCAAATCGGCAGAGGACCTGAACGCACTTGTCAAAAACGTACAAGGCTCCCGCATCTGTTCAGTGGATACAGAGACAAGTAGTACTGACCCGCAGACTGCGCAGCTGTTTGGCATTTCCTTTTCGACACGCAAGGGAGAAGCCTATTACCTACCATTGGTTGAGGAAGACCTGGGTGACATCTCTGTGGACACAGCACTGAGTACAGTAACGGATATCCTGTCTGGCAGTGTCGGAGTCGTTGGCCACAATCTGAAGTACGACTACGTTGTCTTACGTAGACACGGGGTTACCATTAGGAACGTTCATTTTGACACGATGCTTGCTGTACACGAGTGTCATGGTGATTGGGATCAGTTGAACTTGCCGGCTGTAGCAAAGAAGCTCTTGGGAAAACATATTACTGGCTATCGGGATATTGTCGCGAAGCACAAGACCATTCTGGATATACCGTTTACGGAATTGCTAACTCATGCATGCACTGACGCGGACGTAACACTCCAGCTATACTACGTCTTAAAGAAGGAACTCGCGAAACGCAGGGTGCTAGCCCAGTACAACAATAACACCCTTTCGCACATGGCTCAGTTGGCGGATTGGGAATGCACAGGTATTATAGTCAATACCGAGAAACTCACTGAGCTTCGAAGGACTCTGCATCTGGAAACGGACAACGCCAGAAAGGCCATTAAGGCGTCGAGTGGCACCAGCTTCAATCCAGATTCAGAAGCTGACCTAACCAAGGTTTTGGGCGCGGATGACACCTTATGTAGCCTACTTGGTTCGAGACGAGTAACATCACGAGTGCTGGAAGAACTTGCGATTAGCAGCAACCTGGTAAGACTGGTTGTTCAGTACCGTCGAAAACAGAAGAAGCTCCGAGTTTTGGAAGAGATTATGAGGTCGTGCAAATCCGGAAGAATTTATCCGATATTCAAACAGACAAGCAACTGCTACGGGCGCTTGGTGGCAGCCAAACCTAGACTGTTCGAATGCACGGACGTGTCATTGGAATCTTGCTTTCCGAAGCAGTTGAGCAAGAGTTATCCGTCAGCAAAGCAAGCACTTGAAAGAATGAGCATTCATTCAAAAGATCGCTTACTTGCACAAGACCTGAAACTGCCAAGTTGGCCAATGTACACGCAAGACGCATATGGTGTCCCATCAGACGTCGACCGTGAGAAGCTCCTTTTGCATACACTGATTGGGTACACAAATGCGACGCTACAGAGAGAGTTCCTGCTCAGCCAATCAGTTGTGGCTTCAATCAGGCATGACATAATGGTACGGTACTCAAAGAGTGTTGGCTGGGTTACAGCGTTTCGAGAACGTGCATTGAGACAAGGCTACGTATCGGCAAATAGGAAGCGACGCTGGATTGCCGGTCTTCAGAGTGCGAATCTTCAGAAACGTGAGAAGGCGCTTGAGGCTGCGGTGAGATGGGTATTGGAGTACTGAGTAACACTCCAAGGAGATTCGGATACTGCTTCACACCGGGCTGCTTTGCAGAAGAGATAAAACGGCCCCATTGTCACGGGCTACAAAACGTCAGAATTTTTCAGAAAGTCATCTTTTTCATGAGCTGAAAAACTTTGCGAAGACAAGGTGACTTCGTGTCACCATTTTGACTCCACAGACCTTGATTTTGCCCATATTGAGCCCTAAAAAATGTTGAATTATTGACCAAGGAGGTATTCTTTTGTATCGCCATCGTATTCAATGGCCGTTGTTAGTGACTTATCATTACTATCATGACATAAATACTATTTCGATTATTGTTTTGAGTTCCGCATTGGCAATCCTGAGGAGCTGTTTTGCCCTTGTTCAGCCTTTCACACAGGTTTATAATCGCTTCTATGGTTGTAAAATCAAAATGCCTATTAGTCGAGGAAGGATGATGACATGAGCTACATCATGGTTGATGTGGAAGCGGATGGCCCCATACCAGGCGACTATTCAATGGTGTGCTTCGGGGCAATTGTAGTTGCACCGTCCCTCGACAGGACGTTCTACGGGCAACTGAAACCGATCTCAGACGAATGGATTCCCGAGGCCTTAGAAGTGAGCGGCTTCACAAGGGAACAGACGCTTCAATTCGACGATCCGAAGGCTGTTATGCAGCAGTTCGCCGGTTGGATCGCCGAGGTGGGCGGTCGTTGTCCCATGTTCATTTCGGACAACAACGGTTTCGATTGGCAGTACGTCAACTGGTACTTCCACCACTTCCTCGGCAACAACCCCTTCGGACATAGTTCGACAAACCTCGGTTCGCTCTACAAGGGTGTGGTCCGGGACATGTTCACCAGCTTCAAGCACTTGAGAAAGACGAAGCACACACACAATCCTGTGGGCGATGCTCGGGGAAATGCCGAGGCGTTGTTGCAGATCAAGGAGGAGTACGGCCTGAAGATCAGTTTCAAGTAACCAAGGGATCGATCATGCATATGAACATTCAGTTAGCCGACAGGCGTAGGCGAGGACCTTGGTCATCGTGGGTATGGCCGATGGTGTATTTGGTGCTCGTCGTCCCACTGACGGCGCAAGCACCAGCAGGCCGAACGGTGGGCCATGGTCGGGGCCTATTATTTCAACGGCTGGACCGGACAAACCAGCCACATCACGGAATTGCTGCAAACTGAGTTTGCCAACCGGAAACCGGTCTGGGGCTGGAAAGGACGAAACTATCGAGATCATGCAGAAGCAGATCGACTACTCTGCGGACCACGGTATCGCCCTTTAGTCCTTCTGCTGGGATTGCCCGGAGGGCGTGGAGTGGGCAAGCGCCGTCGAACAGCGACTGGCCCAGTGAAGATTGGGCGATGTAGCATCGCCAGCACAAAAGGAAACACTATGACAACAGGTCGGATCGTAATCATCCCGTTCCTCCACGGCAAACTCACCGTTTACGGTGCGTTGATCGAGCCAGACATTCACGCCATTCTGGAAAAATGGCTGGAACGCCACCCAGAGTTTCGAGACCTGGACTTCCATGTCATCAGGGGCAAGATGCATTTGGAATCGGGCGACATTGAAACCGATCTCGTTCGAGTGACGGCTGACTTCAATCCCGACCTTGCGGCCTATAACCCAGCCAAAGACGCCGATCTGTACGAAGAGTTTCTCGCCGAAGAGGCTGACTCGCCACCGCCAAGGTTTCACACGATCTGGATCGAGCAGTGTGAGGCGGCACAACAGATCGAAGCCGAACACGGCGATGAGAAGGCGCTGGGTTACTTGATTGGCGAAAAGCTACTCAACTTCCTCGAAGTAGCTGAAACAAATCCAGAGTGGCGTGCTGAGATCCCGCAATTCATTGCCAAGATCAAGGAGATCTTCGAACCGTGGCAGATTGCCCAGTTCTTCGAGATGCCTCGGCGACTGGGTGCTCTCGGACACACGGCAGACGAGGAGGGGCACGAAGCACTCCGCAGTCAGCTTGACGAGTCGGAGAAGGTTCGAGAGGATGCCCGCAATTTGATGATGATCGAGTGGGCGAGGGAGTTGCTGATGGAGGACAAGGCATAACCATGATGGCTCGCAGAAACTTGTCACACCCGTCAACCGCAGTTCCATCCGATGTCCGCCGGAAGTACGAGGCAATCACGGCTTTGACCGATGCCTTCTGCAAGCAGCACTTGAACGAGGAATATGCCAAGATGTGCCGGCAACTCACAGTCGCTCTCGCTCGCAAGCGGCCTATGCCCCTTGCCCGAGGCCGGGAGGAAGTCTGGGCTTGCGGAATTATCCGAACCATCGGCTGGGGAACAATCGGGAACAATCGGGGCCATTGGGGACCGGGGGACCATTGGGGGCCTTAAGTTAGTAGTTAGAAAACTTCCCTAGCCAACCGGCGTCTCAATCTCGCCATGATACTCCGTAGCTCTTTGTTTGATTCCAATTGTCCATTCAATTTCTTCAACTGTAAGGATACCGAAACCCCACTACGCAGGGGGAACAAACGGGGTCAGAGTACCATCAAAATAACAATTAGGTCTTGACAAGTCTCGATTTCACTTCAATATTCTACTCTATGGCTCGACCATTGCGTATAACTTACGAAGGTGCGGCTAACTGCCTGCTAACCGCTCCACCACTTGTCAAATCTAGCACATCAGCAACTTCAAGCCGCACCATTCCTGCGTAATCACACAGGGCCTTGGCAGCAATGGGACGGACCAGGGAATCACGTTGACGAGTCCTCAATGCTGAATGGCTGATCCCCAATCCGGCCGTTCAAGAAGGATCAACAGGATGAGAAGATCCGTTTATCCCGAAGAGCCCAAGGAATCTATTTGTGGTGGACGCACCATTTTGTTATACTGATATAGGGTGTTGATTATGGGGCCGTAAGATCGGAGTTGTTCTTGATGACAGAGACATATGTGGAGGCTTGTTGCGCCATGGTTACTCACAAATTCTCTCGCTTTGGTTTTCTGACCGCACTTTTGCTGCTCTGTTTGTCGACGCCGGTTCGCCCGGCGGGCGGGGCTGATCTTGAAAAGGCCGGGCACGTGCTCAACCGCATCGCCTATGGGCCGTCCTCTGCCGATCTGACCCGCGTTGGGCAAATCGGCGTGCAGGCATACATCGCCGAGCAGATCGACCCGGCGGGCATCGACGAACGCAGCAACGTACGCCTCAGGCAAAGGGAAGATGCGCTTTTCACTTTAAACTTGCCTGTCCGCGAGACGCTCCTGGTCATGAGCGGGCAGTTCTGGCGCTACCGCAAGGGAACAAGCCAGCCGCACCCCGGCTGGAGAGACCTAACGTTCAATGATGCCGACTGGCTCAGAGGGCCCACTGGGATCGGCATCGGAGACGGCGACGACCGAACGGTCCTCACCGATATGCGCCGAATCAACGACGATCCCGAGACACCCGACAATGAGAGCCAGGCTGGCTATCTCTCGGTCCACCTGCGGCACAAATTCCTGCTGGATGCCGAAGGGCTCGCGGCGATCGACAATCTTATCCTGCGAGTGGATTACGACGACGGTTTCAAGGCCTATCTCAACGGAGCCGAGGTCGCCCGCGCTAACTTGCCGGCCGCAATTGTGCCTCACGACGCAAGTGCCACTGCAAGCCACGAGGCGGGAACCGCGCGCAACTTCGATATCAGCGATCACAAAGATCTGCTCCGCACAGGCGACAATGTGCTGGCCATCCAGGTCCACAACAGGAGCATTACGAGCGGCGACCTCAGCATGATTCCCGAACTTCTGAGCCGTCAGATTCTCCCCGGCCCCGCCCGCAGGGTGATCCGGGGAATCGACGAACTCCAGCAACTCATCCACGTGCGCGGCGTGTACTCGGCAAAGCAGCTCCAGACGGTCCTCGCCGAGTTCTGGGAGAACCATTTCACCACCGATTACGATAAGGTCGCCGAGTATCTTGACGGCCTTACGAACTCCGACGCGACCGACGCGATGCCGCAGAGCCAGGCCCGGGCCGAGGCGGCTCAACTGGAATACCAGGAGTATCAATTCTTCTATGACAACGCCCTGGGCAACTTCGCCGACCTGTTACTGTACAGCGCGACCAGCCCCAGCATGCTGATCTATCTGGACAACGTGCTGAACGTCAAGGGAGCGGCCAATGAGAACTATGCTCGCGAGATTCTGGAACTGTTCGCCTTCGGAGTCGACAACCGTTACACCCAGAGGGACATCGAGCAATTGGCAAAGTGCTTCACCGGATGGGGTCTCTGCAAGGTTCCGCGGGATCAGGCACAGAGCTTCCCGGATTCGGCCCTGCTGCCTCCCACCGAGTGCGAAGTCGAGGCCGAGCAGACCGTCTTGATCGACCTCGGAACCGGCTGGAAGTTCTTCAAGGGCACCCAGGAGCCCACTCCCGCTGCCGCCGGCGGTCCTTCGGCCGCCTGGGCCGGCTCAGGATTCGACGACTCCCACTGGTTCCGCGGGTTCACCGGAATCGGATACGGCGATGGTGACGACGCCACCATGCTGAGCGACATGCGCGGCAACTACCTTTCCATCTACCTGCGTCGTCGATTCATGATAGACGATCCGGACCGACTCGAGAACCCGATTCTGGAAATTGCCTATGACGACGGTTTCGTCGCTTACCTCAACGGCGACGAGATCGCCCGCAGCGCAAACATGGAGAGCCTGGGGGCGCCCCCCGCCCACGACGTGGACGCCACCCCCAACCACGAGGTCACAGCCAGCCCCGCGCGCATCAGCCTCAAACCCTTTAGAAGCATCCTGAAAGCCGGTGAGAACGTCCTCGCGATTCAGGTCCATAACGGGACACTCAACAGTTCCGATTTGTCCATTCTGCCCAGGCTGATTGACCGCCGGATCCTGCCCGGAAGCACCGAGAAGGGGGACCTCAATGGGATATGGACGTTCGGCTTCGATCCCGAGAAGTACGACACATCCGGAAAAGTACTCTTCGATGGCACGCCCGACCGGATCGTAATTCCCGAGGGGCGCGGATCGGGCCGCATGGGTCTGACAGGTCTGAGGGACACCCTGGATGTTATCCGGTCCATAGCGAGCCATCCCTCGAGCGCCGAGTTCATTTGCATCAAACTGATCCAGAAATTCGTCTCCGACAATATCACGCTTGCGACGTACAAGGACGGCACCGCCCCGGCCGAACTCGAGGACTTGCTGACTGAGATGCTCGCAGCGTGGAACTCGACAGCGCCCGTGGGCAATATCAGAACAGTCATGCAAGCGATGCTTGACCCGGTAAACCAGTCGAGCCTCTTTTGGTCCGAGACCGCGTACCGGACCAAGGTCAAGACGCCCGTCGAGTTCATAAATAGCAGCCTGCGGGCGCTCGACGCCGGCGCCAGCGGCAATGGGCTCCCAGGACTGAACAATGCCATGGGCATGCACCTGTTCACCCGGGATGATCCCGATGGTTACTCGGAACTGGGTTTCGACTGGATCGACACAGCATCTATGCTCGAGCGGATTGATTTCGTCCGAGACCTGGCGCAGAATCGCAAGTCCGATTACTATTGGGATGCGCTTCTATTCATGGACGAGCGGAATCTGGAGACAACGCTGCAGATCTTGGCTTACTTCGACGAGTTGCTTTACCAGAACATGCTGCCCGAGGCAAACCGAAGCCTGCTGCTGGATTACCTGGCCACGAATTCCAACGGTGTGCCGCTGCGCCTGAATCGGCTGAACCCTCAGGATTTCAAGGACCGGGTCGAAGAGTTTGTCGGCTTGCTGCTCAGCATGCCGCAATGGAACTTTCAGTAGAACAAGACTAAGGATATAGATTGCAGACAAAGGAATCAAGAATGAGTTGGACACGACGCGAATTTCTCCGGGCCGGAAGTCTCACGGCCGTGGGGGCAGGTCTGACTTTTGTCAAATCCGACATCTTCGAAGACAATGCTCTCGCCGCCAGGGTGGCTCCCGACACGAAACTGATCTTCATTTTCCAGCGAGGAGGCAGCGACGGGGT
This sequence comes from Phycisphaerae bacterium, assembly GCA_016782865.1. GTDB lineage: Bacteria > Planctomycetota > Phycisphaerae > Sedimentisphaerales > Anaerobacaceae > SG8-4. The sequence goes on from JADHXR010000028.1 coordinate 46,687, forward strand.
CAATACGGTCATTCCGTATGGGGACTCCGAATACAACCAGGCCAATCGCCCGACCCTGTTTATACCGCGCACCAGCGCGATCGATCTGGGCAATGACTTCGCAGGTCTGCATCCACGCATGGCGCCGATGATGGAGATTTACAACCACCCCGCTCTGACCGGCACCGACGGACCGGGCAACCTGGCGATCATCCACCGCGTGGGTTACGCCGGACAGTCGAAGTCACACTTTGACAGCAGACAGTACTGGGAGAACGGCGTGCCCGGAGATCCATCGTTTGAGGAAGGCATGATCTACCGCCAGGTGGCGTCGACAATGAATCCGCTTGAGAACAACCTGGTCGCCGCGGCCATGTCCAACTCACAGATGGTAGCCCTCAAAGGTCCTCTGCCGATCCCGACGATAGGGGACGCCGAGACGTTCTCTTTCTCGGGCGACCCGGCCGGGTCGATCAAATTCATCGGGCAGTCACCGAGCACGCCACAGGGAACCGACGGCAGCGGACTGCTCGGCGCCTATGGCGGCCCCCATGATTTCGGCGGCAAGCCCTATCGGGATTTGGTGTACGGCACAGGCCTGGCGCTTGCCAACTCCATGAACATCGTTCAGGACGCGGTGGCCCAGGGGCCCTATGTGGCTTCGGGAGGAGCAAGTTATCCAGGCGGGGCCTTCGGCGACAGACTCGAACAGATCGCTATGCTCTTGAAGAGAACCGAGGCCCGCGTACTCGGCGTCAATATCGGTGGCTGGGACAACCACACCAACCAGGGAAAAATCTACGGCCAGCACGGAGACCTTCTGGCCCAGGTGGCGCAGGGCTTCGGGGCCTTCTACCGCGACCTGCAGGACCAGTGGGACAAGCTTCTCATTGTCACCATGACCGAGTTCGGGCGCACCTCGAAAGAGAACGGCAGCCGGGGCACCGACCACGGCCACGCCTGCGTGATGTTCGTAGCCGGAGGCCGGGTCCGAGGCGGCGTATACAACTGCGACGCATCCACGTGGGCCGATGGAGACATGTTCAGCGTGAAGGGGCGCTACGTCGAGAGAAAGACCGACTACCGGGCCGTTTTTGGAGAAATCTTCACGCGCCACTTCGGCGACAGCGAAGACATGATCGAGACAGTAATCCCGGGTTACGCACAAGCCGCCCTTGATCATCCCGGAGATTTCGAGCGTCTGAACTTTATTCGCCAGGCGTGAAATGCCGCGCGTTCATTCATCATGAATTTACCGTCACCGAAGGCGGAAGCTACACCTGGTGGATCAGGCTCAACCCGTTTAGAAACCGCAACGGCGGCGGCGATTACAGCTACAGCATCGACAACGGACCCTGGCTTGCAATCGACCTGTCATACGTCACAAGCCGGCTCGATCTGGTCGATCCCGGCATCGACATACGATTTATCGCCTGGACGTTCGGCGACGTATTCGAGATGGCAAGAGGCTCGCATACACTGAAGGTACGCATTTCCGACCGCAACGGGGCCGACAAGGACACACACGGCGGCATCGACGTGATGGCTTTCACCAACTTCCCCTGGGCGCCGACCGGCGTCGTCAGGCCCGATCCGAATCCGCCGGCGCCGGGGCCGGATGACTGGTTCATGCTCATGGCGGGCCCCGATCCGCATTCAGCCGAATCCATTATCGACATGAGCTATCTGATCGAGAAACCCGCCGGGACACACGGGTTTCTCAAGCGAGACGGAAAGGATTTCGCCTTCGAGGACGGGACCGCCGTAAAGTTCTGGGGAGTCGACGCGGGAATGTCCGAAACGGTCCAGTCGCAGCATCGCCAGGCAAGGTTCTATGCCAAGCACGGGATCAAGATGGTGCGCCAGCATCCCGTACAAAGCGTGCTCGGTCTCCTGCAAGCGACCGGCCGTAAGCCGCAGTTCGACCCCGCCAAACTGGACAAGTGGGACCGGTGGTTCTCGACCCTCAAAGACAACGGTATTTACATGACGTGGTCGCTGTTCTACCCACACGTTATCACCCAAGCCGACGGCTACCGAATGGATCTTTACAATGACCTGCCTGACAGAGGCGCAGGCGGCCACAACATCACAACAGGCTCGGTGGCCAACGGCACACACATGACCAAGGCAGGTCGCGGAATCCTCTCGAGCGGATTCTGGCAGGTCGAGGACAAGCCCTTTATCATGACCGAATGGACACAGTTGCCGCCCAACCAATCGAAGGCCGAGATCGCCCCGCTGTTTGCGTTCTACGGCATGGGGCTCCAGGGCTGGGACGCATCCTATCACTTCGCCGCCTCCCGCGCCTACATGGGTAACGGCTGGCCCAGCATGAGATCCTATGTCACCTGCACGCCGCATTATCTCGGCCAGTTCCCAGCTCTGACCTGCGCCATTTACAACAACCATCTTGACGAAGGCGACATAGTCTCGGCACGCAGGCTCTCGACCGCCGACATTTTCGCCGGAATCGACTCGCTGGCACAAAAGCACGGCCTGGTGGGCTATGATCAGAACGAGTTGCTCGCCCACGCAGATACTCCCGTAGAGGCGCTGGCCATAGGCCGCGTGACACTGAAAGTCGAAGACGGTCAACCCCCCTCGCATCTTGGCAACCTGTCGGCCTACTGGGATCGCCAGGCACAGACGATTACGAGCAACACGGGCCAGCTCACGTGGGATTACGGCGACAAAGTGGTTACCGTCCGTTCCGAGAAGACGCAGGGCGTAATCGGCTTCGCAGGCGGCCTGGCCTTTGATCTGCCCGGCGTGACAGTCGAGGTTGGGCCGACGCCCTTTGTCAGTTTGCTTTTCACGCCGCTGGACAATCGGCCCCTGATCGAATCGGCGCACATTCTCATCACGGCGATGGCGCAGGACAAACAATACGGCACGGTCTATAACGAAGACGGCACAAAGCTGATCGAGACGGGCGGCCCTCCCCTGCTGCTCGAACCGGTGCAGGCAACGCTTACCTTCAAAGGCGCCCCCCTAAGTTCGGCGAAGGTCGTGGACGTCTACGGCGTTCCCGCCGGCGGGCAGATCGAACGCTCAGGCAATACCTTTGCTATTGACGGTCGCTACGCCACATATTACTACGAGGTCAAACGTTAGGACTGTGCATGAAATAAATTCTCGAATTTGGGGTCCAAGTGTGCCGTAGATTTGGGTGCGATCGAGTGAGTGGAGCCGGAATTGTAGCTATTCTACAGTGAGGATTCCACGATTGAGGAGCAGCCGAAGATGCGGTGCAATTGCCCAGCCAAAACGGGAAGTTATTTCATGTACGGTCCTTAGGCCGAACAGAATGCAGCAAGCGGAGTCTAATCGGAATCGGAACCCGAATCGGCTGCTTCCTGTTCCTTCTTCTTGCGCTCAGCGAGCCAGCTCAGCAGTATCCCGAGCTCGAACAAAGCATAGAGCGGCACCGCGAGAGTTATCTGGGAAATGACATCGGGCGGGGTGGCTATCGCGGCTAACGCGAACATGCCGACGATAACGTATTTCCTCGAACTCTTCAGGGCTGCGATCGAAACCAGCCCCGTCCTGTTGATCACGAAGATAGCAACCGGCGTCTGAAAGCCCAATCCGAAGACGAGCATCAGCATCGTCACAAACGAGATATACCCCTGGAAAGTCCAATTGGACGAAAGGCCTATGTAGTGGCCGAAGCCGAGGAAGAACTTAAGTGACAACGGAGCAACCAGAAGAAGAAAGAACAGAGCGCCGATGACGAACAGCACCGTAGAGAAAGGCACCGCGATGCGAACGTATCGCCTCTCACTTGTATACAGACCGGCGGCGACAAACATCCATAAATGATAGAATACCCATGGCGACGAGATGATCAAACCCGAGATCAGCGATATTTTCATGAATCCTGTGAACGCATCAGCGGGCGCAAGCACCACCAGCTTACCCGACGCAGAAGAGTGCACCTCGGCCACGGCGGCGACGTAGTCCGGGTCCTCAGAAAGCGATGTAACGGTGTCGGCGTAGATCTTCTGCGCATATGTCACGACATTCGGATCGATCTCAGGGGCGTTGGGGTCGGAGTCTATGGCCCCAAGCATGTTGTTGAAGAATGCATCCGAGAGATAAGTCCACGGTGCCTGGAATTCCCCCACTTTTTCTTTGGCATATCCCTTCATAATCCTGTCGAATGGGCCCTGAATGAAGGCAATAATATGCTTGCCAAAGAACAGGCAAATTACGGTTCCGACGAGCAGGCCGAGAATGGCGAGGATCAGCCGGGTGCGCAGCTCCTCAAGGTGGTCGCCCAGGCTCATAGTGGTGTCAAGAGTCTCTGGAGGCTCTTTTTTCTTCTTCTCTTTCTCTTTGCCCATTTTGGTGAGGAGGCGCACTGTGCAGCGGCTGCGGCCTGAAGGCGGGTCAGCTCATGATATCGTCGGGCTCGTCCAGACCCGCGGCGTTCTTGGCCTCCTTGGCCACGTCATCACCCATTTCCTTGACGTCGTTTACGAATTCGTCCTTGGTCTCTTTGGCCTCGTTGATTCCCTTCTTGAACTCGGTCAGACTCTTGCCCATGCTGCGCGCGATATCGGGCAGCCTCCGGCCGAATATCAGCAGAGCGATTATAAGGACTACGAGCAATTCCCAGTGGCTAAAAGCCCCGAAGGCCAACGTATAATGCATATGTTCAGTCATTTTCAGTCTCCTTATTTCCTAGGTCGCCATATTATAGCGCGACTTCAACCGCTTTGTCAACGATTCAATTCGCCAAATACTAAGTTGACACAAATTTATGCCGATAAGTATAATCCATCTCGGTTTCAGAGTCAACTGAATTACTTTTGCTGGAGTTCTCATGAGAATCTCACGTTTAATCGCAGGCATTTCAATCGCAATGATTCTAATCGCGCTATTCTGTGCCCCGGGCCTCGCACAGGAGACCGTCATCGTCAGGCCCCAGGAGATCGACGACGTCCTGACGAACCCCGGAATCGGCTTTATGACCTTCCAGAGGTTTAACGGCGACACGCTCAACGAAGCCAAAGGCTGGACAGAGGGCAAGCCCATCATCTATCAGGACTTCGACGGCGACCTGACCAACAAAGACCATCCCGATACGACGATAGCCTATTTTCGGATCTATTGGAAATTCATCGAGCCGGAGCGGGGCAAATACCGCTGGGATCTGATAGACAGAGCCCTCGACACCGCACGCCAGCGAGGCCAGAGCCTGATGCTGCGCATAGCCCCGTACGGAACGGGCAACCAGAACGACGTCCCCGGCTGGTATCGCACCCTGGTCGGCGACAAGAAGGATTGGAGGGAAAGGAAATGGCAGGTAGATCCGGAGGACCCGCGATACGTCAAACACTTCACCGCGATGATAAAGAACCTCGGCGAGCGCTATGACGGGCACGCCGACCTCGAAAGCGTAGACGTTTCGATAGTCGGCGCCTGGGGCGAGGGCGCAGGCTCTGCCCTTCTAACCGGCAAAACCAGGCGCGCGCTGGTCGACGCCTACATCGACTCGTTCAAAGAAACGCATCTCGTTATGCTCCTGACCGACGAGAAGACAAACGGCTACGCCCTCTCTCGCGCCAACGTCGGCTGGAGGGTCGATTGTCTCGGCGATATGGGAGGATTCAGCCCGACGTGGTCGCACATGAACGATTATTATCCGCAGGCCATCATCAATTTCGGCACGGCGGAGGCTTGGAAGAAGGCCCCGGTGACATTGGAGGTCTGCTGGGTGATGCAGCATTGGAAGGACATGGGCTGGGACGTCGACCACATAATCGCCGAGTCGCTCAAGTGGCACATCTCCTCCTTCAACGCCAAGTCCTCGCCGGTGCCCGAAGAGTGGAAGCCCTCGGTCGATAGCTGGCTTCGAGTAATGGGCTACAGATTCATCCTGCGCAAGTTCACCTACCCGGCGGCTCTCAAGCCCGGCGAGAAACTCTCTTTCACCTCATGGTGGGAAAACGCAGGCGTAGCGCCCTGTTACAGGAAGTTCCCCCTCGCTCTTCGCCTCAAGAGCAACAAGAAAACCGAAATCCTCACCACCGACGCCGACATCACAACCTGGCTGCCGGGCGACAATCTCTACGACAATGCCGTCACCGTCCCGCCAGAGATGCCCGCAGGCGAATGCGACCTGCAGATCGGCATCCTCGACCGTAAGTCGGAAAAACCCAAAGTCAAACTCGCCATCCCGGGCCGCCAGCCGGACGGCTGGTACCCCCTCGGTAAGATTATGATCGTAGAGAATCGTCTGGGAGAAATGGTGACTATCCCGCAGGGCTAACGGTTGACGTCGAGTTGCCCGGTGAAATACAAAACCCTGGCGGACGACCTGGACGTCAGCGAAACGATGATATATTGTCAAATACGATCAGGGCGAAAATCGGCAAGCCAATCATTATCGGCTACAACCGCGAATCGTACGGCACGCGAAAGATGGGCGCCATGGTAATCGTCCCGGAGGCGGATCCCGTTCAGTCCGACAATGCTGAGACGAAAACTCTTTAGTCGTGCAGCATACAGCGGACGTTCAATGTCGGACAAACCACGGACACCAGTACAGAAAGCTTCGCCAAACAAAAACCAGGCTGACTGGTGGGACTGGGCCAAATATTCTGGCGCCAGGCTCAATTGCAGGAGCATCAGCTACTCTGTTGTGGCTTGCTTTTGCGGAAGTTTTGCTCGCCACTCTTCGGCCTGTTCCGGCTTGTCACAGGCTTCGTAGAGGTCGATCAGGTTGTTCCACGACTCTAACGTATGTGGATGAGTGTCACCCAGCTTGCGGCGTCTGCCTTCCAGTGCTTCGCGGAACAGTCGTTCCGCATCATCGTAGCGAGCTTGCTTCATGCACAGCACGGCCAGGTCGTTCTTGGATTCCAACGTCTCAGGATGGTCGGGACCCAACTCTTGCTGTCTGCCCTGTAGTGCTTCATTGAAGAGCCCCTCGGCTCCCACATAATTCTCCTGTTTCGTACGTAGTACGGCCAGAGCGTTCACAAAGCGCAGTATTGCCGGGTGTCCTTCTCGCAGCCGGTGGCGCCCTGTCTCCAGCGCCTCGTCAAGCAGACTTTGTGCATCCTCGTAACGCGCCTGAACTGTATACACTCGTACAAGGCCGTACATGGACTGCAACGTTTGCTTGTGCCCGTCCCCCAACAGCCGGCGCTGTGTCTTCAATGTCTTCTCAAGTAGTGGCCCTGCTTCCCTATATCGGCCCTGATCTCTATACATGTTGGCCAGGTCCGCTGTGTACACCAGCCTATAACGAGACTCCGCATCCCACTCGCGGATCTTAAACGTCTTGCGAAATAACTGCTCTGCCTCGTCGTACCGGCCCAGGTCCGCGTACACACGTGCAAGATTGCATACAACAAAAGGATAAAAGCGAATGTAATCTTCTCCCCGCTCACGCCGGACTATCTCTAATATCTTGTTGAACAAGGATTCTGCTTCCTTGTATTTGCCCAGGTGATGATACGTGTGGGCAAGAGCCCCCATGTTGCCCCCATGTGGCTGTTCGTCTATATCTGGCCCGACCTGTAGCATCTTCGTCCGCAGGCGCTCGGCGTCGTAGTGCCGTTCTTGATCATCGTAGACCCAGTAAAGGCCGTCCTTTGCCCTAAGCATAGCCGGATGCCCCTCACCGTGATGGTGTTGATAGATTTGCAGCGCACGCAACCACTGTTGCTCTGCCTTTGCTGACTCGGCAAGCAACCGGTACGTCCCGCCCAATGTCTCGCGGATCGATGCCTCAATGAGCGGCCGGTCTGTGAACTTGCCCTCGAGGTTCTTCGAAGCGGCGTCGAGAACATAGCTGACGGTTGCTTCACCTACCTTGGCGTCGGCCACCGTTCCCAGAACCCCGGTCCTGAGAAAGTCAGCGATAGACTGTGCCTCGGAACGGGCGCGGGCCTGGCCAATGGCCAAGACGGTCGAAACCACGACTCCGGCAATAAGCACCACCAGCACTGTTGCGATGGCGGCTACCAGCCCTTGTTTTCGCCTCACGAACTTACTGATCAGGTACATTGTTGATTCGGGCCCGGCTATCAAAGGAGCACCTTCCAGGTAATTCTGGATGTCATCCATAAGCTCCGAGGCAGAGCGGTAG